>NZ_FPCI01000002.1:962635-1283514 GCF_900116385.1 Pseudoxanthomonas sp. YR558 | reverse complement strand
ACCATAGACCTAACAATTCGTTCAAGCCGAGCCCGCTTCGCGGTCTCGGACGCAACCGGTTCGCATCGGGCGGGCCGGCTTAACTCAGGCGTTAGACCTTAGCCTGCAATGTCATGGCATCCAAAGTAAAAGCATCCAGCATCGCCGTGTTCTCTGTTGCCATTCTAGGTTTGGCTGCCCTCGCCTTCCTTGTTGCATATCGACCTCCAGCCAAGCTCGAAGTCGTGGCACCCCCGAATTGCGCGCCTCTCCCGCCGAACATTGAGAAGCTCGGCCCCGTCTTGGCATACAAGGACGGTATGGCAGCTTTGGCTGGCTACGGTGAACAGCAAGCCGCGCTCAAAGCTCAAATTAGGCCAGGAGACGTTGTTCGCTCCTTTGAGACTGGAGTAACCGGCGGTCATCTTGTGATGCGCGGCAACTGCGTTATCGGGCAAGCTGTAGCGTGGATTCGCTAAGGTCTAACAATTCGTTCAAGCCGAGCCCGCTTCGCGGTCTCGGACCCACCGGTACCGCAATGGGCGGGCCGGCTTAACTCAGGCGTTAGACCGCATGGAAGATCGGGACAAATTCGGCGATCTCATCATCTCTCCCGGCGAGATTTACGAGGATTGTGCTTTTCATCCCTGCCTTTGTGTCGGCACCGGCGACGGCGAGGTCTGGGGTATATCGCTTATAGACGGCTCCCAGCCCCGCTCCTGTGACCTGCGCATGTGCGGCGTTCGGATCCTGACTCCTGGAGAGGCATGGGATATAAAGTGCCACGGCCCTTCGGATGCGGATGTTAGGGCTGAGTATCCAGAGGACCGTAGGTGGTGGCCGTGATGCGGTCTAACAATTCATTCAAGCCGAACCCGCTTCGCGGGTCGGCTTAATTCAGGCGTTAGCGCCCTATGGCAGTTGATCCTCAAGCTCGAGCAACACTGGCTGAGTCGACTCGCTGGCTCATTGGTGGCCGTATCACTAATTTCCAACTCGACGATTTGGTGCCAAAATCGGGCGATCCGGCGATCCGAGAGATCTACAACCAGTTCTTGTGGTTGCTTTACTGCGACCTTCAAGAGCATCGCCTGACCGGCCCCGACAGACTGTCGCAAGCTCAAAGAGACGCAGCAGCCCGCTGCATTCTCTTTCTCAAGTCAGGCCTTCCTTACCTATGGCCTGTCCTTTCTCGTGGCCAATCGGTACTTCTCACTGCCGGCAACTTGCTGACACTTGGCTTGGCCGGGCGCATCTACTTCCGACGCCTCAGCGCAGCCGGCGACATGGCCTACTGGCCCTTCTCGTCTCAGTCGCAGTACGCTGCTGCATTGGACGCGCCTGCGTATTTGTCCGGGACGGGCGCTAACAATTCATTCAAGCCGAACCCGCTTCGCGGGTCGGCTTAATTCAGGCGTTAGGCACCATGATCTTTGCTGCGGCTACCGATGAGAGAACCTTGTTTGTGTTCCCATCCGCCGAGGATGCTGTCGTGTACTGCGAAGGTATCGACGTTGAGGGTGATGGTTGGCTGTTCTGGGATGAGGCCGGCAGAGCTTTGGCGCCTGAGTTCATCACTCCCAATCACCGGGGCAGATTCAGCATCGGCAGTGGCAAATACGTGTTGGTACCAGCGCCGCACAACTGCTCTCTGGTTGTAACCCTAGCGGAGCTCAGCCACCTGGATTCCAACCCACATTTCCACGATTTCTCGTCCGTCTTGGCACACCTTGCAAAGGTTGCCCGCACGCCCCAGCATGGTGCCTAACAATTCATTCAAGCCGACGCCGCTTCGCGGCGCGGCTTAATTCAGGCGTTAGGCCGCCATGCAAATTCCCATCGGCGCTATTGGCACAATCATCAACAGCGGCAAAACCGCTCATCGAGTCAGGGTCTCTGATGACGCTGACGATACCGGTGGCTTTTTCATCTATGAGTGGTGGGATGGCTCAGACGGCCCCAATGAGCACCAAGGTTTTGATTCTTGGGTTGAGACCCAAGATGATCTGCAACAGTTCTTTGCAAGGTCGGGCTGGCAGGTTGACTGGCCGGCCTAACAATTCATTCAAGCCGATGCCGCTTCGCGGCATGGCTTAACTCAGGCGTTAGCTGCCATGAAGAACGTCCGTGTCTTATGGTTGATAGCCGGATTCATCCTCGCCCCGGCAACACCATCCCTGCTTCAGTTTTTCCTATCCACTGCAAAAGGCGACTTCGGTTCATTTGGCAACTGGGCGGCGTTTCTTCTGATGAGCTACGCGGTCACTGCACCCCTTACAGCCCTAGTCGGTGTACCAGTCTTAGCTTGGGCAGAGCGCCGCAACCTCGCCCGCTGGTGGGTAGCGGCGCTGATCGGTGCGGCCTGCGGAGCGGCGTTCACCTGGGCGTTCTACTCCCAAGACCCGCCGCTGAGCGCCGTGAATCAGTTTACTGTGTCGGGCGCTTCTATCGCGGCCGTCGTTTGGGCGTTCTCGCAACTTGGGAAGCTGCATGAGCGCAGGCTGGCAGCTAACAATTCATTCAAGCCGAACCCGCTTCGCGGGTCGGCTTAATTCAGGCGTTAGGCTTCACAAGAGTGTCCACTATGACTCCAGCCGACGACCAAGATGATCCGCCGCTCGATGCGGACGATCTGCGGGCGGTTGCCGCGCTCACTGAGGATGACCTTCTTGCCATAGATCGAGCCATTCTGGCCAGTAGCAGCGCAAACTGGCGAAAAGTCGCCCTTGTTGTAGCGATCGCAATGGACGCATATCCGGACCAGTACTACGACGTTCCAGATGTCTTCTACAGCCAACGCCTCAGAGATCTAGTCTCGGCTGGTCATCTGGAGGCACAGGGCAATCTGTACCGCATGCGTTTCAGTGAGGTTCGCCTTACTCTCGCCGGCCTCGACAGTGAGGCCTAACAATTCATTCAAGCCGAACCCGCTTCGCGGGTCGGCTTAATTCAGGCGTTAGGCGCATGAGAACAAGGACTGTTTTGCTCATAGCAACAGCACTAGTGGGGTGCGCTCACTCGCCCTCTTCGGCGGACGCAGGCATCACCATTGAGCTTGACGCGCGTGGCTGCCTGACGACGGCACACCCTGAGGTGCCGTTGCGCATCAGCAACACTTCTGATGTGCGTGTTTCCTTCCATACATATGGCGCGCCTGGCCCGCCCTACAGGCTACATCCCGGCTCGGCTCAGCTGCAGTCCATCCCGTCGGGCGAACCTTGGCAAGTTGTGCTGGAGCATTTTGTGCCGGCCACACACGAGGTTACGCTCAGCCCTGGAGACCAAGCAGATTTTACGTATGAGCCTAGCGTGTGGCCGTCTGACCAAGAGACCGGGATTTTCAGGCTAGAAGTGCGTGATACGCATGGTCGCCTTCACCACTCAACAGAACAGGGCGTGTGCCGTCCCGGCTCAGCGCCTAACAATTCATTCAAGCCGAACCCGCTTCGCGGGTCGGCTTAATTCAGGCGTTAGATGCCACTGGAGAGATCTTGATGTCAGGCTCTGAATACGCCTACTTCTACGTGACCGGCCCCGGAACTCACGAGCTAGTCACCGACATTCTTGATCTCGCTCCTACCGCGGCACGGAATGTAGGTGAAGTCGACCCTAGTACCGGTCGTCTATGTAGATTCATGCGCTGGGAGCTGCATAGTGGTCTCGAGCACTCTGCTCCGCTGATAGAACACATTGATGTCCTGTTCCTGTATCTCGGAACTCGCGCCAATGAACTACGCAGTCTGTGGCTTGAGTACGATCTCACCCTGCAGGCGGTGGGCTACTACTCAGGTAGCCATGGACTTCATCTCAGTAGAGAGCATGTACGCAAAGCAGCAGCACTTGGCGTCGCACTAGACTTAGATCTGTACACAACTGATGCTTAGTACAGTGGCATCTAACAATTCATTCAAGCCGAACCCGCTTCGCGGGTCGGCTTAATTCAGGCGTTAGGCCGCTCATGAGTGTTGATGCGTTTGACGACATCTTGCTGGAGGACACATTCGTTCTCTCGTGGCACTACGCATCAGACTCGCTCACATTCAGCGTCCTCGCGAGCCTCTTGCAAAGCCACCCGGAAGCAACGCCGCCTGTAAGTGGTGACTGGGCTTGCTATCGCCCCGGCCTCATCCGGTTTTCTAGTGTTTCTTCTGTTAGTGGTCTGCTCCCACAAGACGCTGTTCTACCCACTCAAGACGCTGACGGCAGCCTGGATTACGGCTGCATTGACGAGCTTTCGATTCTGCGACCAGGCGAGTACCGTATTGCTGGAGAGTTCGGGGTGGTCACGGTTGCCGCAAGGGAGGCTGCACTTGTGCTTGGCGTCGCGGCCTAACAATTCATTCAAGCCGAACCCACTCCGCGGGCAGGCTTAACTCAGGCGTTAGGTGCCATGGAAGACTCCTCGTTCTCTATCAAATCCACTTCAACTGACAAGGAGCTTCGGTTCTTTGGCATCGGCGAGTACGTATTTTCTGTGGAGCTTAGAGGTGCCGAGATCTATGCAGTCCGAGAGATCTACTGTCCTCTTGGTTCATCCGAGTTCACTCAGTTCTTCTTGCGGCTCGCTTCCTATGATCGTCCTTGGCCTGACATCGAGCAGTGCACGTCGCTCGAGGGCGATTTCTCCATTTCTGCCCGATGCTCGGCTCTGGGGGTGGTGAAATTTTCTGTTTCAATCCACGGGCTATTTGGCGTTCCTGAAGAATGGAAGCTGTCGAGCGAACTGATCAGCGAGCTTGGCCAGCTCCCCAAGATTGCCGCGGCCTCTGGTCGTTTCTTCGACGCCGCGGCTGACACCTAACCATTCATTCAAGCCGAACCCGCTTCGCGGGTCGGCTTAATTCAGGCGTTGAACGTCCATGAAACTATTCGGCACGATCTGGTTCTATATCCTCGCCATCGGCGTTGCAGGCTACGCCGTCTTCGCCTATGGCTTCATGCCATTGGGATCTCTGGTTCATCCCGACATGAAGATCAATTTCCTTGCTCATAAGATGGGCATCTACACGCACGTATTTGCGTCTCTTGTTGCTCTTTCACTTAGCCCGTTTCAGTTCTCTAGCCGGCTTCGAAGCACTCGCCACAAGTTGCACCGGATCATTGGTCGCACTTATCTCGGCGTTGGCGTTGCTCTAGGCGGCCTGTCTGGCCTGTACATGTCCGCATTTGCTTTCGGTGGTTATGTTGCAAAGCTTGGCTTTGCTTGCCTGGCTGTTTGCTGGTTGTTTACAGGGCTGCGCGCTTTCCAATCAATCCGGATGGGTGCGGTACAAGAGCACCGCAAATGGGTCGTCCGCAACGTCTCTCTCACCCTTGCCGCCGTTACGTTGCGCATCTACTTGCCCTCCTCCATGATCGCTGGCATTCCGTTTGAGCTTGCGTATCCCGTTATAGCGTGGCTCTGCTGGGTTCCGAATCTGCTCGTGGCGGAGTTGGCCTTCGCTGGGACGTATAACAAGTCATTCAAGCCGAAGTCGCTGCGCGGCTCGGCTTAGTTCAGGTATTAGGCCGCGGGGGCAGGCTATGGGAAGTCACAACTCAAGTGCGACCACCGTAATTACGCTTTGGCACTTCTGGAAGAATGTGTTTGGACTCGTGCTATTTGGCGCGCTCCTAGCGTATTGCTGCTACAAGCTCGCAACGTCCCATGTCCCCGCTGTGCTTCTATTGGCCGGATTGGGCGCCTTCAGTCTGCTCCTCACATGCGTCCGAGTGATACGCAGACTGTTCTTGATTCGGCGGATCCTTGCGACTGGCGGCACCTGAAATGCGCCACTATCGGCCTAACTCTTCATACGAGTCGAACCCGCTTCGCGGGTAGGCTTGATTCAGGCGTCGGACCTGACAAGGAGAATAGAGATATGGGTCAGGCCGATTCAACGCCATACCATGCGGTGAGAGTCGGTCGACCACCAAGAGGCGGAAGAGGTGCCCTCTTCTGCTGAAACTCAGACCGCGTCCGTTGCCAGCTCGCGCAGCTTGCCTTCGTGAAGCTCCAGTACACGATCCAATCGACGCGCCAGACGACGGTCGTGGGTCACCAGCACCAGACTGGTCTTCTGCGCGCGATTGAGCTCGAGCATCAAGTCGAACACGACTGCAGCGGTCTTTTCGTCCAGGTTGCCGGTCGGCTCGTCGCCGAGCACGCAGGCAGGCTGGTTGACCAAGGCTCGGGCGACGGCGGCACGCTGGCGTTCACCACCGGACAGTTCGCCAGGCTTGTGCTCAAGGCGATGCCCCAGGCCCACGGACTCCAGCAATGCCCTCGCGCGCCCAGCTGCATCGACCGTACCGGCGCCGCCCAGCATCACCGGCATCATGACGTTCTCGAGCGCGGTGAACTCGGGCAGCAGATGGTGGAATTGGTAGACGAAACCCAGCGACGTATTGCGTAACTGGCCGCGCGCGGCATCCGACAGCGACGACATCTTCTTGCCGGCCACGTAGACCTCGCCGGAGGTAGGTGTGTCGAGCCCGCCCAACAGGTGCAGCAACGTGCTCTTGCCGGCACCCGACGCGCCGACGATGGCCACGGTCTCGCCGGGCTGCACGTTGAGCTCCAGGCCGTCGAAGACCGGTGTACGCAATTTCCCTTCGGCGTAGGTCTTGCCCAGCGCTTCGGCATGGATGACCGCAGTGCGGATGGACTCATTCATAGCGCAGCGCCTCCGCAGGCTGGGTGCGGGCGGCGCGCCACGCCGGGTACAGCGTGGCCAGGAAGCTCATCGTCAGCGCCACGGCCGCGATCAGCACCACTTCACCTGCATCGAGTTCGTACGGCAGACCGGTGATGTAGTAGACATCCGAGGGCAGCAGGGTGACCTTGAACACGGCCTCGATGGCCGCGAGGATGTATTCGAGATTGATGGTCAGCAGGATGCCGCCGATCACGCCCAACACGGTGCCCATCACGCCGATCAGTACGCCCTGGACCATGAAGACCTGCATCACGCCGCGCGGCGTGAGGCCGAGCGTGCGCAGGATGGCGATGTCGGCCTGCTTGTCGGTGACCAGCATGACTTGCGAGTTCACCAGCGAGAAGGCGCCCATCAGGATGATGAAGGACAGCAGGATGCCCATCACCGTCTTTTCCATCTTCAGCGAGTGATAGAGGTTGGCGTTCTCGCTGGTCCAGTCGCTGATCCGGTAAGGGCCCTGCAGGCGCAGCGCGAGGTCGCGCGCCACGTCCCAGGACTGGTACATGTCGTGCAGTTTCAGGCGAACACCGGTCACGCCCTCGCCCATCCGCAGCACGCGCTGCAGGTCGCCCATGTGGACGAGTGCGAGGTTCCGGTCCACGTCGTTGTGGCCGACCGCGAAGATGCCGGTGACGGTGAAGCGTTTGATCTTGGGCATCGCGCCCATCGGCGTACCCTGGAAGTCGCCCGCGGTGACGACGACGCTGTCGCCCACGCCGACGCGCAACCAGGCGGCGAGTTCTTGACCCAGCAGGATGTGGAATTCACCCGGCTTCAGCGAGTCCAGCGTGCCAGCCTTCATCTTGTCGCCGATCACGGAAACCTTCGGTTCCTCGCCGGGCAGGATGCCGGTGACCAGCGCACCCTGAGGATCGGCATTGCCGGTCAGCATCGCCTGCACGTTGATGAAAGGGGCGGCACCCGACACGCGCGGATCGTCCATCGCGATCTTGGTGGCATGCGGCCAGTCGTGCATGGCCTCGCCTGCGCCCATTACGGTGGCGTGCGCCGTGGCCTGCAGCAAGCGGTCGCGGATTTCGCGCTGGAAGCCGCTCATCACCGACAGCGTGGTGATCAGGATCATCACGCCGAGGGCGATGCCCACGACCGAAGCCAGCGAGATGAAGGAAATGAAACCGTTGCGGCGCTTGGCGCGGAGGTAGCGCAGGCCGATGGCGACGGGGATGGGTTTGAACATAGACCCCTATGGTGCCATCGGTCCCGCCGGTCGCCCAGCGTCGCCACCGCCCGCAGCAAGGCGCAGTTCACGCCGGGCTCGGGCAGGCAGCGTATCGGGCCACCAGGCCGCATGCTGCCAGCGTCCGCCCGGCGACTCCCGCCAGCGCAGGAACGCCAGAGGGCCCCGCCAACGGAGCTGGGCATCGTGCAGAAGGGCCCCATCGACCGTCGGAGGCCTATCGTCGCCCGGGAACCAGAACGTCCGCTCCCGCTGGGCGCCATGGGTATGGGCGAGCCACAGGCCGTGGGCGAGCGCCAGCACGGCGCCCGGCCAGGCGAACGCGCGCGGCATTTCGCTTATCAGGAGGGACACAGCCGCCAGCAGCCCCAGGACGACCAGGCACGCCTGCAACAGGCGCGACGGGCGCCACTCAAGCCGGCAGTTGACGGATCCGTTCGACCAGCGCGGCGAGTTCCGCATCGGGACACTGCTCGTAGCCCATAAACCAGCGCCAGAGCTTATCGTCCTCGCAGTCCAGCAACCGTAGGAAAACAACCCGCTGCAGCTCGGATTCGGTCGCCCAGCTGCGGTCGAGATAACGACCGAACAACTGGTCGAGTTCGCGCATCCCGCGCCGGCAGCGCCAGCGAATGCGCTTGAGTTCGGGATCGTCGCTCATATTTCAGCCAGCGCCAGCGCGAGGCGCACCCAGAACGCGATCAACACCAGTGTTGCCAGTGCATAGGCCACGAAGCGGGTCATGACATGGTTGTAGGTGCAGTGCACCAGGCTATGCACGGTGCGCAACGCGACGAACGCCCACGCCAGCGCGAGCGACACCGCATCCGAGACGCCGAGCTGCGCCGCCAGCAGCACGCCGGCATAGAACAGCACCGGCAGCTCGAAGAGATTTCGGAAGTTGTCCGACGCGCGGGTATCGCTCAGCAGGCGCACCGAATCCGCGGCATTCGCCAGCGATTGCGCGTGGATTCGCTTGCGGGTCATTTCGCCCAGGCGAAGCTGGTACAGCCTGACCCACACGAGGAAGGTCAGGCCGGCCATCGCCACGGCGGGCCAGAAGATTGCCGTGGCGGGTCCGTCGCTCATGCGGTCAGGCGCGACGCGCCATCATCAGCTTCTTGATCTCGGCGATCGCCAGCGCCGGGTTCAGACCCTTCGGGCAGGTCCGGGCGCAGTTCATGATGGTGTGGCAGCGGTACAGCTTGAACGGATCTTCCAGATCGTCCAGGCGCGCACCGGTGTCCTCGTCGCGCGAATCGATGATCCAGCGGTAGGCCTGCAGCAGGATCGCCGGTCCGAGGTAGCGCTCGCCGTTCCACCAGTAACTCGGGCAGCTCGTCGAGCAGCAGGCGCACAGGATGCACTCGTACAGGCCGTCCAGCTTCTTGCGGTCTTCCGGCGACTGCAGGCGCTCGCGGTCCGGCGGCGCCGGGGTCTGCGTGCGGATCCAGGGCTTGATCGAGGCGTACTGCGCGTAGAAGTGGGTCAGGTCGGGAACCAGATCCTTCACCACCTCCATGTGCGGCAGCGGATAGATCGGCACTTCCGCCTTGCCGCAATCGCCGATCGCCTTGGTGCAGGCCAGCGTGTTGGTGCCATCGATGTTCATCGCGCACGACCCGCAGATGCCTTCGCGGCACGAGCGGCGGAACGTCAGCGTGGGATCGATCTCGTTCTTGATCTTGATCAGCGCGTCCAGGACCATCGGGCCGCATTTGTCGAGATCGACTTCGTACGTGTCGGTGCGCGGATTGGCGCCGTCATCCGGGTTCCAGCGGTACACCTTGAAGGTGCGCACGTTCTTGGCACCCTTCGCGGGGAAGTGCTTGCCCTTGGTGACGCGCGAGTTCTTCGGGAGCGAAAATTCGGCCATGTGTCAGGTCTCCCGGGCTCAGTAAACGCGTGGCTTGGGCGGCACCACATCCACGTCCTTGCTGAGCGTGTACATGTGCACGGGGCGGAAATCGAAGCTGCACTTGCCGTCTTCGGCGACGTTGACCAGCGTGTGCTTCTGCCAGTTGACGTCGTCGCGCTCCGGGAAGTCCTCGTGCGCGTGCGCGCCGCGGCTCTCGTGGCGCTGTTCGGCCGAGTTGATCGTGGCGACCGCGCTGAGCAGCAGGTTGTGCAGCTCGTAGGTCTCGATCAGGTCCGAGTTCCAGATCAGCGAACGGTCGCTGACTTTGACGTCCTGGAAGCTGGAGAAGATGTCGGCCATCTTGTCGCAGCCTTCCTTCAGCGTCTTGCTGGTACGGAACACGGCGGCGTCGGCCTGCATCGTGCGCTGCATGTTGTCGCGGATCACCGAGGTCGGTGTGTCGCCATTCGCGTTGCGAAGCTTATCCAGGTGCGACAGCGCCTTATCGCAGGCATCGCCCGCCAGCGGCTTGTGCGACGAACCACTCTTGATGGTTTCGGCGCAGCGGTTGGCCACCGCGCGACCGAACACCACCAGGTCGAGCAGCGAGTTGGAACCCAGGCGGTTGGCACCGTGCACCGACACGCAGGCGGCTTCGCCGATGGCGTACAGGCCGGGCACAACGGCATCCGGGTTGTCGCCGACCTTGCGCACCACTTCGCCGTGGTAGTTGGTCGGGATGCCGCCCATGTTGTAGTGCACGGTCGGAATGACCGGGATCGGCTGCTTGGTTACGTCCACGCCAGCGAAGATGTGGGCGCTCTCGGCGATGCCGGGCAGCTTCTCGTTGATGACTTCCGGGCCCAGGTGGGTCAGGTCGAGCAGGATGTGGTCCTTGTGTTCGCCGACGCCGCGGCCTTCACGGATCTCGATGGTCATCGAGCGGCTGACCACGTCGCGCGAAGCCAGGTCCTTGTAGTGCGGGGCATAGCGCTCCATGAAGCGCTCGCCATTGCTGTTGCGCAGGATGCCGCCTTCGCCGCGCACGCCTTCGGTGATCAGGCAGCCCGCGCCGTAGATGCCGGTCGGATGGAACTGCACGAACTCCATGTCCTGCATCGGCAGGCCGGCACGCATCACCATGCCACCACCGTCGCCGGTGCAGGTGTGCGCGGAGGTCGCCGAGAAGTAGGCACGGCCGTAGCCGCCGGTGGCCAGCACTACGCCATGAGCGCGGAACAGGTGCAGCGTGCCGGTCGCCATGTCCAGGGCGAGCACGCCGCGGCAAGCGCCTTCTTCGTCGAAGATCAGGTCAAGCGCGAAGTACTCGACCATGAAGCGCGCGTCGTGCGCCAGCGACTGCTGGTACAGCGTGTGCAGCATGGCGTGGCCGGTGCGGTCGGCCGCGGCGCAGGTGCGCTGCGCCGGCGGACCTTCGCCGTACTTGGTCGTCATGCCACCGAACGGGCGCTGGTAGATCTTGCCTTCCTCGGTACGCGAGAACGGCACGCCGTAGTGCTCCAGCTCGATGATGGCCGGGATGGCCTCGCGGCACATGTACTCGATGGCGTCCTGGTCGCCCAGCCAGTCCGACCCCTTGATGGTGTCGTAGAAGTGGTAGCGCCAGTCGTCCTCGCCCATGTTGCCGAGCGCGGCGGAGATGCCGCCCTGCGCCGCCACGGTATGCGAGCGGGTCGGGAAGACCTTGGTCAGGCAGACGGTCTGCAGGCCCTTGGCGGCCAGGCCGAAGGTCGCGCGCAGGCCGGCGCCGCCGGCGCCCACCACGACCATGTCGTACTTGTGTTCGGTGATCTTGTAAGCGGACATTGACTCAATTCCCCAGCGCGATGCGGGCCACGGCGAAGACGCTCACGATGGCGCCCAGCACGGCGATGAACTTGACGGTGGTCTGCACCGCGAGGGCGAGCAGCGAGTTGTGGACGTAGTCTTCCAGCACGACCTGCAGGCCGAGCTGGGCGTGCCAGAACATGGCGACCAGGAAGCCCACGAGCAGCACGGCATTCCACGGCTTGGACACGGCGGCGGTGGCGGTGACGTAATCGGCGCCGATCAGGCTCAGCACGAACACCAGGAACCAGATCGTCAGCGCGACCAGCGCGGTGGCGGTCAGGCGCTGGTGGACGAAATGCTCGGTGCCGGTCTTCGCCGAGCCCAGGCCACGCGCATTCTTGATGGGCGTGCGGAAGTTGCTCATGCGCCACCTCCCAGCAGCACGTACGCCCACACCAGGGCGGTGATGACCAGGCTGCCGATCACCGACAACCAGCTGTTGCGCACGAACGTGGCGATGCGGTAACCGATCGCGAAGTCCTGCACGATGTGGCGGATGCCGTTGCACAGGTGATAGGCGAAGGCCCAGGTCCAGCCGAACAGGCACACTTGGCCGTACCAGGCACGCGCCAGGTCGGTGAAGCAGTTCCAGGCCTCGGGGCCGATCATCAGCGTCAGCAGGCCCGCGGTGATCACCAGGGCGCCGGCGGCGAGGACGATGCCGGTGGCGCGGTGCAGAATGGAGGTCGCCATCTGGATCTGCCAGCGGTAGACCTGCAGATGGGGGGAAAGCGGACGTTGTGGGGTCGCCATTGACGCGCTCGTTGTCTCGGCTGGGCGGTCGTGACCGCGTTGGCTGAAACGCTGCTCAGAAATCGATGCAGCGCCCGTTCTTTTCCCAATCCCCGTAACGCGTGGGCTCGGGCCCGTCGCGTCCGCCGATCTCCTTCGCCACGGCCGTTCCCCCTGCCCCGTCGCCCGCATGCGGGATGGAGGTTTCGGGTGGCTGTGTTCCGGGATCGGTGTCGGGAGTCGGGGGTGTTTGACCTATCATGGCGGTCTCGCAACGCACAAAATTTTAATCCCCACCCCCTTGGCTGACAACCTTTCCCGTACCACCGCGCCGTTCTTCGCCCTGTCCGACCATGCCCTGGTGACGCTGGAAGGGCCTGATGCGGCGGCGTTTGCACAGGCCCAGTTCGCCAACGACGTGGCCGGCTTGGCGGTCGGGCAATGGCAGTGGAACGCGTGGCTGACGCCCAAGGGACGTGTGATGGCGGTGTTTGCGCTGGCCAGGCTGGCGGAGGACCGCGTGTGGCTAGTCCTGCCCGACCACCCTGCCCCTGCATTCGTTGAGTCCCTGCGACGTTTCGTGTTTAGACGAAAGTTGAAGATCGAGCTCCCCGTCGATACGACGATCAGCGGTGCTTTCGCCGCACCCGTCGTGGCGCATGGCGCGACACTGGGTATGGACGACGGCGTGCTGGAACTCGACTGGAGCGGGCAAGGCGGCCCGCGCACGCTGCGTGTCGGCGCACCGGCCGTCGATGATGTTGCCCAGCAGGCCATGTGGCGTGCCGCTGACTTGCGCCATGGTCTTCCCCGCCTTCCCGATGCGCAACGCGAACAATGGACGCCGCAGCAACTCGCGCTGGACCGGCTGGCCGCCTACAGCGTCAAGAAGGGTTGCTATCCGGGGCAGGAGATCGTGGCGCGCACCCATTTCCTCGGCAAGGCCAAGCGCGCACTGCAGGGCTTCCACGCGGCAGGCTCCGTCGCCCCGGGTGCCATGGTGCGCGATAGCGAGCGCGACATTGGGGAAGTCGTGAGCACCGTAGCCGACGGTCCGCAGACCCTGCTGCTGGCCGTGCTGCCGCTGGATCACACCGGCGAAGGCTTGTCGGCCGATACGCAGTCGCTGGCGCGCATTCCCTTGCTGGACGGCTTGAGCCGCTGACGATTCTGCGTGGCGATTGATCCACGTCAATGACGTGGGCGACCGCGTGCCTAGACTGCCGTGAACCCAGGCACGAGGACACGCGCATGCACCACGACGTCATCATCATCGGCGCCGGCCCAGCGGGGTTGTGCCTGGCCAAGGCCTTGTGCGATCTCGACCTCAAGGTCGCCCTCGTGGAACGCCAGTCGCGCGCCGCCATTGCAGAACCTGCGTTCGACGGTCGCGAGATCGCGTTGACGCATGCTTCGATGCGCCTGCTGCGCGACCTGGGGATCTGGCAGCATCTGCCCGACGACGCCTGCTCGCCCCTGCGCGCCGCCCGCGTGATGGAAGGCGACTGCCTGCACGACATGCGCATCGACGCCGCGCTGGCCGGCAAGGAACAGCTGGGCATGCTGGTGCCGAACCAGCGCATCCGCGAAGCGGCATGGAAGGCCGTCAGCGACCTGCCCGGCCTGGATTTCTTCGATGGCGCGCGCGTCCATGCCGTCCGCACGACCGACGACCATGCCGGCATCACCCTCGGCGACGGACTCCGCCTGGAAGCACCGCTCCTGATCGCGGCAGACAGCCGCTTCTCCGAGACGCGCCGCGCGATGGGTATCGGGGCCGATCAGTACGATTTCGGCAAGAGCATGCTTGTCTGCCGCATGCATCACGAGCAGCCGCACCAGGGCGTGGCGTGGGAATGGTTCGGCCAGGGGCAGACACTGGCGCTGCTCCCGCTGAAGGAACACGAGTCCTCCGTCGTCATCACCCTGCCCGACGCCGCGGCGCGACGCCTCGCCGCGCTGGACATCGACACATTCGCCTGCGAGATGGAGCAGCGCTACGGGCACCGCCTGGGCCACATGAAGCTGGAAAGCAGCCGGCATGTGTATCCGCTGGTGGGCGTCTATGCGCGCCGGTTTGTCGGGCGCCGGTTCGCGCTGGCCGGAGATGCAGCGGTCGGCATGCACCCGGTCACGGCGCATGGCTTCAATCTCGGCCTGGCCAGCGTCGAGCGGCTGGCTGCCATGGCGCGCGACGCGATCCAGCGCAAGGGGGACCTCGGGTGCGCGGAAGGGCTGGCACGCTACGAGCGCCGCCATCGTCGCGGCACGCGGCCGCTGTACCTGGCCACGCGCGCCATCGTGGAGCTCTACACCGATGATCGTGCGCCGGCACGCCTGTTGCGCGAGGGTGTGTTGCGTGCGGGTCGGCGACTGACACCTTTCCGGCGCGCACTCGCGGGCATGCTGGCCGACGAGAGCCCGAACGACCGCCGCCCGCTGCAGCGACTGCGCGATGGCCTGGCGCTGCTGCGCCCGGCCTGACGGTTCAAGCCACCCAGGCCTCGAAACGATCCAGGAACAGCTGCAGGCGCTTGCGCAGGCGCTCGTCGGCGATATCGCCTGCCGCATCGATCTGGCCTTCGCGATACTGGATGGCGATCTCGGGCTGCGGCAGCACCGCCACGTCGACCGCCGCCAGCACGTTACGCAGGTGCTGCTGGGCCGACACCGTGCCATGCGCGCCCGGCGAGGTACCGACGATCGCCGCGCGCTTGCCGCCGAAGGAATTGCTGCCGCCGGGACGACTGCCTACGTCGATCGCGTTCTTCAGCACGCCAGGAATCGAACGGTTGTACTCCGGCGTGATGAACAGCAGCGCATCGCAGGCTTCCACCTGCTGCTTGAACTGCCGGCCCGCCGCCGGGAAATCCGCATCGTCATCCTGGTCGTACAACGGCAGCTCGCCGATGCCGATCTCCTCGAAGGCGAAACGATCACCGGCCAGTCGCTGCACCGCATGCGCAAGCTGCCGGTTGTAGGAGCCGCCGCGCAGGCTGCCGATGATGATGCCGATGCGGGGCGTAGGCATGTGCGTTTCTCGATCAGGGAGTCGCGATCATGCCAGCCGGTCGGCGGCCGCGACGATATCCTCATCGCCCGGCAGCACGAGGAAAGCCGCGCCGGCCAACGGCGTGTAGGTATCCGCACCGACCACGCGCTGGAACGGGCGCGCACGGTAGCCCGCCTCGGCGATCGCCGTGATGACGCCCTCGCCCACGCCAGCCGCGTGCCGACCCTCGTCCACCACCAGGATGCGCTTGGCCGTCTTCGCCTGCTCGGCGATGAAGGCAGCATTGAGCGGCACCAACCAGCGCAGGTCGACCACACGCACTTTCCAGCCATGCTTGCGTTCGATGGTCCTTGCGGCACGCAGGCTCATCGGTACGCCATTGCCATAGGTGAAGATCACCAGATCGTCCGCGCCTTCGCTGTATACGCGCCCCTCGCCCAGTGTCATCGCCTCGTCCTGCGGCGGATACGGGAACAGCCACTGTCCGTCGCCGGCTTCGTACAGGTCCTTGGTCATGTACAGCGCGATCGGCTCGAGGAACAGGGTGACGCGCCCGTCCACCTTCGCCAGCGCCGCCAGCGTGCGCAGCATGGTGGCGGCATCATCGCCACGCGAGGGGCATCCGACGACCAGTCCCGGGATGTCGCGCAAGGCCGTGATTGAATTGTCGTTGTGAAAATGCCCGCCGAACCCCCGCTGGTAGCCGAGGCCGGCGACGCGCACGACCATCGGATTGCGGTACTGGTCGTTGCTGAAGAACTGCAGGCTGGCCGCCTCTCCGCGGATCTGGTCGCAGGCGTTGTGGAAGTACGCCAGGTACTGGATTTCCGGCAGCGGCAGCATGCCCATGTTGGCGTAACCCTGAGCCAGGCCGAGGATCATCGTCTCGTCCAGCAACGTATTGAACACGCGGCTGCCCTTGAACGCCTTCTGCAGGCCCTTGGTGACCGTGTACACGCCGCCCTTCTGCGCCACGTCTTCGCCGAACAGCAGTGTCTCCGGATACTTGCAGAACAGGTCGTGCAACGCGTTGTTGATCTGGATGGCGAGATGCCGCGGCGGCAACTTCTCGGGCAACTTGTCCTCGCTACCGAAGGCGGCCACGCGGGCATCGTGCGGTGCTTCGCGCGCGGCTTCCGTCGCCACCGCGCCGGGCGTATAGGGCGCGAGCGGCGCCATCACGTGATCCAGCGTCGTGATACGCGGACGGCGGTCGGCATCTTCGGCGGCAGCGAAGCAGCGCTTGCGCATCGCTTCGTATGTCGCGAGCAGAGCGTCCTTGGTGTACAAGCCCGACGCCAGCGCGACCGCGGCAGTGCGCAGCAGCGGATCGGTCGCCTCGACCGCGCACAGTTCCTCCAGCGGACGCCATTCGATCTCGAAGTCGGTACCGGCGTGGCCCATGATGCGGGTGGTCCGCAGGTGCAGGAACGTGGGACGGCGGGTGCGCCGGCAATGCTCGACCGCGGCCTGCACTTGTCCGTAGCCCGCGGCGAGATCCAAACCGTCGGCGTGGAAATAGTCCAGGTCGGCGCGGTCGCGGAAGTTGCGCCCGATCCAGCCGTCCGGCGTCTTCACCGAGATGCCGATGCCGTTGTCCTCGCAGACGAACAGCACGGGGGCCGGCAGCTTCTGGTAGGCCGTCCATGCCGCCGCGTTGAACGCGGTCTGTGCGGTGGCATGGTTCGAGGACGCATCACCGAACGAACAGATCGCGATACTGTCGTCGGGAATCGGCAGCGCATGGCCGATGCGGCGTGCCTGTTCGATCGCCACGGCGGTACCCAATGCCTTGGGCAGGTGCGAGGCGATCGTCGAGGTCTGCGGCAGCACCCACAACGGCTTGCTGCCCCACACCTTGTGGCGGCCGCCGGAAGCCGGATCTTCCGCGCTGGCGGCGAAGCTCAGTGCGGAGTCCATCACCGGGTCCATACCCGGCAGCTTCCGGAAGCGTTCGGCCATGAAGCCGCCGCTGCGGTAGTGCAGGAAGGCCGGATCGGTATGGCGCGTGGCACGCGCGACCATCGCGTTGCCCTCGTGGCCGCTGGAGCCGATGGTGTAGAAGACCTTGTTCTGCACGCGCAGCACGCGCGCCATCAGGTCGAGATGGCGACTCACGAGCTGCGATTCGAGCAGCTCCACGAAGCCCGTCGCATCCAGCGCACTGCCGGGCAGCACAGGCTCGCCGTGGGCCGGCGCGCTGCGCACCTGACCCTCCCATTCCCTGACGAACTCGATGAAATTCTGGTCGCAGATCTCGGCCCGGTTCAGGCCCTTCATGCGTGCGGGAATTACTTTGGCAGTCATGTGCTCGCTCGGATCAGGAGGACGCCAGGCGCGCGGCGACATCGTCGCTCACGCCGGGCATGGGAACGAAACCCGGCTGGGCGCGTACGCGAGCCAGCCAAGCAGAGATGTGCGGGTATGCGGCGAGGTCGAAGCCGCCATCGTCGGCGCAATGCGTATAAGCAAACAGCGCGATGTCGGCCACGCCGTAGTCGTCGCCGGTGAACCAGGTCGCGCCTTGCAGGTGCTTCTCCATCACGGCCAGTGCCTGTGCGCCGCGCTCCTGCAGACGCGACAGGTCGGCGCGGCGCGGCGAATCCACGGGCGTCCATCCGCGGATGAAGCGCGCCACCGCGATGTAGGGCTCGTGACTGTACTGTTCGAAGAACAACCAGCTCAGCGCCTGCGCACGCTGCCAGGCATCGGCCGGCAAGTACGGGCTGCCCTCGGCCAGCCAGCAGAGAATAGCGTTCGACTCCACCAGTATCGCGCCGTCCGCGCGCTCCAGCATCGGCACCTTGCCGTTGGGGTTTTTCGCCAGGTAGTCCGGCGTGCGGGTACCACCGTTGGCGCTGTCGACCTCGACCCACGCGTAAGGCCGTGCGAGCTGTTCGAGCAACAGGCGCACCTTGTGGCAGTTGCCCGAGGTGGACATGCCATGGACGGTGACGGGATCAGGCGACATGCGGGTGCTCCGGCGATACGGGAATGCGGGCGGCCTTGGCGAGATCCTTCTCCCGACCGAACGCAAGCAGGATGCGGCGTTGCTCATCCAACGTCGGAACGCGCACTTCATGGCCGGCGACGTCGAGGCGCATGTCGTCGTGCACCTGCACGGGTCGCCATCCCGCGGCGGTCATCAGTTCCAGTCCACCCATGACTTCCACCGGCATCGGCAGGTGCACGAAGCGCGCGAACGCGGAACGGAAGCGGGTTTCGTCTGCGGGGCGGTAGGTCGCATCGACATGTTCGATCCAGGCCTCCCGCAGTTGCAGCGCATCGCGACGGCTGCAGAGTACGTCGATGTCTTGCGGTACGACGTTCGGAATATCCGCCAGCAACATCGCGGCACTGCCGATGATCCACCAGGGATCGCGGAACGTCCGCGCCAGCTCGGGCAAGGCATCGTGCAGGCCTGCGTGCAGCGCGGACGTCGACGTCACGGTTGGGCGACCCTGCGTGCTTGCCACTGCGCGCGCGTCTGGCCCCAGACTTCGACAGGTTTGTCGTGGTGCGGTTCGGGCAGACGATCCATCCGCAGGTAGGTCGAACCGAGTTTCGCGGCGACGGCCTTCGAGTTCGCGTTCTGCGGGTCGATGGTGTGGATCACGTCCTCCCAACCTAGGTGGTCGAACGCCCAGTCCACGCTGGCCGTCGCGGCCTCAGGCGCGTAGCCACGCCCCCAGGCCTCACGGGCGATGCTCCAGCCCACCTCGGTGCCCGGCCAGCCTTCCGGCTGCCATGGCCCCACCCGGCCGATCCAGCGGCCGGTCGCTTTCTCGATCACCGAGAACATCCCGAAGCCCTGCAGATGCCAACTGCCCAGCGTCGCCGCCAGGCTGCGCCATGCGGGTGAGCGCGCCTGCGTGCCCCCGATGTAACGCATGGTCTCCTCATCGGTGGCGAACGCGGCCCACGCTTCATAGTCCTCCCGCCGCGGGAGCCTCAGCAGCAGGCGCGAGGTTTCGATCTTGAGTTCGCTCAGTTCCATCAGCACTCATCCGGGCAGGAGGAAGGCGACGACCAACGTGGCCACCACCACCAGTGGGAACACACTCACCCCCACGACCAGTGCGCCTTTCCTCCGACGCGTTCCCGCGACGCCCGCGCAGGCACCCGCGAGCGATGCCAGCCACCAGCACAGGCCCATCAACAACAGGAGGACGGCCACCAGTTGGGCGGGAGTACGCACGGGATCCACGAAGTAGTCGCCGTCCAGCCAATGCAGGCGAAAGCCCACCGCCACCATCGCCAGAAAGGTGAACACCACGATCGGCACCATAGCCAAACCATAAGCCTGGAAGACTCTCGGGTACGGGACTCGGTGGCCGAACAGCCTCATCGCGAGCTGCAACACGGCCGTGAGGAATGCCCACCGTAGCGCGAGCGCGAGCATCGTTCCGACCACGGCGCCCCAGAGGAGCGCCGATGGCTTCAGCTGCAGGGCACCGCCCCGCTCGAACAGCGCTTCCACTACCACGCAGACCAATCCCAAGGTCGCGCCGACCGCAAGCCGGTGGGATGCACCTGCCGCGGCGACTGTCCAGCGCGGCCGGAACAACATCCCCGCCACCGTCCAGCGGGCGCGCAGGAACCAGAACCCGGTGAGCGCAAACGCCGTCGTCAGCAACGATACCAAAGGCCATGCCCAGTCCTGCAGCGACCAGCTCGGCATCGACCAGCCGGCGTCCAGGTCGATGTCGTACTGCAGCAGCTCGCGCGCTTTCCGCAAGTCTTCGCGCAGCCGCGCATACTCGGCCGCCGGCACCTCGTCGGCCAGACGCTTCCACTCGACCGTGATCCGTAGCATGTTGCGCTCGATCTCCACCACGCGACGAAGGTGGAAATAAGCGTTCTCGACAACATCCTCACCGTTCTCGATACTCCACCCGCCCTCGTTGAAGCTGCGGATTACCTGGCGACCATAGCGTGGGCCTCCCAAGGAGAACGGCGTCTTCCTCGCCTGCTCGGTCAGGGAGGGCACCCAGTCCAGGACCTGGAAGTGGATGATGCCGAATCCGGACCCGTCCGCTTCACCGTCCCATTCGAGGGTGTAGGCCTCGCTGACCTTGGCGTCCTGGTCTCCGTCCACCAGCACGGGAAGCCGCTTGTCGCGCAGTCCTTCGTAGAAGTTCTGCATGTACGTCAGGTAGCCCTTGCCGATCTCGGCCGCGCCCTCGCTATCGAAGCCGTCGCGCACGCTCTCGGCGCTCCCTGGCCTGTAGTCGGTTTCGACCAGGAAGTCGACCTTGTAACGGCCGTCCTTCTCGCTGAAATCCAGGCGCTGGTCGACATCCACCAGCGGCTTTGCCGGAAAGGGCGCCGGCACCTCGATCAAAGCCTCGCTATCGCGCGCGATACGCAGACCCAGGCCGAATGCGAGCGGTGCGCGCACCGCCAACGGGCCGCGCTCGCGATCGCGGGTCGGGTCAATCCAGATCGCACCCTCGGGCAGCTCCGCACGTACGACGACGTGATCGAATGCCAGCGGGCTGGGAAGCCGATCAGCGATCGCCGCTTTCAAGCGCGTGTTGACCAACACCGGCGATGCGGAGACGCCGGCTTCGTGCAACAGCGCGATCAGCAGTTGCGTCTTGTCTTTACAGTCGCCGAAGCGTCGCTCGACCACCAATTCGGGTCGGTTCGGCGCATGCGACTGCAGCCCCATGTCCAGGCCGGTGTAGCGCACTTCACCCTGCACGAAGGCAGTGGCGCGCTCGAGCGAACCTACAGGATCGGCGCGATCGAGTTTGAGCCGCTGGATCCATTCAGTAGCGACAGCGCGGTTTTCGAATCGACCGGGGTAGAGAGGCGTCGCCCACTGCGCGACATCGCCCCATCCGTGCGCGGTGGATATCTCGATCTCGTGGCTGTCGGTGAAGCTGGCTGGCGTATCTTCTTCCTCGTCCAGCGCTGCAAGGCCAACACCGCGCAGTTCCCACCACTGCACGCCATCGCGCTCGCCACGAGTGACGCCGTAGCCCTTCGGCGCATCAGGCAGTGCCAACGCCATGTCCGAGGGGTAGTCGATGTGGACCGTACGAACGCCCAGGGGGGCGCTGAAGCGCGAGTTCCAGTAATCGTGGTAACCCCGACCGAAGACAGGGTTATAGCCATGAATCGTGTAGCGATACTCGATGCGGTCGCCGACCCGAATGTCGGGGATGGTCACCGAAAGTTCCCGCCCACCGTCGAGCAATCCCGCCTCAAGTCCGGCTTCGCGGCGGAGCACTTCGATCCGGGACTGCTGACGACGGTCCAAGCGCTGCCCCCCACGCCAGACGTCGATCGCGTGCACGACCACGGTCTGGTAGGCGGGCTGGTAGTCGATGCTGAACTGACCCGCCGAGGCCAGGCCGCGTTCTGCTACCACTTCGTATCCGATCCGGCGATGCCACGCAGGCTGCTCGCCGGTCAGGTCGACGCGATCCGCAACACCCAAGTAGCGGACGCCATCGGACGCAACGGGGGTGGGATCGCGCTCCGGGTAGATCCATGGGTCGGACCGGCGCGCATCGTCGGCAAAACGATAGTCTGCCGCCGAGGCCGTTCCGCCGAGGCATGCCAGCGCAAGTAGAAATCCCCACGCTCCCCAGCGTGATCGGACCATGCCTTGGATACCCAATTCCGACTCCCCGTCAGAACGTCAGAACGCGTTGATGCCCGTCAGCTCGCGACCGATCACCAGCTGGTGCACGGTTTCCGTGCCCTCGTAGGTGATGACCGATTCCAGGTTCAGCGCGTGGCGGATGGCGGCGTGCTCGGTGGTGATGCCGGCGCCGCCCAGCAGGTCGCGACATTCGCGCGCGATGTCGATGGCCATGCGGCAGTTGTTCCACTTCGCCAGCGACACCTGAGAAGGCGCCATGGTGCCGGCATCTTTCAGGCGACCCAGCTGCAGCGACAGCAACTGCGCCAAGGTGATCCGGCGGGCCATCTCGGCCATCTTGATCTGTGCACTCTGCGTGGCCGCCACGGGGCGGTCGAACAGGATGCGCTCCTTGGTGTAGGCCAGTACTTCGTCAAGGCACGCGATGGAGGCGCCGATCGGGCCCCACGTGATGCCGTAGCGCGCCTGGGTCAGGCAGCCCAGCGGGCCCTTCAGGCCCTTCACGTTCGGCAAGCGGCTGCTGTCGGGCACGCGCACGTTGTCGAAAAACAGCGCGCTGGTCACCGACGCGCGCAGGCTCATCTTGTGCTTGATCTCCTGCGCGGTGAACCCGGCCATGCCCTTCTCGAGCAGGAAGCCCTGGATCCCGTCGTCGGTCTGCGCCCAGACGATCGCGATGTCGGCCAGGTTGCCGTTGGTGATCCACATCTTCGAGCCATTGATGACCCAATCGTCGCCGTCGCGGCGCGCGTGGGTCTTCATGTTGGCCGGGTCGGAGCCGCCGTGGGGCTCGGTCAGGCCGAAGCAGCCGATCACTTTGCCGGCCGCCATGTCCGGCAGCCAGCGCTCACGCTGTTCTTCGCTGCCGTAGGCGTAGATCGGGTACATGCACAGCGAGGACTGCACGCTGACGAAGCTGCGGATACCGCTGTCGCCGCGCTCGAGTTCCTGGCAGATCAGGCCGTAGCTGACCGCGTTGAGGCCGGCGCAGCCGTATTTTTCCGGCAGCGAGGAACCCAGCAGGCCAAGTTCGGCGATCTCCGGCACGAGTTCCTTCGGGAAACGCCCCTGGTCGAACGCATCGCCGATGATCGGCCGTACACGCTCATCGGTGAAGCGGGCCACGGCATCCTGGACGGCGCGCTCCTCTTCGCTCAGCAGGGAACGGACATCGAACAGGTCGTACGGGTTCAGGGCCATCGCATTTCAACCGGCGTTTGAGGTATCCGGCGATTGTATGCGGTGGCCGTCCGGGCCGGTAAGCGCCAGTCCGCAAAGCGAAGGCCGGCGAAACGCCGGCCTTCGAGGGGTGCCACGTTGAAACGCAGGTCCCGGCCGGGACCGCGGGATCAGCCCTGCTTGGGCGTGTCCACGCTGGCGGTCTGGGTCACGACCTGGCCGTCGATCACCGGCAGGCGGGCGCCCGGCTCCTGTTCCATGCGGATCGTCTTTTCCTGGCCCTCGAAACGGTAGGTCACGTCGTAGCCGACCACCTTGTCCGTCGTGCCCAGGGCGATACGGCTGCCCGGCTTGCTGTCCATGCGCATCGTGCCGGTGCTGCCGTCCGGGTTGCGGTAGGTCACGTTGTAGCCGGTCACGCGCGAGGATTCGGACGTCGCGTTCTCGGTATGGCACTGACGCTCGGTACGGCTGACCACCTTGCCGCCCACGTGGCGCTTGTCCACCTGATTGCCGATGGCACCGCCGGCTACCGCGCCAGCCACCGTCGCGGCCTTCTTGCCGCTGCCGCTGCCCACCTGGTTGCCCAGCAGGCCGCCGATCACAGCACCTGCGACCGTGCCGCCGACATTGCCGTCGCGCTCCGGCGCACGTTCCTGCACGACCACGTCCTGGCAGACCTCGCGCGGCGTGGTGCTGGTGGTCGTCTCGCGAACGGCTTCGGTGCCGATCACCGTGGCATACAGCTTCTCCGAACTCGTCACGGGAGCGGACTTGACCACCTCGGCGTACTGCAGCGTGCCTACGGGAATCTGGTTATCCGTCGAGGCCGCATCGTCCGCGACCAGCGAGCCATCCGCGGCCGTCACCAGGCCGGCATCCGACGGGCCTTTGTCGCCGCCCTTGAGGAAAGCCGCGGTGGCCACACCGCCCACCAGCAGCGCGCCGACGGCGACAAGAATCGTTGTGGTATTGCTCTTCATCGCTGCCTCCAAGTCGGGCCTTGCCCGGTTCACATTGGTCATCATTGCACCACTGCGAACCTGAACCAAGTACCCGCGAACGGCCACGAAAAACAACGGAAAATGAACGATTCCGTGACCTGCCGATCATGCTAGCGTGACGCCCATCCCAACGCGTTCGAGTGCCGACGCCATGCCCAGCCCCATTCTGCTGCCCTTCCTCGATTGGGCGCGTAAGTTGCGCTACCCCACGCTGTTCAAGATCACCGCGGCGCTGTTCGTGGTGACGTTGTTCCTGCCCGATCCGGTGCCGTTCGTGGACGAAATCTTGTTCGGCCTCGGCACGTTGCTGCTCGCCAACTGGAAGCGCAGGAAGGACCCGCCCTCTTCGCTCGAGGCGCCCGACGCGCACCGTTGACGCCATGCTGGTCGACAGCCACAGCCACTTCGATGCGCCCGAGCTGGATGCCGACCGCGAGGCGGTGCTGGCGCGCGCGCGCGCAGCGGGCGTGACGCGCCAGGTAGTGCCCGCGGTGACGGCGGCCTCGTGGCCGAAACTGCGCGATGTCTGCGCGCAGGATGCGGGTCTGTTCGCCGCCTATGGCTTGCACCCGATGTACCTGTCCGAACATCGGCCCGCGCACCTCGACGACCTGCGTACCTGGATCGAACGGGAGACGCCGGTCGCGGTCGGCGAATGCGGCCTCGATTTCTTCGTCGAAGGGTTGGATGCTGAGACGCAGCAGCAGTATTTCGATGGCCAACTTCGGCTCGCGCGCGAGTTCGACCTGCCGCTGATCGTGCACGCGCGCCGTGCGGTGGATGCCGTGATCGCGTCGATCAGGCGGGTCGGCGACCTGCGCGGCGTGGTGCACAGCTTTTCCGGCAGCCCGGAACAAGCGAAGCAATTGTGGCAGGCCGGCTTCCTGGTCGGCCTGGGTGGCCCGGTGACCTACGAACGCGCGAACCGGCTACGCACCCTCGCTACCACGATGCCGCTGGATTACCTGCTGCTGGAGACGGATTCGCCCGACCAGCCTGATGCCGGTATCCGCGGGCAACGCAACGAGCCGGCACGGTTGCCGGTGATCCGCGATGTCATCGCGGGGCTGCGTGGTATCCCCGCTGACGAACTGGCCCGTGTCACGACGCGGAATGCGGAGCGTCTCTTCAAGCTACCGTCGCACTGACGACGCGGGATTTCTTCAACAGCAGTTCCAGCGCCTTGCCCACCATCGCGAACGCGAAGGCGCCGGTGATGTGCGTCGCCGCGCCCAGGCCGACGCCGCAATCCAGCTTCAATGCCGCATCGGCGCCCAGTTGCGGGCGCAAGCCACAGACGGTGCCATCGGCCTGCGGATAGTTCACGTTCTCCAGCGAATAGACGGCTTGCACACCGAAGTAGCGGTCGCGGTTCTTCGGGAAGTTGAAGTCCGTTCGCAGCTTCTTGCGGACCAGCGCCAGCAAGGCGTCGTGCTCGGTGCGCGAGAGATCGCGCAGGCGGATCTGGGTGGGATCGGTACGCCCACCCGCCGAACCGGAGACCACGATCGGCAGCTTCCGTCGCCGGCACCAGGCGATCATCTCCACCTTCACCCGGAAGCTGTCGCAAGCGTCGAGCACCAGATCGAAATCGCGATCCAGGAGCTCCTCCATGTTGGAGGCCGTCAGGAACAGCGGGACGATTTCGACGTCGATCAACGGATTGATCGCGCGACAGCGCTCGGCCATCGCCTCGGCCTTGTTGCGGCCGTACTGGCCTTCCAGTGCAGGCAACTGACGGTTGGTATTGGAGACGCAGATATCGTCGGCATCGATCAGTGTGAGATGACCCACGCCCGAGCGTGCCAGGGCTTCCACCACCCACGACCCCACGCCCCCCATGCCGACGATGGCTACGCGCGATGCGGCGTAGCGTTCCGTCGCGCCTACACCGTACAGGCGATCGATGCCGGCGAACCGGTCCCGGAGTTCTTTCTTCATCTCACTAGTGTAAGCCGTGGCGCAAACCGTGACGGCCGTCGTACCATCGCCTCCGTCACCCACAAGGAGCCCGCCGCATGGCCAGCCAGCCCGAGACCAAGAAGCCGTCCGCCGCTTCGCGCTACTTCTTCCTCTTCCTGATCGGCCTCGTGGTGGGTGCCATCTGTACCGTGATGGCGATGCGTGCGCTGCAGGCGCGCCAGGATCCGTTTCCCCACAGCGTCATGCACGTGATGGGCAAGCATGCCGGCCAGCTCGCCGACAAGGTGAAGGAGAACCGCTGCGCGGCCACCGACACCATCCCGCACGTACGCACGCTGCGCGCGATGGCCAACGACCTTGAGCTCGCGTTCCCGGGACTGGCGGACGATGCGCGCTTCAAGAGCCACACGAGCCAGTTCCGCGCCGACCTGGATGCCGCGTTGAGCGCGCCGCCGACTGATTGCGCCGCCGCGTCCACGCTGGTCGAGAAAGTCGGAGCCGACTGCAAGGCCTGCCATCAGGACTTCAAGGGATGACGGCGGCCTCACGCCTCTGAATCCCACCTGACATCCGGGCCGCGCAAGCGGCCCGATTGTCATCACGTTCACGCGCCCCTGCCGAGCATGTGACACGAGAAGACCCGGCACACGCACGGGCTCATCGCACAACAGGAGGCTCCCCATGAATACGCGTCTGCTCGTCATCGGCCTGACCGCCACCGTCGCCCTCGCCGGTTGCGCCAGCACCTCCCCGGGCTACGGCAGCAGTGGCTACGGTGGCGGCTACAGTGCGCCGGCCAATCGCTACTGTGCGGACTGCGGCATCGTCGAACGCATCGATGTGGTCTCGTCAGGCCGCAGTGCGCCTTCGGCGACAGGTGCCGTACTCGGCGGCATCGTCGGCGCTGTCGCGGGTCGCCAGATTTCCGACCGCACGGGTGGCAGCGAAGGCAACAAGAACGTGTCGACCGTCGCCGGTGCCGTGGCAGGCGCCGCTGCGGGCAACGCGATCCAGAAGCGCACTACTGGCGACACCTACAACGTGACGGTGCGCATGGACGACGGCCGTCGCGTGACCATCAGCCAGCACGACCTGGGTGGCATTCGCGAGAACACTTACGTGCGCATCCAGAATGGTCGTGTCGTATTGCGCTGAAGACCCATCCTGAGAGCCAAAGAAAAAGCCCGGCAGATGCCGGGCTTTTTCTTGCGGAGCCCGCGCTAGGCGCGGTACGCGTTACGATCACTCAGGCGGGTTCTACCGCATCGGCCTGCAGGCCCTTCTGGCCCTGCACGACGGTGAAGGTGACCTTCTGGCCTTCCTTCAAGCTCTTGAAACCCTGAGTCTGGATGGCGCGGAAGTGTACGAACACGTCTTCGCCATTCTCGCGGCTGATAAAGCCGAAGCCCTTGGCATCGTTGAACCATTTAACGGTTCCGGTTTCACGCTCGGACATCTAGTTGCTCCTTGGAACGGGTGGTGGTTACGCCTCTCGGCGGCTGGTTGCAAGGAGGACACGAGGTACAAGCGATGCAGCGGATCATTGGATCTACCCCATCAGGCCACGGTGCACGGTGACCTTGGCAACGACAGCGGCCGCACAGTAACCCGGCATTTGACAAAATGCAAACGCTTGAACGAGAAAGTCAACCCCCCAGCAAGCCCTTGATTCCCTAGGAGAATTGTTTGGACATCCAGTACCTGTACTACGCCGTGGCCATCGTGCTGATCCTGGTCGGCATCGCCGGGGTCATCCTGCCTGCCCTGCCGGGCCTGCCGCTGGTGTTCGCCGGCATGCTGCTGGCGGCCTGGGCGGGCGATTTCCAGCAGATCGGCTGGGTCACCCTGGTGGTGCTGGGCCTGCTGACCGCACTGTCCTTCGCCGTCGACATTTTCTCCACGACAATCGGCGCGCAGCGGGTGGGGGCGAGCAAAAAGGCCCTGCTGGGTACCGTCATCGGCACTTTCGCTGGCCTGTTCTTCATGCCCATCGGCCTGCTTGCAGGACCTTTCATCGGCGCCCTAATCGGCGAGCTGTGGCATGGCCGGGAATTCCGCCAGGCCACCAAGGTCGGGCTCGCCACCTGGCTGGGCATCGTGCTCGGCGTCGTGCTGAAGCTGGGGCTGGCCTTCGCGATGCTGGGGCTGTTCCTCTTCGCCTGGTTCTTCTGACCTTCGCGCGCCGGCTGGCAGAATGGCGGCGCCCCCATCGAGCGACCCCTGCATGACGCATTGCATTCGACTGCTCCCTCTCGTAATCGGAGTTACGTGCGCACTGAGCGCCCATGCGCAGGAAAGCGCGCCGGTCGTGACATCGGCCGAAGCCTGCTTCCTGCTGGAGAACGACGCCCAGCGCCTGGCCTGCTACGACCAGGCCCTGGGACGTACCGCCGCCGACACCCGCCGCGCGGATGAAGAAGCGGTGGCGGCGAAAGAAGCCGAGGCCGCCGCCCGCGCCAAGGCCCGGGCCGAAGCCCGCGCCGCCGCCGAGGCGCAGGCCGATGACGTGGCCCTGAGTGAGCGCACGCGTCGTCGCCTGGGGGCCTGGTTCCGTGCGGACGACCCGGCGGACGCCGACTTGATCGCCAACGCCGGGCGCGGTTCGTTGCTCGACAGCCGCTGGGAACTGGCCAAGGACTCGAAGCTGGGTGTCTTCCAGCTGCGGGGCTACAAGCCGGTCTACCTGCTGCCCGCCTTCTGGACCAGTCAGGTCAACGAGACCCCGAGCTCACCCAACCCCGACAACACGGTCACCACGCCCCAGAACCTGCAGGACATCGAGGCGAAGTTCCAGCTGAGCTTCAAGACCAAGTTCGCCGAGAACCTGTTCGGCGACAACGGCGACCTGTGGGGCGCCTACACCCAGAGCTCGCGCTGGCAGGTCTTCAACGGCGAGGAGTCGCGCCCGTTCCGGGAAACGAACTACGAGCCGGAAGTGATGCTGGTGTTCCGCAACAACTACAGCATCGCCGGCTGGAAGGGCCGGATGGCCGGCATCGGCATCAATCACCAATCCAACGGGCGCAGCGATCCGCTTTCGCGCAGTTGGAACCGGGTGATCGCCACCATCGGCCTAGATCGCGAGAACTGGGCGTTCGTCGTGCGGCCGTGGTATCGCGTGCCGGACGGGAACGACGACGACAACCCGGACATCGAGGATTACATCGGCCGTGGCGACGCGATGCTGACCTATGCGAAAGGTGGCCACGTGTTCACCGTGCTGGGACGGCACTCGCTGCGCGGCGGCGACGATTCGCACGGCGCGTTGCAGGTGGACTACGGCTTTCCGATCAACCGCACGTTCCGCGGCCACGTGCAGGTCTTCCATGGTTACGGCGAAAGCCTGATCGACTACAACCACAAGGCCACCTACCTCGGCCTGGGCATCTCGCTGCTGGACTGGTACTGATGGACGACGTGACGATCTACCACAACCCCGCGTGCGGCACCTCGCGCAATACGCTGGGGCTGATCCGCAACGCCGGTATCGAGCCGCAGATCATCGAATACCTGCAGATGCCGCCCGACCGCACCACGCTGGTGTCGCTGATCGCAGCCATGGGTACTTCCGTGCGCGAGGTAGTGCGTACCAAGGAGACGCTTTACTCGGAACTGGGCCTTGCCGACGCCGATGATGCGGCGCTCATCGACGCCATGCTGGCCCATCCGGTGCTGATCAACCGCCCGATCGTGGTCACCGCCCTGGGCACGAAGCTGTGCCGCCCTTCGGAAGCGGTGCTCGACATCCTGCCGCAACCGCAGCGCGGCGCTTTCAGCAAGGAAGACGGCGAAGCGGTCGTGGACGCGGCCGGAAACCGCATCGTCTGACGTAAGATCGGGCGCAGGACCTGTTTCGCCTGCCAAGGAAGCCCTCCATGTCGCGCCCGCGCCGTTCGTTCTTCGCCTATGCCTCCGCCCTGTTGGGCGTGCTCAGCCTGATGGCGGTGCTGTGCTTCCACTATCCGGAACTGCTGACCAGCAAGGAGTTCCGCGCGGCCTACAACGAAGAGTTCGCCCGCCACCTGCTGCTCGTCGGGCTCGTTGCGGCGTTCGTGCTGGGCACCGTGGCCATCCTGCGCGACCGCAACAAGCGCATCGCGCTCATCGGTGTCGGCGGTGCCACGCTGGCGGTGCTGCTGGGCGGCACCAACGTGCAGTTCGACGCCATCGGCAAGACGCCGTACTCGCTGGGCCTGGACTGGTTCGTGATCTCGCTGTTCTTCTCGGCGCTGGTGTTCGTGCCGCTGGAACACTACCTCGGCAAGCGCCGGATCTCGCCGCTGCGTCCCGGCTGGCGCACCGACGTGACGTACTTTTTCATGAGCCACATGCTGGTTCAGTTCATCCTGATCCTGGTGACGGCCTCCACCTCGACCATCGCCGGCCTGGCCGCGTTCCCCGCCTTGAAGGACGCCATCCAGTCGCTGCCGGTCTGGGCCCAGTTCCTGATCGCCGTGTTCGTCGCCGACCTCGCGCAAGCGCTGCTGCACCGCGCGTACCACAACATTCCGTGGCTCTGGCGCTTCCATGCCGTGCACCATTCCAGCCGCGAGATGGATTGGCTGGCCGGCTCGCGCATCCATATCGTCGAGATCGTGCTGACCCGCAGCGCGGTGCTGTTGCCGCTGCTGGTCCTCGGCTTCTCGACGCCGGCGGTGAATGCCTACGTGATCCTGGTGGGTCTGCAGGCGGTGCTGGCGCACGCCAACCTGGGCATCCGCTTCGGCTGGCTCGAATATCTGTTGGTGCTGCCGCGCTACCACCACTGGCACCACGCGCGGCACAAGGACTACCTGGACGTGAACTACGCCATTCACCTGCCGCTGGTGGACATGTTGATGGGCACGTTCAAACTGCCGCCCAAGCAGGAAGCGTGGCCCGAAGAATACGGCGTGATGAAGCTCGAAACGGTTCCGCGCGGCATCGTGCGCCAGCACCTGATGCCGTTCCAGGGCGGCCGGAAGTTCGACGAGTACGTGGACTGAGAGAGCATCGTGCCCCATGTAGGAGCGACGTGAGTCGCGACCGCACGCCAAGGACGGGCAGGAACACAGCTCCAGGCGCTGTATTTCAGGCGCACCCCGCTCGTGGCCTCGGCTTCATGCGATTTCCCGGTCCGCGGTCGCGACTCACGTCGCTCCTACAGGGGCGACCCCCCGTCAGGTCCAGTCCGTCAATCCTTCCCGCGCATAGACGTCCTTGAAACTCGGCAGCGCCTTCATGCGCTGTGCGTAGGCCTGCAGCGCTGGCCAGGTATCGGTGGGCTTGGGCATGTTGCGCGACCAGCGCATCAGCATCGTCAGCAGGAAGTCGGCCGCGGTGCGCTGAGTGCCCAGCAGGTAAGGCCCATGCGCTTCGAGATGCTCGGCGACCTGTCCCCACGCCTTTTCCAGCTTCGCCCGTGCGTGCTGCTGGGTGGCCTCGACATTGGCTTCGCCGGCGATCTCGTCGGAATAGAACCACGCGCGGTACGCGGGCATCAGCGTGTTGGCGCAGAACAGCATCCAGCGGTAGTACTGCGCACGCTGCGTGCTCGCCACCGCAGGCGCCAGTTCGGCACGCGGATGCGTATCGGCGAGATGCATCAGGATCGCGGCCGTCTCGGTGATCACCTGCCCGTCCATCACCAGCGTGGGCACCACGCCAGCGGGGTTGAGCTTCAGGTACTCGTCGGATTTCTGGTCGCGCTTGTCGAAGTCCAGTTCATGCAGCTCATGCGGGATGCCCAGCTCGATCAGCAGCCAGTGCACCACCAGGCTGGCGGTACTGCGGGAGTAATACAACGTCGTCGTCATGCATCGGCTCCTGGAACTCACGGCCCTCGCCTGGCAGGCGAGGGAGACAGCGCTTATGCCACCACCACCGGAATCTTCCCGATCCGCGCCTGCCACTCCTTCGGGCCGGTCTGGTGCACCGAGGTGCCTTGCGAGTCGACGGCGACGGTCACCGGCATGTCCTGCACGGTGAACTCGTAGATCGCTTCCATGCCCAGGTCGGCGAAACCGACGACCTCCGCCGCTTTGATCGCCTTGGAGACCAGGTACGCCGCGCCGCCGACCGCCATCAGGTAGGCCGACTGGTGCTTCTTGATGGCCTCGATCGCCGCCGGACCACGCTCGGCCTTGCCGACCATGCCCAGCAGGCCGGTCTGCGCCAGCACCTGTTCGGTGAACTTGTCCATGCGGGTGGCGGTGGTCGGGCCCGCCGGGCCGACGACTTCATCGCGCACGGGATCGACCGGACCGACGTAGTAGATGAAGCGACCCTTCAGATCGACCGGCAGTGCCTCGCCCTTGTTGAGCATGTCGACCATGCGCTTGTGCGCGGCATCGCGGCCGGTCAGCAACTTGCCGTTGAGCAGCAGGACCTCGCCCGGCTTCCAGTTGGCGACGTCCTCGCGGGTCAGCGTGTCGAGATCGACGCGACGGCCCTTCGACGCGTCGTAGGTCAGTTCCGGCCAGTCCTCCAGCGACGGCGGGTCCAGCATCACCGGGCCGCTGCCGTCGAGGGTGAAGTGCGCGTGGCGCGTGGCGGCGCAGTTCGGGATCATCGCCACGGGCAGGTTGGCCGCGTGGGTCGGGTAATCCTTGACCTTGATGTCGAGCACGGTGGTCAGGCCACCCAGGCCCTGCGCGCCGATGCCCAGAGCGTTGACCTTCTCGTACAGCTCCAGGCGCAACTCTTCGGCGCGATTGGACGCGCCGCGTGCCTGCAGGTCGGTGATGTCGATCGGCTCCATCAGCGATTCCTTCGCCAGCAGCATCGCCTTCTCGGCGGTGCCTCCGATGCCGATGCCGAGCATGCCCGGCGGGCACCAGCCGGCGCCCATCGTGGGCACGGTCTTCAGCACCCAGTCGACGATGGAATCTGACGGATTGAGCATCGCGAACTTCGACTTCGCTTCCGATCCACCGCCCTTCGCGGCGACGATCACGTCGACGGTGTTGCCCGGCACGACCTTGACGTTGACCACGCCCGGCGTGTTGTCCTTCGTGTTGGTGCGCTTGCCGGCCGGGTCGGCCAGCACGCTGGCGCGCAGCTTGTTGTCCGGATGGTTGTAGGCGCGGCGCACGCCCTCGTGGACCATGTCCTCCACGCCCATCGTGGCGTCGTCCCAGCGCACGTCCATGCCGATCTCGAGGAACACGGTGACGATGCCGGTGTCCTGGCAAATCGGGCGGTGGCCTTCGGCGCACATGCGCGAATTGATCAGGATCTGCGCGATGGCGTCCTTCGCGGCCGACGATTCCTCGCGGTCATACGCGGACGCGAGGCTCTTGATGTAGTCGACCGGGTGGTAGTAGCTGATGTACTGCAGGCCGTCGGCGATGGACTGGATGAGGTCTTCTTGCTTGATCGAGGTCATGGGACGTGAAGCCGGGGGCTGCCGGTGGGGTAGCGGGCGGAAGCGCCCATTTTAGGCCAAAGTGACTCCTTGCCCGGCTGTCACGCCACGTCGCCCTGCCCCGTCTTTGGTCGCATGAACGCCGAAAACACCTTCGAAACCCACCGCTCCCGTCTTTTCGGGCTCTCCTACCGGCTACTGGGCAGCCGCAGCGACGCCGAGGATGTCGTCCAGGACACCTGGCTGCGCTGGCAGCAGACCGACAAGACCGGCATCCGCGACCCCGAGGCGTGGCTGGTCACCGCCGCCACCCGGCTGGGCATCGACCGCCTGCGCGCGGCGCGCGTGCAGCGCGAGCACTACACCGGCCCGTGGCTGCCCGCGCCCTCGGACATCGACGAGGCCCCAGGCCCGGAGCGCACCGCCGAAGTCTCGGAACAGGTTTCGCTGGCCTTCCTGGCCGTGCTGGAACGGCTGGGCCCGGAAGAGCGCGCCGCCTTCCTGCTGAAGGAAGCCTTCGACTACGACTACGCGCAGATCGCGCCCCTGCTGGGCCAGAGCGAGGCCAACTGCCGGCAGATGGTCCATCGCGCGCGCGAACGCGTGCAGGCCGGCCGGCCGCGTTTCGAGGTGCCGCCGGAGAACCACCGACGCCTGCTGGAGCGCTTCATGGACGCTGCGCGCCGCGGCGACCAGCCCGCGATCACCGCCTTGCTGCGCGAGGACGCGCAACTGGTCTCCGATGGTGGCGGCAAGGGACAGGCCGTCATCCGTCCGTTGCTGGGCGCGATCCGGATCGCGCGGTTGTTCTGGGCCGCGTATCGCCGGCAGGACCCGGCCATCGCCTGGCGCATGGGCACGGCCAACGGCGAACCGGCGATCCTGCGCTACCGCGATGGGGTGCTGGTCGCGGTGATCGTGGCGATGAGCGACGGCGAGCGCATCAGCGAGATCTTCACCGTCGCCAATCCGGACAAGTTGGGCACGGCTGTCACGGCGAAGGACGGTGGCGCGTCCTGGTAGTGAAGGTGGCCGGTGTGGCCGCCATTGAGGCACTGCCATGAGCATGAAGTTCCATCGCGTCGACTATCCCAAGCATGTTCCCGAAGCCTTCCGCGGCCTCTACGCCACCAGCACGGCCGTCCACAACGGCGTGCTGGGAAAGGAGTTCCTCGAACTCATCTTCCTGCGCGTCTCGCAGATCAACGGCTGCGCCTACTGCATGGACATGCACAGCAGCGCACTGGTCAAGGCCGGGGTGGAGTCGCGCAAGCTGCACACGCTGGCCGGCTGGCGAGACAGCCGTTTCTTCGATGCCCGCGAAGGCGCGGCACTGGCCTGGGCAGAGCAGCTGACCACCTTGCCCTCCGGCGCACCGGCCGACAGCACCTATGAGGCGCTGAAGGCGCATTTCGACGAACAGGGCATCGCCGAGCTGACCATGGCGGTGGCCACGATCAACGCCTGGAATCGCCTGGGCGTGGGGATGCAGCCGATCCTGGCCTGATCCGCAGCGCTCGCCGGCCCAGTGCGTGGGCGGCACAATACGGGGATGGATACCCTGGTGCTCATCCTCGACCTGGTCGGCACGTTCGTGTTCGCGCTCAGCGGCGCCATGCTGGGCGTGCGCCGCCGCCTGGACATCTTCGGCGTGCTGGTACTGTCGTTCCTCGCCGCGACCGCGGGCGGCATCACCCGCGACCTGCTGATCGGCGCCACGCCACCGGCCGCGCTCAGCGACTGGCGCTATCCGGTCACCTCGCTGGCGGCGGGCGTGGTGACGTTCTTCCGGGCCTCGCTGATCGAGAAGCTGCACCATCCGGTGCGGCTGTTCGATGCAATGGGCTTGGCGCTGTTCGCGGTCGCCGGCACGCAGAAAGCATTGGAGTACGGCATCGCCCCGCCGATGGCGGCGGCGATGGGCATGCTGACCGGCATCGGCGGCGGCATCGCCCGCGACCTGCTGTTGGCCCAAGTGCCGCTGGTGCTGCGCGCCGAACTCTACGCCGTGGCCGCGCTCGCCGGCGCCTCGATCGTCGCCGTGGGCTACTGGCTGATGCTTCCGCCCCTGCCCTGCGCGCTGGTCGGCGCGGCGGTCTGCTTCGGCCTGCGCATGGCCGCGATCACCTTCGGCTGGCATCTGCCGGTGGCGCTGCAGTCCGGCGGCGACGGCGAACCACCCGGCCCGCTGCGCTGAGCTCCGTCCCCGTGCGCCCAAGCGTGCACGGGGGCCGATGAGCCGTGCCGCATCGCGGGGTGCATGGCCTTAGCATGGCGGTATCTGCGTCCGTCCCCGTCCACCGCCATGGCCATCGCTGCATCCCATTCCCTCGACATGCCCCGCCAGCAGGCCTTCTGGCTGCTGCATCTGGGCGGCTGGGGCGCCTACTTCGCGCAGGGTTGCCTGTATGCGGTCGCGCACGGCAAGCCCTCCGGATACTGGGTGGTGCCGCTGACGGCGACGATCACCGGCGCCGTGGTCACCCTCGGGCTGCGCTACCTGCTGCGCGCCTGCTGGGGGCTGCCACCGCGCCGTCTGCTGGCGGTGATGATGCCGGCCATCCTGCTCAGTTCGGCGGTCATCGATTTCGTCACCCGCGAGGCGCTGGTCGATTTCTGCGAAACCTGCCGGCCCTCCACCCGCCTGGAATTCCTCGCGTACTCGCTGGGCTACATCTACGTGGTGCTGGCCTGGGTGGGCGCCTACATGGGCATCAAGTACTACCGCCAGCTGCAGGGCGAAACCCAGCGCGCGCTCGCGGCACGCAGCATGGCCCACCAGGCGCAGTTGAAGATGCTGCGCTACCAGCTCAACCCGCATTTCCTCTTCAACACGCTCAACGCGATCTCCACCCTGATCCTCGATCGCGACAACGCCACCGCCAATCGCATGGTGCAGGGGTTGTCGTCGTTCCTGCGCCATTCGCTGGACAACGATCCGATGCAGCGGGTGACGTTGCGCCAGGAACTGGACGCGTTGACGCTCTACCTGGACATCGAGAAGATCCGCTTCGCCGAGCGCCTGCGCATCGAGACCGATATCGACGAGGACTGCTGGCGCGCATTGCTCCCCAGCCTGCTGCTGCAGCCGCTGGTCGAAAACGCCATCAAGTACGCCGTCGCCAAACAGGTCGCCGGCGGCCTGCTGCGCATCGAAGCCCAACGCGATGGCGAGCAGTTGGTACTGCGCGTGATCGACGATGGGCCGGGTTGCAGCAGCCTGGAGGGCAGCGAACTGCCGCCGGGCAAGGGTGTGGGCCTGCGCAACACGCGCGAACGCCTGCACGTGCTGTACGGCGACACCGGCGGTTTCTCGGTGCGCAATCGCGAACGCGGTCTGGAAGTGTCGCTGCGCCTGCCCTTCGAAACCTCGCAGACGCTCGGGGACTGACGCATGGATGCTTCCACCCGATCGGACCCTGCTCCCCGCCTGCGCGCCCTCATCGTCGACGACGAACCGCTCGCGCGTCGCGGCCTTGAAATCCGCCTCGCCGCGCATCCCGACATCGAGATCGTCGGCCAGTACGGCGACGGCGCATCGGCCATCGCCGGCCTGCGCGAGCACCGCCCGGACCTGATGTTTCTCGATGTGCAGATGCCCGGCCTGGATGGTTTCCAGACGCTGCGGGCGATCCCCGCCAGCGAGATGCCGCTGGTGGTGTTCGTGACCGCCTACGATCACTACGCGATCCGCGCGTTCGAGGCGTCGGCCACCGACTACCTGCTGAAACCGGTGGAAGATTCGCGGCTGGCCCAGGCGCTGGCCCGCGTGCGCCAGGCACGCGCCCAACGCGAAGCCAGCGGCCACTGCGCCCACCTGCTCGGCCTGCTGGGCGAACTCAGCGGCCGTCCGCCGCTGGACCTGGATGAGGCCCTGAAGGCGGACGCGCTCGACCTGCTGCGCCGCGAGGAGAAGCTCGCCGTGCGCGATGGCGGCCGCACCGTGCGCGTGGACCTGCACAGCATCCGCTGGATCGATGCCGCCGGCGACTACATGTGCATCCACGTGGACGGCGACGAAGCGAACGGCACCACGCTGATCCTGCGCGCGACGATGCGCGAACTGGAGAAACAGCTGGACCCGCAGCGCTTCCCCCGCATCCACCGCTCCACTATCGTCAACGCACGCCGCGTGGTGGAAATGCGCCCGCACACCAACGGCGAGAGCTTCCTGCGCCTCGACTGCGGCCAGGAATTGAAGCTGTCGCGTAGCCATCGCGACAAGCTGGCGGTGTTGCTCTAAGCGTGTGCCGTTCTGTAGGAGCGACGTAAGTCGCGACCGTGTAGCCAGAACCTCACCAAGCCAGGCCTCGTGCGAGGCGCTAATGGCGACAGGATGTTGCCTGCTCGCTGCGGCATTCATGACCTTCAACTCGTGCGGTCGCGACTTACGTCGCTCCTACGACAGCATTCGATGCGCGTAACGAAGATTCTCAGGACTCGGTTCGTCGTCGTGCATCCACCACTCGCCGCAATGCGGCTTACCGCATGACTTCCGGGCCATAACGCCGCTTGTCACTGCGCGCATCGTGCGCACCGCCGACCACCACGCGGAACGTACGATGAAACTCACTGACGCCTCACTGCGCAATCCCGCCGCCGTCGCCGTGGTGGTGGCGATGGTCTGCGCATTCGGCCTGCTGAGCCTGGGCAAGCTGCCGCTGCAGTTGTTCCCGGACATCGAGCGCCCGCAGATGTCGATCCAGACCGGTTGGCGCGCGGCTTCGCCGCAGGAGATGGAATCCGAGATCGTCGAGCCAATCGAAACGGTGATGCAGGGCCTGCCCGGGCTGGAGGAGATGACCTCCAACGTCAACGCCGGCAACAGCTTCATCAACCTGACTTTCGCCGTGGGCAGCGACATGGACGCGATGCTGGTGGAAGTGCTCGCGCGGATGAATCGACTGCAGCCGCTGCCGCGCGATGCGACGCCCCCCGTGGTGCAGGCCGGCGCGGACAACGCCAACAACTCGCTGACCTACTTCTTCGTGCAGAAGCTGCCTGGCACGCGCGGCGACATCCTCGACTATCGCCAGCTCATCGAAGACCGGATCGTGCCGCGGCTGACGTCCGTCGATGGCGTGGCCGGCGTGGAGATCAATGGCGGTGCAGAAGAGGAGCTGACCATCACCCTGGACCTGTCGCGGGCCGCGGCACTGGGCATCCAGATCCCGGAGGTCGCCGCCGTCGCTGCGCGTGCCACCGATGTGTCGGGCGGCGTGGTGGAAGCCGGTCGCCGCGAGTATGTGCTGCGCTTCGCCGGTCGCTATTCGCCCGAGGCGCTGGGCAACCTGATCCTCGCCTGGCGCGATGGCCGGCCGGTGCGCCTGGCCGATGTCGCCACGGTCGAGGTCAAGCGCCCCGAGCAACGCTTCTTCGCCTACCAGAACGGCAATCCGGCGATCGGTTTGCGCATCCTGCGCGAGAGCGGCGCCAACGTGCTCGACACGCTGGACGAAGTGAAGCAGGTCGTCGCCGACGTGCGCGAGCAAGAACTCAAGCCACTGGGCCTGGACATCGCCCAGAGCTTCGACGCGTCGGTCTTCATCAACCGCGCCCTCGGTCTGCTGTCGGGCAGCCTGACCGCGGGCGTGCTGCTCGCCGTGGGCTGCCTCTGGTGGTTCCTGCGCGATGTGCGCGCCACCGCGCTGATCGCGTGTGCGATTCCCATTTCGCTGCTCGCCACCTTCATCGTGCTGCAGCTGACCGGGCGCAGCCTCAACGTCATCTCGCTGGCCGGCCTCGCCTTCGCCGTGGGCATGGTGATGGACGCCGCCGTCGTCGTTGCGGAGAACATCGTGCGCCTGCGCGAGCAAGGCCTGTCGGCCACGCATGCGGCGCTGGAAGGCACGCGGCAGGTCGGCGGCGCATTGGTCGCGTCCACGCTGACGACGGTGGCGGTCTTCCTGCCGGTCATCTTCATGGACGACGTCGAAGGCCAGCTCTTCGCCGACCTCGCGCTGACCATTTCCATCGCGGTGGGCATATCGCTGCTGATCGCCGTCACGGTGCTGCCCGCCGCGGCCGGCAGTTGGCTGCGCACGCGGCCTGGCGAGGAAAACCAGCATCGCTTCTGGTCGCGGCTCAGCGACTGGGCCTTGAAGACCACCGAAGGCCGGCCGCGCCAGCTCGCCTGGGTCGGCGGCCTGGTCCTCGCACCCGCCCTGCTTGCGGTAGTGCTGATGCCGCAGATCGACTACCTGCCGCCGGTGAAGCGCGCCGCGGTGGACGCCTTTTTCAACTTCCCGCCGGGGATGAGCCCCGAACGCGTGAACCGCGAGATCGCGCCCGTATTGCTGGAACGGATGCGCCCGTACATGGAGGGCGAGAAGGGACCGCAGCTCAGCAACTGGTACCTCAACCTGTGGCCGGGCGGCGGCACGCTGGGTGCGCGCGTGGTGGACCCGGACGACATCGGCGAACTCGAGCGCATCGTGCGCGACGAGATCGTGGTCGGCTTCCCCGATACGCGCGCTTTCGCCAGCGAAGGCGAACTGTTCGGCAGTTTCGGTGGCTCGGCGCGCGCCATCGCCATCCACCTGCAGCACAGCGACGGCGATGCGCTGGCGCGTGCGGCGGAGGCGGGACGAAAAGCATTGTCCGAGCGTTTCGCCGGCGCCAACGTGCAGGCCTGGCCCAATGCCGACGGCGGCACCCCGGAGCTGCGCGTCAATCCCGACGACCGGCGCCTGGCCGAAGTCGGCTGGCGGCGCCCGGAGCTGGGCACGGTGGTGCGCACGCTGGGCGACGGCCAGTGGCTGGGCGAGCATTTCGATGGCGACCGCCGCCTGGCGATCATCCTGCGCAGCAACGGTGAGGACGACATCGCGCGCTTGGGCGATGCTCCGCTGGCCACGCCGCAGGGCGGCGTGCTGAGCCTGGCCGATCTGGCGCAGGTGGATACCGTGCTGGCGCCGAACCAGCTGCGCCGCATCGATCGCCGTCGCACGGTCACGCTTACGGTCGATCCGCCCGCGGCGATGTCGTTGGAAGAAGCGCTGGACATCGTCAACGAGGAGATCGTGCCGACCCTGCGCGACAGCCTGCCGCCGGATGCGGCCATCCGCATCTCGGGCAGCGCCGACCGGCTGGGCGAGGTGGTGCGCAGCATGGGCATCAACTTCGCGATGGCGCTGGTCGTGCTCTTCATGCTGATGGCCGCGATGTTCCGCTCACTGCGCGACAGCGCTTTCGTCATGGCCACCCTGCCGATGGCGGTGCTGGGCGGTGTCGCCGGCCTGCGCGTCCTCGACCTGGTCGCCGGCCAGACGCTGGATCTCCTGTCGATGATCGGTTTCATCATGCTGCTGGGCATGGTGATCAACAACGCCATCCTGCTGGTCGCCCAGACGCGTGAAGCGCAGGCCGACGGTGCATCACTGGACGACGCGCTCAAGCAAGCGCTCGAACAACGGCTGCGTCCAATCCTCATCGCCGCCCTGACCGGTGTGCTCGGCGCGCTGCCGATGGCGATCAATCCGGGGCCCGGCGCGGTGATCTATCGCGGACTGGCCGCGGTGTCGGTCGGTGGCGTCGCGCTCAGCCTGCTGTTCACCGTGGTGCTCGTCCCTGCGCTGTTGCGCCTGGCTGGCCGCACCGCGCCACGCTTCATGGCGGAAGACCTGCCGCTCCCCCATCCCGTTTCCTGATCCCCTGCTCCGGAGAACGACATGCGTACCTTGCACAAATCCCTCATCGCCCTCGCGCTGGCCGGCGTCCTCGCCCTCCCCCTGCTCCGGCTGGACGCCGATGCCAGCGCCCCTCCTGTTGCGGCGGATGCGCCGCCCGCCATCGTCAGTGTCGCGCCGGCGGTGCGAACCGATTTCGCGCCGCGCCACTGGTCGCCCGGCAGCATCATCAGCCGGCAGGACGCACGGGTGGCGAGCGAGTTGGAAGGTCGTGTGCTGCAGGTCGCCGAGGTCGGACAGCGCGTGCGCGCCGGTCAGGCGCTGGCGGTACTGGACGACACCGCACTGCGCCTGCGCGAGCGCGAGAGCGAAGCCGACCTCGCCCGCATCCAGGCCCAGCTCGATCTCGCCGCGCGGCAGGAGCAGCGGTACGCCCAGCTCGCCGCGCAACAGAACATCGCGCGCGCGCAATACGAACAACTGCGCGCCGACCGCGACGTGCTGGCGCAGGACCGCGCACGCGTGCAGGCACAGCTCGCGCAACTCCGCCACCAGCGCTCGCAGATGGTGGTGCGTGCGCCGTTCGACGGCATCGTCGCCGAGCGGCATACCCAACGCGGCGAGTACCTGGTGACCGGTGCGTCCGTGGCGCGATTGGTGGACACCGCGGCGCCGGAAGTACGCGTGCGCGCCCCGGTGGACCTGGCCCGCCACCTGGAGCGCGGCACCCTGGTGCGCGTGCGCAGCAACGGCGCCGAGCGCGACTATCCGGTGAGTGCATTGGTCCCGGTCGGCGATGAAGCCTCGCGCCAGCTCGAACTGCGGATCGCCGTGCGGGACCTGCAGGCCCCGGTGGGCACCGCGGTGGACGTCGGTCTGCCCAGTGCGGAAACCCGCAGCGTGGTCGCCGTCCCGCGCGATGCGGTCATCCTGCGCCGCGAAGGCGACTTCGTCCTGCGCGTGGACGCCGCCGGGAAGGCAGAACGCCTGGCAGTGAAGACCGGCGCGGCGGTGGACGACCTGGTCGAAGTCAGCGGCGACGTACGCGCCGGCGATCGCCTGATCGTGCGCGGCGGTGAACGCGTCGAGCCCGGCCAGGCGGTGTCCGTGCAGTCGCTGGCGATTGCGCTGGCGATGCGCTGACGCGAGCGTCAGCGCTCGAGCACGCGGGCACGGCTGGGACGCGGCGGCGCACGCCCTTCGCCCGGCACGCGCAGTACCGGAATCGTGGCAGCAGGCGACGTTGGCGCGGGACGCGAGGGAATGAGCGGCTGCGAGCCGTTCATGCGGACGAGGAATCGCGCGGGATCGAGGATTTTCGCCGCATCCAAGCAATCCAGGAACGGATACTGCCCCCCCGAAGCGGCGTCGTTCAGTCGCAACGGCGACAGCTGCATGACCGCCATGCGTTGATACGGCGTGGCCAACGGCGCCGCTTGGTGCAGAGCCGCCGCGCAGGCGGCCACCATCGGTGCGGCCTGCGACGTGCCGCCATAGGACGAGAGGCCACCGTTCAAACCGGTCGACTGGACGAACGCACCCGCGGCGAACAACGCCGTCGTCGTGCTGCGATTGCTGAAGCAGGTCGGCTGCCGCGGTGATCGCGAAGTCTCCGTGCATCCCAGGAAGGTCGTCGACCCCGCCGTCATATCCCAGGTCGCCGCCACACCGAGCACATTGCTCAAGCAGGCCGGCGCGGCCATCCGTTGCAGATCGCCCTGGTTGCCGCTGGACGCCACCACGACGGTGCCCTGCGCGTTCAGCGTATCGACGGCGCTTTTCAACGCGGTGAGGTAGGACGCCGACGCATCGCAAGCGCCTGCAAACAGATCCCAAGTGCCCAGGCTGAGGTTGACCACGGTGGTGTCGGGATGTTGGGTCGCGATCCAGTCCAGCGCGGCGACCACGTCCGAGGTGCAGCAGAAGCCGTTGCCGCCATCCATCACCTTGATGGCGACCAGCTGCGCGGCCGGCAGCGCGCCGCGGGGCGCGACATTGCCGGCGCCGACCATGATGCCGCTGACGTTGGTGCCGTGGCCATGATCGTCTTCTGCAGCGCCTGCACCCGACTGCGTGGCCTGCCCGTTCGGACAACACCCGCCGCTGCCGGAAAGCCGCGAGCAGAAGCATTGCTGGGCCACCACGCGCGGGGCCAGATCCGGGTGATCCGTATCCACCCCGGTATCGACGACCGCGACCTTGATGCCGGTGCCATCGAGTCCCACGCCATGCAACAGGTCCACCCGGTTGAGCACGGAACTTTCGTCCGCCGCGACGGCGCCGCCGGTGCCTCCCCGGTCCACGTCCACCTTGCGCACCCACACATTGCGTTCGAGTCGGCGCAGGACATCGGCGTCGGCCTCGATCACCAGCGCGGGCACACGCGCGAAGCGCCGATGTAGCCGGTATCCGGCGGCCGGCAAGGTGCCGAGCACCGCATCACCCTGGCGGCGCAAGCGCTGTTCCTTCGCGATGGTCAGGTTGCGCGGCGTCCCCGCCGCACCCGCCCCGACGTCATCCATCAGCACCACGACACGCGCACGCCCCTGCTGTTGCGCCACCTGCTTGGCCTGGAACGACACCTTTTCCGTGGCGACCGCCTGCGCGCCCGCCAACAGCAGGCACGCCATCACGACGAGCTTCTTCATCTCGACCCCCTGTGAGTTGGGCTAGATTACCCGCTTCGCGGCATCGCCGCTGGCCAGCGCCACCCCCGATGCCGTCACCGCGCAACGCTCGAGCCACCGGACCCAACCTGCGCGAACGCTTCGATGCGATGCGCAACCTGGCGCCTTTCCTGCGACAGATCTGGCAGACCAGCCGCACGCTGACCCTCGCCAGCCTCGGCCTGCGCGTCGTGCGCGCGTTGATGCCGGTAGCCACGCTGTACATCGGCAAGCTGATCATCGACGAAGCGATCCGCCTGGTCGGGCTGGGCCTGGGGTTCGACACGCTGAGCGACGCGTGGCGCAGCGGCCAGCTCGACACGCTGCTGGGATTGCTCGCGCTGGAATTCGCGCTCGCCATCGTCTCGGACCTGTTGGGCCGGCTGGTGAGCTACGCCGATGCGCTGCTGTCGGAACTGTTCACCAATGCCACCAGCATCCGCCTGATGGAGCACGCGGCACAGCTGGACCTGGAGGACTTCGAGGACCCCGACCTGCAGGACAAGCTGGACCGCGCGCGCCGGCAGACGATGGGCCGCATGAACCTGATGAGCCAGCTGTTCGGTCAGGTGCAGGACGCCATCACCGTCGCGAGTTTCGCCGCCGGCCTGCTGGTGTACGCGCCATGGCTGATCGCGTTGCTGGCGCTGGCGCTGGTGCCGGCCTTCGTCGGCGAGGCGCATTTCAACGCGTTGGGCTATTCGCTCAACTTCCAGTGGACGCCCGAGCGTCGCCAGCTGGAATACCTGCGTCAGATGGGCGCCAGCGTGGAAACGGCGAAGGAGGTGAAGATCTTCAACCTCCACCGGTTCCTGATCGACCGCTACCGCGCGCTCGCCGAGAAGTTCTTCGCCGCCAACCGCGCGCTGGCGCGCCGCCGCGCGCTCTGGGGCGCACTGCTGGCAGGGCTCGGCACGCTGGGCTACTACGTGGCCTATGGCTACATCGCGTGGCGCACCGTACGCGGCGATTTCAGCATCGGCGACCTGACTTTCCTCGCCGGCAGCTTCCTGCGCCTGCGTCAGTTGCTGGAAGGCCTGTTGATCGGCTTCTCGCAAGTCGCCGGACAGGCGCTCTATCTGGACGATCTGTTCTCGTTCTTCGAGATCGAACCCGAAATCGCCTCGCCCGCGGATCCCGTCCCGGTGCCTCGGCCGATCACCCGTGGCTTTGTGTTCGAAAACGTCGGCTTCCGCTATCCCGATGCCGAGCGCTGGGCCGTGCGGCACCTGGATTTCGAACTGCACGCGGGCGAGGTGCTGGCGCTGGTGGGCGAGAACGGCGCCGGCAAGACCACGCTGGTGAAGCTGCTCGCGCGCCTGTATGACCCGGACGAGGGCCGCATCCTTCTCGATGGGCGGGACCTGCGCGAGTACGACCTCGACGACCTGCGCGCCAACACCGGCGTGATCTTCCAGGATTTCGTGCGCTACCACCTGACCGCGGGCGAGAACATCGGCGTCGGCCGCATCGAGGCGATGCACGACCAGGCGCGCGTGCGCGCCGCCGCCGCGCGCGCGATGGCCGACGAGGTGATCGAGGGGCTGCCGCGCGGTTACGACCAGCTCGTGGGTCGCCGCTTCAAGGACAGCGTGGATCTTTCCGGCGGACAGTGGCAGAAGATCGCCATCGCGCGGGCCTACATGCGCGATGCGCAAGTGATGATCCTCGATGAACCGACGGCTGCTCTCGATGCGCGATCGGAGTTCGAGGTCTTCCAACGCTTCAAGGAATTGTCGGACAATCGGACCGCCGTGCTGATCTCGCACCGTTTTTCCAGCGTCCGCATGGCCGATCGCATCCTGGTGCTCAATGAAGGCCGGCTGGAAGCCAGCGGCACGCATGAGCACCTCATGGCCCAGGGTGGTCGCTATGCGGAACTGTTCGAACTGCAGGCCGCCGGCTACCGCTGACCTTCCCCCACAGGAGACACGACGTTGCGCCACGTTCCCCACCGACTCGCCACCGCCCTCCTCCTCGCGCTGCCGTTGGCCGCGTGCAATTCCTCCGCCAAGAGCGATGCCGAAGCCAAGGCGCCCGCAGCGGCACAGGCCGCACCCGCCAGCCAGCCTGCGCAGACGCTGACCAGCGCCAAGGGCCAGATCCGCGTCACCCAGGTGGCGAGCGGGCTGTCCCATCCGTGGTCGCTGGCCTTCCTGCCGGACGGCGGCATGTTGGTCACCGAGCGCAGCGGCGCACTGCGCCGCGTCGGCACCGACGGCGCGGTATCCGCCCCGATCACGGGCGTGCCGAAGGTGTTCGCCACCGGCCAGGGCGGCCTGCTCGATGTGGTACTGGCGCCTGACTTCGCCAGCACACAGCGCATCTATCTCAGCTACGCCGAACCCGGCGACAACGGCACCGCCGGCACGGCGGTGGCCTACGGCACGCTGGCCGGCGATGCGCTCACCGACGTCAAGGTGATCTATCGCCAGGAGCCGAAAGTCGACGGCCCGAACCATTTCGGCTCGCGCCTCGTATTCGACGGCCAAGGCCATCTCTTCATCAGCCAGGGCGAGCGCAACAAGCGCGCGATGTCGCAGGAACTGGACAAGCTGCAGGGCAAGCTCGTGCGCCTGAACCTGGATGGCAGCGTGCCGCAGGACAATCCCTTCGTCGGCAAGAGCGGCGCACGCCCGGAAATCTTCAGCTACGGCCACCGCAACATGCAGGGCATGGCGCTGGACCCGCGCACCGGTAAGCTCTGGCAGAGCGAGCATGGCCCACGCGGCGGCGACGAGATCAACCTGCCCGAGGCCGGCAAGAATTACGGCTGGCCGATCATCACCTACGGCATCAACTACTCCGGCCAGCCGATTCCCGAGGCGGAAGGCAAGGCGAAGGACGGCATGGAACAGCCCTTCCACCTGTGGGAGAAGTCGCCGGGCGTGTCCGGCATGGCGTTCTACACGGGCCAGCCGGACAGTCCGTGGAACGACAGCGTGTTCCTCGGTTCGCTGGCCGAGCGCAACCTGATCCGTCTGACCCTGCAGGGCGACACGGTGCTGGGCGAGGAGCGCCTGCTCAACGAGATCGGCGAGCGCGTGCGCGATGTGCGCGTCGGCCCCGATGGCAACGTCTACGTGGTCACCGACGAAGAAGACGGCAAGCTGCTGCGGATCGAACCGCCGAAGGCGCCGTGACCATGCGCCCTCTGATTCGCACGACGGCACTGTTCGTCCTTGCCATGGCGGCGGCCACCGCCGCGCACGCGCAGTCGCCCACCGACTACACGCAGGCCAAGCAGCGCGCCGATGCCGATGAAGCCTCATTGCCGGCGGCCACCTCGCAGGCGATGCGCGATGCGCAATCGGGCGTACTCGGCGATGCGATCGCCGAATGCGCCACGCCCAACGCCGACACCGCGCCGTTCGTGATCGTGGCCGAGCTGGATGCCGGCGGCGCCGTTCGCCGCACCTGGCGCGACGGCGCCACGCCGCTGGCGATCTGCGTGCAGAAGCAGATCAACCACAAGACGCTGGCCGCCCCGCCCCGCGCTCCGTTCTATACGTCCTTCGAACTGAGCTTCACGCCATGACCGACGCCGCCGACATCAACGCCCTGCTGCGTGCGCGATTGCCCGCGGGCGTGCCGTTGCAGATTCCGCCGCCCTGCCTGGTCGACATGCAGGGCGAGCCGGTGGAGTACGTGGAGGGCCAGTCGCTGGCCATGCGTTTCCCGGTGCTGCCGCGCTACCAGAACCCGATCGGGCACATGCAGGGCGGTTTCATCGTCGCGGCGCTGGACAACACGCTGGGTCCGTTCTCGTACCTGATCGCCCCACCCAGCGTGACGACGTCGCTCAATACGCAGTACCTGCGCCCGGTGACGCAGGAGATGCCGCACATCACCTGCCATGCGCGGTTGGTGGAGCGCACGCGCAATCAGTTGTTCCTGGCCGGCGAGGTGCGCGACGACGCGGGTCGGGTGCTGGCGATGTGCCAGGCGGTGTGCCAGATCCTGCCGCAGAAGGCGGGCTGAGCGCGCGACATCGACGTGCGACAGCATCGCCGCTGTCATGAGCGTGATGTGCACAGGATTGCGTGAACGCATTGGGTTCACGCCTCTTGCGGTTGAACCCATGGAGACTGGTCATGGCGCCGCTCGCCGCGGAGGCCTTCTTTCTTTGCTTGTGCAAAGAAAGAATCAAAGAAACACACCCCAGGCGGCACGCCCTGCGCTTCGCTCCGGGTTCGCGAGCGATCCGGGAATTTTCGTAAGACACATCCATGTGCCATACGAAAACGCCGCCCATCCGGGGCGGCGCCCTGCGGGTTTTACCCGGCCCACTCGCCGTGCCTCATGGGGGCCCGAAAACTGGAGCAAGGGCAAAGGCGCGCGTCGATTCTTCAGTCGCGGCTCTCGGGGCCCCTGAGGTCCGGCAGGCACGGCGGGTCAAACCCCGAAGGGGCGGCGCACAGGACGTGCGCCGTTTTCGGCCGGGGCAGGATGCCCCGTCCGAAAATTCCCGTCGTGACTGCGCACCCGCCGCGCAGCGGTGGGCGGACCGCCGGGGTGTGCTTTCTTTGCTTACTTTCTTTGCACAAGCAAAGAAAGTAAGGCCTCCGCGGCCAGCGGCACCATTCGGACTTGCCGACCAACGCGACGCCGCAGGCCCCGAAAACCCGCCGTAGCAGCTCAGCGCAACTCGAACCGATCCGCATCCAGCATCGCCGGGAACTTCTCCCGATGCGCCGCCAACGCCGCCGCCGAGATCGTCGACGTCGCCACCCCCTCGCCCGCCGGCAACTCCACCACCGGCTGCCCCAGGAAATCGATCACCGCACTGTCGCCGCTGTACGCGTGCCCGTTGCCGTCCGTGCCCGCACGATTGACCGCCGCCACGTAGCACAGGTTCTCGATCGCACGCGCCCGCAACAGCGTCTTCCACGCGTAGGCGCGCGGCGCCGGCCAGTTCGCGACGAACAACTGCAGATCGAAATCCAGCTGCCCCGGCCGCTCCACGTCGTACCGGTTGCGCGCGAACACCGGGAAGCGCAGGTCGTAGCAGACCAGCGGATTGATCCGCCAGCCCTTCCATTCGAGCGTCAATCGCTCGCTGCCTGCCGCATACCGCATGTGCTCGTTGGCATAGCGGAACAGATGGCGCTTGTCGTAGTGCTGCAGATCGCCGTCGGGCGTGGCAAACAGCAGGCGGTTGAACACGCCTTCCGCCGTGCGCAGCTGCACGCTGCCGGTGATCGCCGCATTGAGCGTCGCCGCCTGCTCGCGGATCCACGCCACCGTGGCGCCGTCCATGCCTTCAGCTTGGTCGATGGCCTCGTTGCTGAAGCCGCTGGTGAACGTTTCCGGCAGGACGACCAGATCGGTCTGCCCCGCGAGCGGCGCGATCAACGCCCCGTAGTAGTCGCGGTTACCCGCCGGATCGTGCCAGCGGGTCTCGCCCTGGACGAGGGAAATGCGGAGGTCCTGCATCTGTGTCTCCGTATCCGCTTACAGCGTCTTCAACCGCGCGATCGCCGCATCCAGCGTCGCCTCGTTCTTCGCGAAGCACAGCCGCGCCAAGCGTTGGCCGGTCGGCGGCGTTTCGTAGAACGGGGACAGCGGGATCGCGGTGACGCCATGCTCGACGGTCAACCACTTCACGAACTCGGCATCCGGCAGGTCGCTGACCGCCGAATAATCGACCAGCTGGAAATAGCCGCCAGGCACCGGCAGCGGCACGAACTTCGTGCCCAGCAGCTGCTCGCGGAAACGGTTGCGCTTCTCCTGGTAGAACGCGCCCAGTTGCTCGTAGTGCTCCGGTTCCTGCCGGATCATCGCGGCGAACGCGTGCTGTGCCGGCGCGAACGTGCAGAACACGTTGTACTGGTGGACCTTGCGGAACTCCGCGCTCAGCGCCGGCGGCGCGATGGCGTAGCCGATCTTCCAGCCGGTGCAGTGGTAGGTCTTGCCGAAGCTGGAGACGACGAACGCGCGTGCGGCCAGTTCCGGATACCGCAAGATCGATTCATGGCGGCGGCCATCGAACACGATGTGCTCGTAGACCTCGTCGGAAATCAGGTAGATGCCGGTGCCTTCCAGCAATGCGGACAGCGCACGGATATCGGCCTCGTCGAACATCGCACCGGACGGGTTGTGCGGGCTGTTGACGATCAGCATGCGCGTGCGCGGGGTGATCGCGGCGCGCACGCGGTCCCAGTCCACCGCGAAGGTCTGCGGGTCCAGCGGCACGTGCACGGCGCGCGCACCGGCCAGGTCGATCGCCGGTTCGTAGCTGTCGTAGGCCGGGTCTAGCACGATGACTTCTTCGCCCGGGCGCACCACGGCGTGGATGGCGTTGAACAGCGCTTCGGTCGCACCGCTGGTCACGGTGATCTCGGTGTCCGGGTTCACCTCGCGGCCGTAGCAGCGCAGCACCTTCTCGGCGATGGCCTGGCGCAGCGGCGCCACGCCCGTCATCGGCGCGTACTGGTTGTGACCGGCGCGCATGGCGGCGTCGAGTTCGTCCACCAGCCGCTGCGGCACCGCGAAATCCGGGAAGCCCTGCCCCAGGTTGACCGCGCCGTGCTCGGCGGCGAGCTGCGACATCACGGTGAAGATGGTGGTGCCCACCTTGGGCAGCTTGGTCTGCGGCTGGAACATCCCGGTTCAGATACTCGGCGGAGGGGGAGCACGGAGTGTACGCGCTCGACGTTACGCGCGATGATGCGGCCATGGCCGAACACAGCGTTCCTGCCGACGGCACCGCGAACGGGGAAGTCCCCGATGCCGAGCGCGCGCGGCTGGCGATCGCCTGGGCCGCGGCGCACTATTTCGTCACGATCGGCCGCAAGGAATGGCTGTTCTGCACCGGCCTGTCCGCCCCCGAGGTCGAACGCCAGGTCATGGCGGACCGCTATCTGTTCATCACCGCGTGGAATCCCCCACCCGGCGAGGCGTCGCGCGCGGACAACGACGCCGCGCAGGCCCGGCTGGAAGCGCGCGTACAGACGCTTGGGTTGACGCTGCATCCGGCCCTCGGCTGCGACAACCGCGGTGGCATGGTCGAATACGGCTGCCTGGTGCTGGACGCCACGCTGGCCCAGGCCGACGCGCTGGCTCGGGAATTTGGCCAGGGCGGCACCCTCTGCTGGAGCGCGGGCGAACCGGTCCGCCTGCGGATGATGTGGCCGCGCCCGGCCGGTGCCGACGGCGATCCACACACGGACTGGGTGGGCTAAGAAGGGGCCCCGCGGGGCGCGACCGTATGTCGCAGGCGGCCTGACGGGTGACACCGTTTAGAATGGGCGGCTGAGCCCCAGGACACCCCAGCCTCCCGCCCGGGAACGCCCGATCCGATGACCGACGCCGCTCCTTCCCATCCGCCGTTGCTGGCCGCCCAGGGCCTGGCGTTCTCGCGCAACGACGAGCCGGTGTTCGGGCCGCTGGATTTCGCCGTGGACGCGGGCGAGGCCCTGCTGGTGCAGGGAGGCAATGGCGTCGGCAAGACCACGCTGCTGCGCGTGCTGGCCGGCCTGCTGCGCGCGGATGCGGGCCATATCGACATCGATGGCCATCCCGCTGGCCCCGCACGCCGCGCCCACGCCATGGCCTATTTGGGCCACCTGCCGGCGCTGAAAGGCGACCTGAGCGCGCTGGAGAACCTCAACTTCCTCTGCGGCCTGCACGGGCGGCGCGCACGCCAGATGCCGGGCAATGCGCTGGCCATGGTCGGCTTGGCCGGCTACGAGGACGCCCTGGCGCGGCAGCTCTCCGCCGGCCAGAAGAAGCGCCTCTCGCTGGCCCGCCTGTGGCTGTCGCCCTCGCCGCTGTGGCTGCTGGACGAGCCCTACGCCAACCTCGACCTGGACGGCATCACCCTGGTCAACCGGATGATCTCCGCGCACCTGCGTGATGGCGGTGCCGCGCTGGTCACCACGCATGGCGCATATGCCGCCCCGCCGGTGCAGACCCGCATGCTGCTGCTGGAGCGCCCCGCATGAACCCGGCGCCTTCGCTCTTCCAGACCGCCCGTGCGCTGATCGTGCGCGACGTGCAGTTGCTGTGGCGCCGCCGTGGCGATGCGCTGCAGCCGGCATTGTTCGCCCTGCTGGTCGTCGTGCTGTTCGCTCTCGGCCTCGGCACCTCGCCGCAGGCCTTGTCGAAGGTCGCGCCCGCCGTGCTGTGGGTCGCCGTGCTACTGGCCGGCCTGCTGTCGCTGGACACGCTGTTCCGCGGCGATGCCGAGGACGGTTCGCTCGAACAATGGATCCTCGCCCCCGTGCCGCTGGCCTGGCTGGTGTTGGTGCGCGTGCTGACCCACTGGGCCACCACCGCCCTGCCGCTGGTGCTCGCCGCGCCGTTGCTGGGCGAGATGCTGCACCTGCCGCGCAGCGACCTGCCGATGCTGCTCGCCACGCTCGCGCTGGGCACGCCGCTGCTGAGCCTGCTGGGTGCGGTGGTCGCCGCCCTGACGGTCGGCATGAGGCGCTCTGGTATCCTTGTGGCTCTGCTGGCGCTGCCGCTGTACGTGCCGGTGCTGGTGTTCGGCGCGGGCGCCGTGGCCGCCAACGCGCAAGGCCTGGATGCCTCCGGCGCCCTCCTCTGGCTGGCCGCCGGCCTGCTGCTGTCGTTGCTGCTCGCCCCGCTGGCCGCCGCCGCGGCGATCCGCATCGCCCTGACCTGAAGACCGACGCTGCGCATGAATCCACTCGTCCGCTGGTTCCACCAACTCGGCTCGCCGCCCTACTTCGACCGCTTCGCGGCGCGCTGGACGCCGTGGTGCTACCTCGCCGCCATCGTGCTGCTGGGCGTGGGCCTGTGGCAGGCGCTGTTCGTGGCCCCGGCCGACTACCAGCAGGGCGACAGCTTCCGCATCCTCTACATCCACGTGCCCAGCGCGTGGATGAGCATGTTCGTGTTCGGCCTGATGGCGTTCTACGCGGCCATCGCGCTGATCTGGCGGATCAAGCTGTGTGAGATCCTCGCGATGGCGTGCGCGCCCACCGGCGCAGCGTTCACCGTCATTACCCTGGCCACCGGCAGCATCTGGGGCAAGCCGATGTGGGGCACGTGGTGGGATTGGGACCCGCGCCTGACCACCGAACTCATCCTGTTGTTCCTCTACCTCGGCGTGATGGGCCTGTACGGCGCCATCGACGACCGCCGCAACGCCGCGCGCGCCGCCGGCCTGCTGGCCATCGTCGGCGTGGCGATCCTGCCGGTGATCCGCTACTCCGTGGTGTGGTGGAACTCGCTGCATCAGGGCCAGACCATCCGCGTGTTCGGCGAGTCCAGCATGGACAGCAGCATGGTGCTGCCGCTGGTGCTGATGGTGGTGGCCACCAAGTTCTGGTTCGCCGGCTCGCTGCTGGCCCGCGCACGCGCGGACAACCTGCGCCGCGAAGCCGGCAAGGACTGGGTCGCCAAGCTTGCCGCCGCCAAGGGAGCCACGCCGTGAGTTACCTGGAATACGTCATCGGCGCCTACGCCGTGTTCGCCCTCGTGCTGGCGTGGGATTTCCTCGCGCCGCGCCTGCAGGTGCGCCGCGAACTGCGCGCCGCCCGCCTGCGCGCATCGCGCGAGACCCGCCGCAACGCCGCCCCCGCCGACCTGGAACGCTGACCGCATGAATCCCGTCCGTCGCCGCCGCCTGCTGTTCGTGCTGCTGGCCCTGCTGGTCGCCGGTGCCGCCACCGCGCTGATCGCGATGGCCCTGCAGCGCAACGTGGCCTACCTCTACACCCCGGCCGAAGTGCTGCGCGGCGATGCCAGCGAACGTGCCCGCTTCCGCCTCGGCGGCATGGTCGAAAAGGGCTCGTTCAAGCGCGAGACCGGTTCGCTGGTGTCGCAGTTCCGCGTCACCGACGGCGATGCGCAACTCACCGTGCGCTACGAGAAGATCCTCCCGGACCTGTTCCGCGAGGGCCAGGCCGTGGTCGCCACCGGCACGATGCAGGACGGTGTGTTCGTCGCCGAAGACGTGCTGGCCAAGCACGACGAGACCTACATGCCCAAGGAAGTCGCCGACAAGATGGGCAAGGCGCACCAGAAGCACGACGTGCAGGCCGCACCGACGGGGCCGGCGAATTGATCCGGGCCTCCGTCGCCCATTTCCTTCCCGCATCCGGCGGGAAGCACGGGACTCACCATGCTGCCTGAACTCGGACAAATCGCGCTGATCCTCGCGCTGCTCACCGCCGCGCTGCAGGCGCTGTTGCCGCTGGCCGGCGCGCACCGCGGCAAGGCCGCGTGGATGGACATCGCGCGCCCGGCCGCCTATGCGCAGTTGTGGCTGGTGATGCTCACCTTCATCGCGCTGACCGTCGCGTTCGTGCAGCAGGATTTTTCGGTGAAGTACGTCGCCGACAACTCCAACTCGCTGCTGCCGATGGTCTACCGCTACACCGCCGTGTGGGGGTCTCACGAAGGTTCGCTGCTGCTGTGGGCGCTGGTGCTGGCGATCTGGACGGGCGCCGTGGCGCTGTTCTCGCGCGGACTGCCGGACGTGGTAATGGCGCGCGTGCTCGGCGTGATGGGCGTGGTCGCGGTCGGCTTCCTCGCCTTCCTGATCTTCACCTCCAACCCCTTCATCCGCCTGCTGCCGTCGCCGGGCGAAGGCCGCGATCTCAACCCGCTGCTGCAGGACCCGGGGATGATCATCCATCCGCCGCTGCTGTACGTGGGCTACGTAGGCTTCGTGGTGCCGTTCGCGTTCGCGATCGCCGCGCTGCTCGATGGCCGCGTGGATGCACGCTGGCTGCGCTGGACGCGTCCGTGGACGAACATCGCCTGGGGCTTCCTCACCCTCGGCATCGCATTGGGCAGCTGGTGGGCGTACTACGAACTGGGCTGGGGCGGCTGGTGGTTCTGGGATCCGGTCGAGAACGCCAGCTTCATGCCGTGGCTGGTCGGTGCGGCGCTGATCCATTCGCAGGCGGCCACCGAGAAGCGCGGCACCTTCCGCGGCTGGACGCTGTTGCTCGCCATCGCCGCGTTCTCGCTGTCGCTGCTGGGCACGTTCCTGGTGCGTTCGGGCGTGATCACCAGCGTGCACGCGTTCGCCGCAGACCCGAGTCGCGGCGTGTTCATCCTGATCTTCCTCGGCATCATGATCGGCAGCTCGCTGCTGCTGTACGCGTGGCGCGCGCCGCAGCTGGCCGATGAGGCATCGGAGAAGTCGTACTTCGCGGCGAACTCGCGCGAAACGCTGCTGCTGGCCAACAACCTGCTGCTGACCGCCGCCTGCGCGATGATCCTGCTGGGCACGCTGTATCCGCTGATCGCCGATGCGCTGGACCTGGGCAAGATTTCGGTCGGCCCGCCCTACTTCAGCCTGTTGTTCATCGTGCTGATGGCGCCGCTGGTGGCGCTGGTGCCGTTCGGCCCGCTCACCAAGTGGCAGCGCGACAAGGCCTCCCGCCTCGGCGCGATGCTGCTGCCGTGGGCGCTGTTGGCCATCGTGCTGGCGGTGGTCGCGTACTTCGTCGCCCCGCAGGGCAAGCTCAAGGCGGCCGCCGGCATCCTCGGCGCGGCATGGGTCGGCCTGGGCACCGTGCGCTTCATCTGGTCGCGCCTGCGCGCCAATGGCCGCTTCACCCCGGAAATGCTCGGCATGACGCTCGCGCATACCGGCATCGCGGTGTTCCTGGTCGGTGCGTTGCTGGTGGAGGCGCTCAACGTGCAGCGCGAACTGGCGGTGAAGCCGGGCCAGACCGTCGAGGTCGGCCGCTGGGGCTTCCACTTCCAGGGCGTCGATGAAACCCAGGGCCCCAACTACCTGTCCGACCGCGGCCACGTGCAGGTCCTGCGCAACGGCACGCCGGTGACGCTGCTGCATCCGGAGAAGCGCGCGTACGCCAGCGGCGGCCAGGTGATGACCGAAGCCGGCATCCGCCCGGGCGTGCTCGGCGATGTCTACGTCGCCATCGGCGAGCCGCTCGGCGATGGCGCCTGGTCGCTGCGCGTCCACATCAAACCCTTCGTCCGCTGGATCTGGCTGGGCGCGGCCCTGATGGCGCTGGGCGGCTTCGTCACCGCCGCCGATCGCCGGTTCCGGAACCACAAGACATCCGAGGCGCGCCCCGCATGAACAACGCTTCCGAACTCCCGCCGTCGCCGCCGCGTTCGCGTGGCGCACTGACCTTCGCGCTGGTCATCATCGGCCTGTTCTTCGTCGGCCTGATGGGCCTGCTGTACTACGGCGTGAAGCAATCCGACCGCGCCGGCCGCGATGCGCTGCCCTCCACGCTGATCGGCAAGCCGGCGCCCGCGTTCGATCTGCCGCTGCTGCACGAACCCGCCAAGCGCGTCACCAACGCCGACCTCGCCGGCCAGGCGTACGTGATGAACGTGTGGGGCAGCTGGTGCCCGGAATGTCGCGTCGAGCACCCGGTCCTCACCCAGTTCGCGCTGACCAAGCGCGTGCGCTTCATCGGCTACAACCTCAAGGACGAGCGCCCGGACGCATTGCGCTGGCTGGAGCAGTTCGGCAATCCCTACATGATGGTGCTGGCCGACATCGAAGGCCGCACGGCGATCGACTGGGGCATTTCCGGCGCGCCCGAGACCTTCCTGGTGGACGGCAACGGCATCGTGCGCTGGAAGCACGTCGGCGCCATCGACCAGGCGACCATCGACCACCAGCTGATTCCCGCGCTGGAAAAGATCGAAGCCGGCCGATGAGCGCCTCCCCCGTCCTCCTGGTGCGCGCCTTGCTGCTGGCCCTGCTGGTCGCCGTCGCCGCGCCGGTCTTCGCGCAGGTCAGCGATCCCACGCCGCTGCAGTTCCGCGACGATGCCGAGGAAGCCCGCTTCCACAGACTGACCGCCGAACTGCGCTGCGTGATGTGCCAGAACCAGTCGCTGGCCGATTCCAACGCGCAGATCGCCCATGACCTGCGCCGCGAAGTGCTCGACCTGATGCGCCAGGGCAAGGACGACGCGCAGGTGAAGCAGTTCCTGGTGGACCGCTACGGCGAGTTCGTGCTGTACAAGCCCGACGTCGCCCCCGGCACCTACATCCTCTGGTTCGGTCCGCTGTTGCTGCTGCTCGCCGGCGGCGTCTGGGTGGGGCGCATCGTCGCGCGCCGCGCGAAGCAGCCGGCCCCGACCACCGACGACACCGACCAGGAGTGGTGATGACCACCTTCGTGATCCTCGCCATCGTGCTGTCCCTCGCTGTGCTGCTGGCCGTGCTGTGGCCGTTGTGGCGCAAGGCCAAGCCGCTGGTGATCGGTGGTGTGGTCGCGCTCGGCATCGCCACGTTCGCGCTGTACCGCGTGATCGGCACGCCCGCCGCGCTGGAACCGCAGGCCACCGCCCCCGGCCCGGCCACGCTGGAAGAAGCCATCGGCCAGCTCGAAGCCGAACTGAAGAAGAAGCCGAACGAACCCGAGGGCTGGCGCCTGCTCGGTAAGTCCTACGCGGCGCTGCAGCGTTATGGCGATGCGCAGAAGGCGTTCGAGCGCGCGGTGCAGTTGATGCCCGACGACGCCGACCTGTTGGTGGAAGCCGCGCAGGCCCGCCTGTTCAACAACGCCGACCGCAAGCTCGATGCGCAGGCGATGGCGCTGCTGGACCGCGCGCGCCAGATCAATCCGGGCCACCAGCGTGCCGCGTGGTTCGTCGGCCTGGCCCAGCGCCAGGAAGGCAAGCCCGCCGAGGCCGCGAAGACCTGGGAGCCGTTGCTGGCCCAGGTGGATCCCAACACCGCCGCCACGCTGCGCACGCAGATCAACGAAGCGCGCGCCGAAGCCGGCCTGCCGCCGCTCGCCGATGCCGCGCCCGCGGCCGACGCATCGCCTGCGCTGCTGACGGTGACGGTCGACCTCGCACCTGCCCTGAAGGACAAGCTGGCGCCGGGCGATACGCTGTTCGTGTTCGCACGCCAGGTCGGCGGCCCGCCGATGCCGGTCGCGGCCAAGCGCCTGCCGGTGGCGGCATTCCCGATGACGGTCGCGCTGAGCGACGGCGACAGCCCGATGCCGACGCTGAAGCTCTCGCAGCTACCGCAGGTGCAACTGGTGGCGCGCATCTCCAAGGGCGGCGCCGCCACCGCGACCGCCGGCGACCTGGAAGCCACCGCCGTCACCGCCGACGTGAAACCCGGCAACGCCTACATGCTGACGATCGACCGCGTGGTGCCGTAAGCGGCTGCCTTGCCTACGCGCCCACGATGATCTGCCTCTTCGCTACGGCATGAATCGCGCGCGCGTCGTATCCCGGCTCATACCGTGGATCGCTGCGGCCGCGATGTTGGGGTTGCTGCTGCCGCTGCAGCGCGCAGCGTGGCCGGGCCAGGGATCTTTCGCGTGGGCCGTGGATCTGTTCGCGCACTGGCAGCCGCTCTACGCGGTGGCGTGGCTGCTCGCCTGCCTGCTCGGTGCGCTGCGCGACAAACGCTGGCTGATCGGCTTGCCGCTGGTGGCTTTGCCGTGGTTGACCGCGAGCCCCGCTGCGCCGCACGCCGATGGATCACCGGATCTCGTAGTGACGGTCGCGAACGTCAACATCCGCCAGCGCGATCCTGACGCCCTGTTGGCCTGGCTGCAGCGTTCGCCCGCCAACGTCGTGGTGCTGACCGAGCTCTCGCCGGACTACGCCAAGGCGTTGGAGACACGTCGCTTCGGCGGATTCCCGCACCAGGCGCTGCATCCTCTGGCCTCGCCTCCCGGACTGGGCATCCTGTCCGACCGACCCTTGCGCGATGTGCGCGTGCTGGCCGATTCGCTGGGTGCCTTGAGGATGGAGGCCACGCTGGATGTCGATGGACGTGCCGTCCAGTTCATCGCGGCGCATCCGAAGCCACCGATGGCCACCCGCAAATTCGTCGCACGCGACCGACTGCTGCGCACGCTGGCGGCGCAAGCGTCGCGCCAGCCGACGATCGTGGCCGGCGACCTCAATGCAACGCCCTGGTCGAGCGCCCTGCGGGATCCTCGCATGCGTCCATTGACGCGCATCACCGGTTGGGCACCCACCTACCCCAGTGAGGGACACGGCTTCCTCGGCGTGGGCATAGACCACGTACTGGTGTCGTCGTCGTTCGCGGGCACCGGCGCCGAACGCGGGCCGGACATCGGCTCGGATCATCTGCCCGTGCGCGCCGGGCTGCGCTGGCGGGGCGAATAGCGGCGCCCGGATCGCTACACTTGGCGGATGACCGAATTCATGCCCCCTGGCACCCGTTTCCATCCCCTGTCCTCGCCGTTCCGCATGAAGCGTGGCGGCGAGCTGCACGGGGCGCGTGTGGCGTACGAAACCTGGGGTTCGTTGAACGAACGCCGCGACAACGCGGTGCTGATCGTCACCGGGCTGTCGCCCGACGCACATGCCGCGCGCAATCCCGGCAATCCGGAGGAAGGCTGGTGGGAGCCGATGCTGGGCCCGGGCAAGCCGATCGACACGGATCGGTGGTTCGTCGTCTGCGTGAACTCGCTCGGCAGCTGCAAGGGTTCCACCGGACCGGCCTCGATCAATCCGGATACCGGCGCGCTGTACCGCCTCGACTTCCCCGAGCTGTCGGTGGAAGACGGCGCGAATGCGGCGTTCGACGTGGTGCGCGGGCTGGGCATCGAGCAGCTGGCCTGCATCATCGGCAATTCGATGGGCGGCATGACGGCGCTGGCCTACCTGCTGCTGCATCCGGGCGCCGCGCGCACGCACATCAACATTTCCGGCAGTGCGCAGGCGCTGCCGTTCTCCATCGCGATCCGTTCGCTGCAGCGCGAGGCGATCCGCCTGGATCCGCACTGGAACCACGGCCAGTACGACGACGACACCTATCCGGAATCCGGCATGCGTATGGCGCGCAAGCTGGGCGTGATCACCTACCGCTCGGCGCTGGAGTGGGATGGCCGCTTCGGCCGCGTGCGGCTGGAATCGGACCGTCCCGACGAGGAGCCGTTCGGCCTGGAGTTCCAGGTAGAGAGCTATCTGGAAGGCCATGCGCGCCGGTTCGTGCGCCGCTTCGATCCCAACTGCTATCTCTACCTGAGCCGATCGATGGACTGGTTCGACCTGGCGGAGTACGCGGACGGAGGCGTGGAAAAGGGCCTGGCCAAGCTGCGCGTGCAGCGGGCGCTGGCCATCGGCGCCACCACGGACATCCTGTTCCCGCTGCAACAGCAGCAGCAGATCGCCGACGGGCTGGCCGCGGGCGGTGCGCAGGCGGAGTTCCTGCCGCTGGAATCGCCCCAGGGCCACGATGCCTTCCTGGTGGACTACGACCGGTTCGGGCCGGCGGTGCGGGACTTCCTGGCGGGGATCTGACCCCCCGCTTCAGGAAAAGCAGACCATTTCCGCACCGCACGACGTCCTCCCCCGCCCGGGCGGCTAAAATGGCCCCACTTCCTGACCCGGGCCATGCCATGACCCTCGATTTCCCCGGCGCCGACAAACTGGTCGCCTCGCTGGATGCTGCCGTTGCCCTGGGCGACGACCGCGCCATCACCGATGCGCTGCGCAAGTCGCTGTGCGAACTGATCTGCGACGAGGACGTGCGCCTGCCGGCCTGCGTGCTGGAGCCGATCTCCGACCATTACGCGCGCCGCGAGCTGTACACCAGCCCGGAGCACGGTTACAGCGTCATCGCGATGACCTGGGGCCCCGGCCAGGGCACGAAGATCCACGATCATTCGGGCATGTGGTGCGTGGAAGGTGTGTGGCGCGGCCGGCTGGAGATCACCCAGTACGAGTTGGCCGAGCACGACGAGGTGCGCTACCGCTTCATTCCGGCTGGCACGATCGAGGCCGGCACCGGCTCGGCCGGCAGCCTGATCCCGCCGCACGAGTACCACACCATCCGCAACCCCAGCGACAAGGCGGTGGCGGTCAGTCTGCATGTCTACCAGCGCACGATGGTCCGCTGCGGCATCTACACGCCGGAAGAAGACGCGGGCACCAGCGGCTGGCAGCGCCGCGGCGAGCGCCTGTTGGGCACCGACCAGGTCAATTGAGCCGCGTGCGCCCCCGCTCTGTCGGCGAGAGGCCTTGCTCGGCTATACTTCGCGTCCGCGCCGGAGTGGCGGAATGGTAGACGCAGCGGACTCAAAATCCGCCGCCCTTAAAAGCGTGTGGGTTCGAGTCCCACCTCCGGCACCAAGATCAAACCCTGGACCTCCAGGGTTTTTTCGTTTGTGGGGCCATGCGTTGCAACTTGACCCCCGTCCTGCTCCAACCCGTGCTCGCCGTAGCAGTTGGCGAGGCCCCAATCGAGCATCGAGGCATCATGCGCTCGGACACGTGATAACCTCGCGGCCCCAATAAGGAAACGGTGCGCATGGACTACGCATACCAGGATGTTCAGCTCCCCTCCGAATCTGACCGTGACGCACTTCACGGTGCGCTCGCTACGCTGACAATCGGCAATGCCGACCCTTCGGGAATGCGCGGCTATCTCGATTCGGACTTCCTGCGGTTTCTGTACACCCTGGCGATCACGCCCGATGTGGCTGGGCGCGCGCTCGAGATCGGCTCCAATCCCTATTTCATGACTGCGCTGCTGCGCATGCACCGCCCAGGACTGGCGCTGGACGGCGTCAACTACTTCCCCAGTGAGCCGGCGACCTTCCAGCAGGACGTGCGCTGGGTCGATGGCCAGCAGCAATGGAGCGAGGTCTTCCACAGCTTCAACACAAACCTCGAGGCCGACCAACTCCCGGTCGAAGACGGCGCCTATTCGCTCATCCTGTTCTGTGAGGTGCTGGAGCACTTTACGAACGATCCGATGGCTGCCCTGCGCGAACTGTCGCGCGTGCTGCAGCCGGGTGGGCAGTTGGTGCTGACGACACCGAACGTCGCGCGTTTCGACAACGTGCGCGCAATGCTCGAGGGCTGGAGTATCTATGATCCCTACTCCGGCTATGGCCCCTACGGACGTCACAACCGCGAGTACACGCGGCATGAGTTGCATGAGCTGATGATGCACGCCGGGTTCGAGGCTGAGGTGTCGTTTACCTCCGATGTGCACCTCAACCGCGGCGGCAAGGTAGCCGACGCGGTGATCGTCGAGTTCCTACGCAACACGCCGAACCGCGAACACGATCTGGGGCAGTACCTGTTCACCCGCTGGCGGAAGGTTCGCGAACCATCGCCCGGACTGCCGCGCTGGCTCTACCGCAGCTACCCGGACTCCGCTCTCGCGTAGGACTTGTTGGGTCGTCGCTACCGTGCGTCGATCCGCGGCCCCGTGGTCGGCCTTGGCATGGCGATCCTGCCGCGAACAAAGGGGACATATGGTCCCTTTGTCGCGCGCCGCGAATCCAGGCCTTCTGCGTGCTACGCGCCTTGCGCCTTCCGACCTCCAAACCTGCCACCCGTTAGGCCCTCCGATACCTGCCACAAGCGCTCGGCGACACCGAGGTCCTCTGCTTGCGCAGGCACGCTGGCCGCGGTTGGGCGGCCGCGCGTCTCGCCCAATCTGTCGGGTCCGTAGTAACCGCCCGCCTGCGCCGTCGGCGCTGTTGCGGCGTACAACGGCGGCAACGCGCCCCGTTCGGCGGGTTGAAACAGAAACCACAGGTATCGTCGGGCCAGCGCCTGTGGACTGCTCGGGCCGGCGCCGTTGGGGAGCAGATCCGTGCGCGCGATGCCCGGATGCGCGGCGACGCTCTGGATACCCCACCCTTCCCTCGCGCTCCGGCGCTGCAGTTCGAACGCGAACAGCAGGCATGCCAGCTTTGACTGGCTGTAGGCGGTCATGGGTACATAGCGACGATACGATTGCAGATCGTCGAAGTCGATCACACCGCTGCGCGCTGCAATGCTGGACAACGACACGACCCGGGCACTGCGTCCCTCGCGCAGCAAAGGCAACAGCCGGGCCGTGAGTGCGAAGTGTCCAAGATGGTTCGTACCCATCTGCAGTTCGAAACCATCGGCGGTTTCCTTCCGCTGAGGTGGCGTCATCACTGCTGCATTGTTGACCAGCAGGTCCAGGCTGCCATGCGATCGCAGCAGCGTCTCGGCGAAGGTCTCGATCGACTCCAGGCTGGCGAGGTCGACGGCACCGAAGCGCACCCGGGCCCTGGGCAATGATCGGCTTATCTGCGCGATGGCAGCCGCGCCCTTGGCTGCATTCCGACCTGCCACGATGACGGTGGCGCCCGCGTGAGCCAGTGCCTTGGATACGTGAAAGCCGATGCCGCCTGTACCGGTGACGAGGACGGTTCGCCCGACCTGCGATGGAATATCGGATGTGTTCCAACCTGCCATGAAGGTGCCTTGTTAGGGGGAGACGCAGGCACACAAAAAACGCGATGCCTGCCATGCGGCGCAGCGCAGAAGGCAGAAAGCTTCCCCGCAATCACCGCGATGCAGTGTCGCGGCGCGACTTTAAGAAGCCTTTAAAGCATGCCGGGACGATCCAGCATCGCTCGATGGATATACGTGCGATGTTGGCAGGGCGCTGCTTGCGCGCGATATCGCAACCCGCGCGCAAGAGAAGGGAGGCGCGCTGCGCCCCCTCCTTGAAAAGCCATGGTCGTGCGGCAGGACCGTAGGCCCCGCCGACGCATCCTTCGGGATTCGCCACTTCGTACCGGGGCAGCGCCGCAGGTCAAGTTCGCGACTATCGACTCGTCGCCATGGGAGATATCGCGTTCACCACCATAGGGAAATGGCCCCGCCAGACGTCTACCTTGATGATGGGGCGCAGTTCGCGGCCCGTGCACTGTCGAACGATGATCAAAGACCACCCGAATCCGTACCTCCAGGCCTCGCTCCGCGAGCTATCCGCCGCCCTGGATCGGTGTGCACGTCAACTGCATGCGGCGAGTGGGAACGTAGTGCGCGAGGACATGGAACACCTGCTCCTCGCCGCCGCCAAGCGCCTCGCCCCCAAGGACAGCAACCCAGGAGAGCCGGTCAAACGCGTACATGCGGGTGCGGAGGTCCTTCCAGACTTCTGGTCGCGCTACGAACGTGAGAAGCGCGCAATGCGCTGGCACCTGTTCCACCAAGCCGCCGAGGCCGCCGGACTCACGCCTGCGGACTTCGGCGAGTACCTCACTCTGACGGGGCGGCCGTTAATGGATCGGGTTCTGGAAAGCGAGGAAGGCTACCGCGAAGCCCTGGATTGGATCGAAGAGGCCCGTCGCGTAGGTGGCCGGGCCTCTCGCCAAGCTGAGTAAGACTACACAGCCCTATACATGGGGCTCATGAAGTAAAGCCTCACCCCGGCCGTCCGCGTCGGGTCAGAAGCGGACGCTCCAGCTCACGCCTGACACCTGCGTATCCTCACTCCATCGCAGCGTTTGGCGCGTGCTCGGCATCCAGTACGCGATCTGGGCTCAACACCGTGAAAGCCGCGTCGCGCGCGGGGAGCTTCCTGACGAAGTTTGCGACGTCCCGCGGCACGCGCTCGAACGACAAGGCCACGACGCCGTCAGCATCGGTAGCGCCGTGTAGCTCGATCACCGGACGAAGATCAGACCAGGGAACCAACACCCTGTCGGGCCTTGAACGCAGGAAGGACCGCGGCGCGAGCTCCTCCCTCACCACGAGAACATAGTCCGTCGGCGCGGATTCGAAAGGGATACCGTCTGGCCAGACCATCATGCTGCCGACCTGCCCTTCGACGCGCGCATACATGCGCGTAGGCACGAAGCGATCTATGCCACGCTGCTCCAGCGCGGCTTCCCGCTGCGCCTTGTGGAGATTCCACTGCCATGTCCGATGAATCTCGGACTGCGGGAAAAGTCCGCCATGCTCATCGACCCCGTGTTCCTCGATGACATGGCTGATGGCCCACGCGTTGGCGGCGTTCCATCCGGACAAGAAACCATCGACGCTGAAGTCGCCCTCGCCCATGCCATGGGCCTGCAGATCCAATACAACGAGGTCGAATGCCCGCACCAATGCCGTCAGGTGCGGCGCGGCCTCCAACGCAAAGGTCGAGGGCCTGAAGAAATTGAGGTTGAACCCGATGGGGTAGCTGGACTCAGCCCCTTCATCCTCGTCCTGCAGTGCACCGATCTGCCAGCCGAAGGAGAAATACGTTCCCGTTGCTTCGTTCTGATATGCCACCTCGGCATCGTCAACCTGAAACAATGGATTCTGTGCGAAGTAAGCCTCGAACGCGGCACGATCCAATGAACCGTTGCGAGGTTTGAAATAGAGGTCGTAGCTCATGGAGGCGACTCTAAGCCATGGATGCCTTAGCCGTCACCAGGTCCATAGGCTGCCGCGAACCACGCACCTACGTACTACCTATGGCGCGCCATGTCGGCGCGTAGGGCGGCCGGATGCAGGCTCGGCACGCGCCCCTATCGGCCGCGATGGCGTGCCAATGACCAATGCATGCGACGCCCCTCTTCGCGCACACAAAAAAGGGAAGCGCGCAGCGCCTCCCTCCATGAATCCGTATAACGCAGCCATCGTGCGGCAGGCCGCGGGCTACGCTGACGCGCGCGTCACTTGCGGGCCGAGCGTCCGCGCTTCTTGCCGGCGTTTGCCGCCGAGTCCGCGCGACTCTGCGCGAACTCCGGGAAGGTTTCCTCGATCGAGTCCTTGTCCGGGAGGATGTAGAACACTCCGCCCTTCTCGAACGTCGGCTGCATGATCTGCTCGTAGAACGCCGGCGCCACGTTGATGCAGCCGTGCGTGATGCGATTGTCGTCGGGGGTGGGCGATGCGAGGCGTTCCACGCGCTTCTCGGCCGGCACACCGGTGGCGGTCGGATGGATCGAGACCGCAGACTCGTAGTCCACCCACAGCACGCGACCGGCGTCGATGGACGGACCGAATCCGCCCACGAAGCGACCTGCGGGGGTCGTGCGATCGCGGCCCGGGATCTCGCGCAGCGCAAGACCGGCTACGCCGGGCGCTGTGTGGTCGCCGACCGCCGATCCGAAGAGTCCGGGGGCTGCGCCGCGAGGCCGGCCGTCGCCGCCGAATACCAATATCTGCGCCGCCGCCTTGTCGATGATGGCGAACGGATAGCCCTGGCTGTCTTTCGTCGCGACGATCCAGCCCGCGAGCGCGATCACGGTGTCGGATACGTCCTGCCCTTCTGGCAACTGGTCGGCGGCTGCGGCCGCTTCTTGCTGGGCGTCACGCTCGGCCTTGGGTGCCGCGGCGCTCGCGAACGCCAGCGTCAGCAGCAGCGCGCCGGAAGCGGCACGGATCGCAGGATGTAGGCAGGTACGAATGGCGCAGTTCCTCACAACAAAAACCACTATCAAAAGAGAGCCCGGCGGCCAGGAGCGGCCGCCGGGGTCCGGGTCTCACGATTCCTCACGAACCGTGCAAGCGCGATCAGCCGCGCGGCACGCGGCGCGGGGCCGATTCCAGCTGGCGCACGCGACCTTCGATCTGGTCCAGGCGCTGGTTGGCCTGCTGCGCCGACTGATTCGCCGCATCGGCGCTCTGCGCCGCACCCTGCACCTTCGTGTCGAGCTGGTCGAGGCGCGAGTTGATGCCTGCGAACTCGTCGTCATAGGTGGCGCAGCCGCTGAGCGCCACGCCTGCCACCATCGCCACACCGAGCACACGCGCCGTCGTCATAAATCGCTTGTTGGTAAACATTCCAATCCTCCTTCGTCTGGGAGCTGGGAATATAGACGTGTTTCCGGCCGGTGCTGCAACGTACCTTCAGCCAAGATTGGCGTACGTGCAGGCAGCGTGAAATTGCAGGAATATTTGCGTATTCCCTGCGAATCCATTGATTCAAACACATGGAAACACAGGCGTGATTGGCGATCACACCGTATCCGTGCCGCTGATCGCAACCGGACTGACGGACGGTCGCCCCTTTCCATTCAACAACCTGCCGATCACCGTGTGCCGGACCAGCAGCTGATAGCTGGCGAACGACACCAGCAGCGTGATGACGATTGAAGACATGAACTTAACAATCCAGTGCAGCGGCATATCCAACAGTCGGTACTGGACGGCCAGCAAGACCGGCAAGTGGATGAGGTAGACCCAGTAGGCGCTGTCGGAGAGCCAGCGCATCGTCGCGCTGCGCGAACCCAGCCATCGCCGCGCAGCGAGCAGGCACCAGAGCGTCATCCAGAAGCCAGCGCAGGCCTCCAGCCAGGCCCGCACGCCACGGAGTACGACGGACGGTGGCACGTCGAGGAAGCCCTGCGTCCACAGGAACAACGCGGCGTACGCAACCACCGCACCCGTCAACAGGAAGGGAGCCAGCGGTCGCAGGCGATCAAGCAGGCTGTCGTGGTGGAAGAGCTGGTACCCGAACGCGAAGTACAACCCGAAGAACACCAGGGCCCAGAGCGCCGGCACGAAGAACTCCGGTGCGGGCCATGGCACGCCGACCAGCGCCAGTGCGGATGCCGACAGCACCGGGAACATCACGATCCATATCGCTACGGGCATCGCGGCGACCTTGCGCCCGATCCACCCCACGCCGAGGGTCGACATGATCCACACCAGCAGCGTGAACAGCATCAGGTAGAACAGGAACCACAGGTGTCCCCAACTCGGCAGCGAGGGCATGGCGCCATGCTGGTCGATATAGGTACGGATCCACGCCAGGGCCGGTGATGGATGGATGACGGTTTCCGCCGCACGTTCCGTCAACCCACGCATGCTGGCGAGGACCGGCCAGGCGAACAGCGCCAGCGGCAACAGCACGCGTGCGCAACGGTTGCGGAACAGGCCCGCCATGCCGCGACGCGCCACCAACAGAGCCGCGAAGTACCCCGCGAGCGCGAAGAACAGCGGCATGCGGAACACGTGCATGAACCACGCCACCGCATCGACGACCGTCGACCCGCCCGCATCCGCAGCGGGCCAGATCGGCCGCATCACCGGGCTGTACGCGAGCGCCGCGTGGAAGACCACGCCGGCCAGCATGGCCACGGCGCGCAGGTTGTCCAGGGAGTGGACGCGTTCGCCGCCTTCCACGTCGTTGCCCTAGAGGAAGGAGCGCTTGCGCGCATGCACCCAGCCGGCCGCAAGGATGGCGATCGCGATCACGGCGAGTTCGCCCGCGATCAGGGCCAACACCTGCGGACTCCAGACGATGGCGTCGCCCTGCAGGTGTTCGCGGATGCCCTGCAGGGTGCTGACCCAGTAGAGGAAAGGACCGATCAGCGTCATCAGCGCCAGCATCGCGAACACGTTCCAGCCTTCGGAATCCACCGCGATCACCACGCACAGCGACACGCAGAAATTGGCCAGCATGAACAACCCCACCACCACCAGCCACGGCACCGTGCCGTCGGCGCGCGGCGTGCCAAGCACCAACGCCAGCAGGCCGCCGCAGACCAGCAGGAACGGCACCAGGAAGATCGTCAGGTTGGCGAGCAATTTGCCCCAGAACACGTCCATCGGCGTGACCGGCAGGCTCATGACGAAGGGCTGCGTCTGCTCCTTGCGCTCGGCCATCACCGAGGACTGGATGGCATAGGACCCGACCACCAGCAGCAGCACGAGCAGCAGCAGCGCACCGGCCGAGGCCAGCAGCGGCGTGCCCATGCCCACCAGGCCCAGCGCCAGCAGCATCCCGCCGAGAAAACCGGCGAGTTGCTTCTGGTAAACCTGCCAGTCCTTGACGATCAGCTTGCGGACCATCGCGCCATCGGATGCGAGCCAGTTCATGCGTTGTGCCCTCCGCGGACGGTGGTGACGAAGATGTCTTCCAGCGCCATCGGCTCGACCGATTCGATGGCGAACCCGAGCGCCTGCAGCGCGGGCAGCGTGCCGGCATCGAACGCGCCGGTCTTCACTTCGACCAGGGGCGCGCTGTCGCGGACCGAGGCCACGCCCGGCAGCCGGCGGATCGCGTCCACCCCTTCGCCGCGGCACAGGATCCGCCGCCAGCCGTCGAGGAAGGATTCCTTGTCGCGCGAAGCGACGACCCGACCGCCATGCAGGAAGGTGATGGAATCGGCGATCTGCTCGATGTCGGCGGTGTTGTGCGAGGAGAACAGGATCGAACGCGCCTCATCGCGCAGCACGTCGGCCAGCGCGTCCAGCACCTCCCCGCGCGCGACCGGGTCCAGGCCGGTGGTCGGCTCATCCAGCAACAGCAAGCGCGGATGGCGCGCGAAGATCAGCAACAGCAGCGCCTTGACCCGCTGCCCGTGCGAAAAGCCGCCCAGCGCCTGCTGCGGCCGCAGGTCGAAACGCGTCAGCAGGTCCTGCGCATAGGCTTCGTCCCAGCCGGGATAGATGCTGCGGACGAAATCCATGTGCCAGCGCAGCGTCTGCCCGCGGTACAGGCGCATATCGTCGGAGGCGTAACCGATATCGCGCTTCACCGCGACCTGGGCCTGCGGCATCGACTGGCCGAGCACCTCGACGTTGCCGCCATCGGCACGGACCAGCCCCATCAGCATGCGCAGCAGCGTGGATTTTCCTGCGCCATTGACGCCCACGAGGCCCATGACCTGGCCCTCGGGAAGTTCGAGGTCGATATCGTGCAAGGCGAATGCGTCGTACTGCTTGCGCACGCCTTCGAGCGCGATGGCGGGTGTCATTCGGGTGTCCTTCGGTCGGGATTCGTGGGCTTCGGCATGGCAGGCTCGCTGGACAGCGCTTGCTCGACGCGATCGAGGACCTGTCGCGCGTCGAGCCCGAGCTTCCTGGCCGCCTCCAGCATGCCGGCCAGTTGGGATTGGAATTCCTGCGCGGCCAGCGTCTGTGTCGCGTCCAGGGTTTCGGCGACGAACGAGCCCTTGCCCTGGCGAGTGACGATCACGCCGGCGCGTTCCAGCTCCAGGTACGCGCGCTTGACCGTGATCACGCTGACCCGGCTACCCGCCGCCAGCTCGCGGATGGACGGGAGAGGCGCACCGGCCTTCCACTCCCCCGCCATCACCTTGGCGATCACCTGCTCCATGATCTGCGCGTACATCGGCGTGATCGAATGCGGCGACAGCAGCAGATCGGTATCCATGCAGCCCTTGGGTGGTGGGATTCAGCCGCGTTGCGCAGGCGTGTCTTCGCACCGATCCGCGGCCTGCGCACCTGACCCGCGCAACTAGCCGGTGGTCCTGACGCACCACAGTCTGTGCATAGTCAGTATACACAGCGATTAACAGTCGTCAACAGGCCAGGCATCCAGGCCGGGAAAGGCCTCGGCGCCTGGATCCCGCTATACCACCGACCTGGCCGTCGGCTCAGTAAGTAGAGGGGGTCAGAGTGCTGTCCTGCGTTGATCACGTATCAAGGACAGCCACTCCGACCCCTGCTTCAATCGTCGATCAGTACGCCGATCCGCCGGCCTGGGTCGAACTCAGTACGCCGACTTCGGCGGTGACCGTGTAGGTCGTTCCGCCCACCGGCGCCCAGGTAACGAGATCGAAGCCATCACCGGCGGCGATGCGCGCCACGCCGATGTTGCGATAGGTCAGCGGTTGTTTGGCCGCGCACACCTGCGGCAAGCCTGGCGCTTGCAGGAAGTACACCTTGCCCTCGCCTACCACGCTCGCGTAGCCGCCGTTGGCCACCAGCAACGCGGTCGCTTCGTCGACGGCGATGCCACGTGGCGCCGCACGCCAGCCGCTGGCCGCAACGCGGCACAGGAACGCGAGGTTGCGACCCATGCGGTCGCGCGCGGCGAAGTGAGGATCGCCGATGACGCCCTGCAACGGCGCCACCGCAGCGAAGTCGCGTTCGAAGGTCAGGTAGCGGTTGAACGGATCGGCCAACGCCTGGCTGCTGGTCGCGCCCTGGCTGGCGTTCGCGCTGTAGACGAACTGGGTCAGCACGTTGAGACCCGCACTGGTACCACCCACCGGCACGCCTTGCGCGATGCGCGCGTTGAGCGTGGACTGCACCGGCGTGCCTTTCCAGAAATTGATGTAGTTGGACTGATCGCCGCCGGCGATCCATACCACTTCCGCCTTGGCGATGATCGCTGCGACGTCCGCATGGTTCGCCGCCGCCGTGCTCGGGATGATCAGGGTGGCGACCGAATTGACGTTCGGACACAGACCTTGCACGTACGGGTTGTAGGCATCGGCACCGGTGGCGCGGATAATCAGGAAATCCCCGTTTCCACCCCGGTTGCACAACCATTGGAAAGCGGCGTCGACATCGGTGCCGCCGCCCATCAGGACGGTGCCGGCCGTCGTCGTGGGTGAGACATCGCTTGCACTGCCGACGCGGACATAAGTGTAAGGCGGGGCCTTGGCGGCGATCGCGGACGAGGCCAGGACGGAAGCGAAGAGGAACACGAGCAGACGACGCATGGAACACCTCAGGGTTGGGGTGACAACAACGCTGACGATCCAGTCGTCCCGATCCCCCATGCCCCCCTCTCCCTGCGTGTGCATCATCTTCGCAGGGCGCGGGGTGGCTTCATCGCGGCATGACGCGCGAAGCCGATAGCGTCACGGCGCCTGCAACGGAACCGGGCCACACCCTCCAAACCTCTCAACCCTCGCCCGCGTGCCAGCCCGCATAATCCGTTTCCGGTACACAGGTGGCGGAACACGCATGAAGACGATCGGCCTGATCGGCGGGATGAGCTGGGAATCGACGGTGCCCTACTACCGCCTGGTCAACGAGGGCATCAAGGCGCGACTGGGCGGCCTGCATTCGGCGCAGGTCGTGCTGTACAGCGTCGATTTCCACGAGATTGAACGATTGCAGCGCGAGGGCGACTGGCATACCGCAGGCGAGCTGCTGGCCGATGCCGCGCGTCGCGTGCAGGCCGCCGGTGCGGATCTGCTGGTGCTGTGCACCAACACCATGCACAAGGTGGCGCCGCAGATGGAGGCGGCCGTATCGATTCCGCTGCTGCATATCGCCGACGCTACCGGCGCCGCCATCACGACCGCCGGGCATCGCACCGTCGGCCTGCTCGGCACGCGCTTCACGATGGAACAGGACTTCTACCGCGAACGCTTGCGCGAAGTGCACGGCCTGCAGGTCATCGTGCCGGACGCGGACGACCGCGGCCTCGTCCACGACGTGATCTACGACGAGCTGTGCCGCGGCGTGGTGCGCGACAGCTCGCGCGAGGCCTACCGTCGCATCATGGACGACCTGGTGGCGAGCGGCGCCGACGCCATCATCCTCGGCTGCACCGAGATCGGTCTGCTGGTGGGCGCGCAGGATGCAAGCGTACCGTTGTTCGACACAACGGCCCTGCATGCGAATGCCGCCGTGGACGCCGCGCTGGCGGACTGATCCTGTCAGGTCCCGGCGTTGCGTGCTCTGCGCCGCCACCACAGCACGAACCCGGTGACGCTCGACGCGATGGTCACCACGCCGCCGAGGAAGACCAGCGCCTGCCCCGCGGGTCCGAAGGCCTTGCCCGAGTGCAACGCGTACTGCCACACGAAGAAGGTATCGCCGGCACTGTCGCCGGCGTCGTGGCGCTGGCCGAGCACGTGACCGTTCTCCATCGACACGTACGTCCAAAGACGACCCTGGTCGTCCACATCGCGGTCGTCGTAGGTCCGCACGGCGTAGGCCTGCTTGTGCGGCAGCAGCCGTACGCTGTGCACCGGCGCATCACCGGCGGCCAGCACGATGGCGTGGTCCACGCTAAGGGCGGCCGGAAGCGGTTCGCGCTCCGGCAGCGCTTCGTCCAGCCGCTCGCTCACGGGACCGACGAGACGCACCGCGTCGCGGCTCGCCTCCGGCCAGGCCAGCGTCACGCCCGTCAGCGCCAGTATCAGCGTGATGGGCAGCGCCCACATCGCCGGTGCGCGATGCCAGTCGAACCGCCGCCGACCACTGCCCGGCGTGCCACCCAGCAGGAACGCCTCGCGCCAGCGCGACAGCCGCGGCACGGCGAGCATCACCGCGAATACGTGGTCGACCAGCCACAGCAGCGACACGAAGCCGAGCAGTGCGGTCATCCACTCGCCCATCAGCAGGTCCACGTGCAGACCGTACAGCACATCCATCACGTGCCGACGGTCCAGCGCCAGCTTGCCGCTCTCGCGCCAGCCCAGCACGCGGCCATCACGCGGATCGGCGAACAGCTGGATCGGCACGCCGTCGGCGCGGCCGAGCATCCACAGCGTGCCGCCCGCCTCGGGCAGCTGCACCTGCCGTGGCTCGAAGCCGGGCACGGTGCGACGCGCTTCGTCCAGCGCATGCGCCAGCGGAATCTCGTGCGCCGGCAGCGTGCGGACCTCTTCGATCCGGCGCAGGTCGGGATTGAGCCACGTATCCAGTTCGTCGTAGTACGCGATGGCACAGCCGCTGAGCGACAACAGCACCAGCCACACCGTCGCGCCAAGCCCGAACCAGCGGTGCCAGACACGCAGCGCCGGACGCCAGCGCGATGCGCGGGCATCCGGCCACCGGGGCGCCGTCGTGCTCAGAAGCGGTACGACGCCGTGACGCGCACGTTACGGCCCGGTTCGTTGAGACCAGAGACGATCTCGTAGTCCGGAATGCCGCTGTAGTCGGCGACGCTGGCGTGCGAGCGGTAGGCGCGATCGAACAGGTTGTACACGCCGAACGCCAGGTCGAACCGCTGTGAGGCGAACGGCTGCCAATGCGCGAATACATCCACCACCGTATAGCCCGGCTTGTCGACGCGACGCGTACCGTCGATCCAGCCGAGTTCGGCCTCGCGGAACAGTACCTCGATGTTGTCCAGGTCTTCCACGCGGGTCACGCTGGCCTGCACGCCGAAACGCGTGCTGGGGTCGTAGCGCAGGGTCAGGTTCCAGTTGTCACCCATCGAATTGCCCAGCGCGATGTGCTCGTAGCCTTCGATGCGGTGGCCGTTGAGTTTCGAGTCGTAGCGGTTGTAGTAGCCATCCACGGCGAAGGCGCCGGCGCGGTAGCCGGCGCGCAGTTCGACGCCGTCGGAGCGGAAGCGGCCCACGTTCTCGTAATAGGTGGCGCCCTGCGGCGCGGGGCCGCTGCCGAGCTGGTCGAGGATCACGTCGTCGATGGTCATCTGGTAGTACACCGCCGATGCGCTGAAGCCACCGGCGTCGTATTGCAGGCCGATTTCCGCGTTCTCCACCGTCTCCGGCTGGAGGCCGGGCGCCAGCGTCAGCCGGCCCGGCCGCTGCTCCAGCGTGAACGCATCGCCGATCTCCTTGCCGCGGAACGCTTCGGCGTAGGACAGGTTGAAGGTCCACGCATCGCTGATGCGGTAGCTGCCGCCGACATTGAAGCTGACGTGGTCGCTGTCGGTGCCACCGCCGTAGGTGTCCAGGTCCAGGTCGTAGGCGTCGTAGCGCGCACCGGCGCTGAGCAGCAGCGCATCGGTCGCCTGCCACTGGTCCTGCACATAGACGCCCCACACCTGGCCGGACTCGACGAAGCGGCCGATCGCTGGGTCCCAGGCCCACGGCTGCCACTGCGCCGCCGGCGCCAGGTAACGGCTGGCGACCTGGTCGTCGCGGTGCTCCACGCCGAACACCAGGCGATGCGCGTCGGTACGCCAGGTGCCGCGCAGGTCGAAGCCCCAGGTGTCGATGTCGGCGCCATACAGGCCCCAGCGGTCGTAGCGGTCCTGGGTGAATTCGGTCTCGGTCGAGTACGCGGTCGCTTCCAGTTCCAGCGCCTCGGACAGCGCGTGGCCGTAGTTCAGTACGCCCGTGCGGCGCTCGCCTTCCACCGGGAACAGGCGCTCGCCCTCGCGCACGGGCCAGTTCGGGCGTTGGCCGAACTCGCCGTCTTCGCGGCGCACTTCATAGCTGGCGGTGACACGCTGGGTGTCGTTGAGGTCGCCGCCGATCTTGACGAACCCCAGGCGCTGGCGCGCGCCGGTGCCACGCAGCGTGTGGCCGTCGCCGTCCTGGTAGTCGTCGCTGTCCACGTGCACGAACGAGGCGAGCACGCCGATGTCGCCATGCAGGCGGCCGAAGCCGGTCGTGCTGACGCGATAGCCGTCGTTGCTGGCCCAACCGGCCTTGATGATGCCGCCGACGTCCTCGCCTTCGTCCAGCAGGTCGGTGGCATTGCGCGTGCGGAAGCGGATCGCACCGCCGATGGCACCGAAACCGGAGGTCGCCTCACCGGCACCGGCCTGGACATCCACGTTTTCCAGCAGTTCGGGTTCGATCGACACGCGGCCGACGTGATGGAACAGCGTGCCGCGTTGCGGCGCGCCGTCGACGGTGACGTTGAGCATCGAGTCTTCGAGGCCGCGCACGTAGATCTTCTGCGCGATGCCGACGCCACCACCGACCGATACCGACGGCACTGCGCGGAACAGGTCGGCCAGCGTCGCCGCCTGCGTGCGCTCGATGGTCTGGCGGTCCAGCTCCACATCCGTCATCGCGCCGACCACCACGACCTTGTCCAGCTCGGTGGTGGCGTCGGTGGCGTCCGACTGCGCCCAGGCGGCGGGCGCGGCGAGCAGCAGGCCGACCTGCAGCGCCAGGACGGTGCGACGCGGGAACGGGGAGCGGAACGATGGAGTCATGGTGGGATTCCTGAAGGTGTGGAGAAGAGGTGACGCAATCGGGTCCATCGCCGGCAGGCACGATGGCCGCCAACGGACCCGTCGACGCGCGCGGGTTACCAATCGATACGCATGTCCAGCGAGGCATTACGCGCCTCGCCGAGCATGTCGAGGTTCCAGTACTTGCGGTTGAACACGTTGTTGAGGTTGCCGGTGAGCGTGGCGCTGCGACCGCCGATCGTCATGCGGTACTGGAAGCCGGCATCGGCCACCGTGCGTGCGGGAATCAGCACGCGATTGGCGTCTTCGTAATATTGGTCGCCGGAATAGCGGACATTTCCGTGCAGGCTCAGACCCTGCAGCACCGCGGGACGGTATTCGATGTTCGCGACGTACTGGCGGCGCGAGGAACCTGCCGGCCGGTTGCCGATCAAGTCCGCGCTCTCCGGCGCCAGCTCCTCGAGACTGGCGTCCATCCACAACCCACCCACGCCGACATCGAGCCGGTCGGTGATGCCGATGCTGGCGATCGCTTCGAGGCCGCGATACAGCGTCAGGCCGTCCTGCACCAGGTAACGCTCTTCACCCCGCCACTGGTCGATCTGCGCCGCGCGCTCGACGCGGAACGCCGCGGCGGTGAAGCCGAAACGACCGGTCTGATACTTCGCGCCGATCTCGTACTGCTTGCTGGTGGTGGCATCGAGCACTTCACCGGCATTGGCGTAGGGCGGTTCGCTGTCGAAACCCACGCGACCGCCCGATTCGAGCGACTCCACGTAACTGGCATAGACCGAGACCGCATCGACCGGCTTGTAGATCAGCGCGACGGTCGGCGTGAGCGCCGAGGTGGCATACCGCGAGTCCGCCTCCGGATCGCCATCACGGTCGCGCTGTTCGTAGTCTACATAGCGGACGCCGAGGATCGCCTGCCACTGGTCACCGAAATGGATCGTGTCGCTGGCGAACACCGCCTGCTGGCGTTCGTCGTAGCTGAAAGGCGCCCAGCTGAAGTCAGGCACGTGGGTGGAGAGGAAATCCTGGCGCTGGTACAGGTTGCCGCTGAAGTCGTTGCTCCAATACCAGTCGTTGCCCCAACGCTCCCAAGTGCGCAGCGCGGACACACCGAACACCAGATCATGGCGCAGGCTGCCGGTGCCGATCTGGCCGGTGACCAGCACCTGCGCCACGCTGTTGCGCAGGTCGCCGGCGAAGTTGTACACGCTGCCGTCGTAGTCGCCGGCCTCGTTGAGCAGGTTGGCGAACATCTTGTTGGAGTAGTGCTCACGCCGCCCCGCCCCGACGGTGAAGTCGACGTTCCAGCGCGGGTTGATCCTCCATTCCAGGCCGGTGGTGACGTTGGTGGTCACGGCCTTGTAGTACGAATTGCGGACGCGGACGTTTTCGTAGTCGTAGGTGGGCGTGGGCAGGCGGTCGCCTGTGTAGTCATCCCAGTAGAAGTAGAGCGGCTCGTGCTTGAGCTTGTTGTCCTCGCGCAGCACTTCCGCGTGCCAGAGCAGGTTGTCGCCGATCGGCTGGTCGACCGCCAGCGCGATCAGGGTGCGATCAAGGCCGGCGCCGTTGTAGGCATCGCCACCTTCCTTCGCCACGTTCACCCGGTAACCCAACGAATCCGGGCCGCCGACTTGATCGCTGGCGTCGACGTGCAGGGAGAACGCGTTGTCGTTGCGCCAGCCGAGCGTGGTGGAAAACAGCGGCGCCGCAGTGGGTCGCTTGGTGCGGTAGCTGATGATGCCGCCCGGCGCACCGAACCCGTACATGAAGCCACCCAGCCCCTTGAGCGCCTGCACCGATTCCACCGCCTCCAACGGATACTCGCCGCCCCACTCCATCAGCATCGGCACGCCGTCCACATAGTGGTTGGTCACGCCGATGCCGCGGATCTGCGTGCCCCACCAGGCGGTCGTGGCCGATGGTTCGGCGGCGTAGACCGAGGGATCGTTGATGAAGACCTGGCCCAGCGTGGTGGCGCCGCGTTTCTCGATGTCTTCCTGCTCCACCACCGTCACGGAGAACGGGGTATCCAGCAACCGCTTGGTCCCCAGCGCGCCGGAGCTGGCGTCGAGATTCAGGTTCAGCCCCAGGCGTTCGCCTTTGACCTGCACGGCGTCGAGGGTCACCGCGGGATCGGATGCGCCGTCGGTAGCCTCCTGGGCTGTTGCGGAGAGGGAGGGAGCCAGCAGGAGAGCGAGCGAAAGGAACAGCGGCGTGCGCGCAGGCGCGCGCGGGATGCGGATCGGGGACACGGAATCAGCCTATGGCGCGAGGAGTGGCTGACTGCGTGGCGCAGCGGCTGATGGGCACAGTTTACCAAATGCGAACGGTTCGCAATTGATCCAGGTCAACCGGGCCCTGAGCGCCGCCGCGTCCCGGGAGTATCTCGAGGCGCTATCCGGCCAGGTAGAAATCCATCGGGATCAGCTCGACGGCCCACCCGCCCTCTTCTCCCAGGGTGGCGGCCGGGTGCATCGAGGCAATGCGCAGCGCCTCTTCGTGGCTGTCCGCCTCGATGATGAAGAGGCCGCCGACCACTTCCTTCGACTCGGTGTAAGGCCCGTCGCTGACCTGGGTCTTGCCGTTGGCTGGGCGCAGCGTCCGCCAGCCTTCCAGATCGCCCAGCGAGGCGGAGACCCGCACCTTGCCGGTTGCGCGCATCTTTTCGTCCAGGGCGGGACACTGGCTCACCAGTGCCTCGACGTCGTCCGGCTGCATCGCGGCGAACTTCTCCGGAGTGAAATAGGCGAGGCCGAGGTACTTCATGGGCGTTCCTTTGTGTGGTGATGTCTTGGCGACGAAGCGGGAGGCCCGCATTCGACACGCCGCCGAGCGTTCGGCAACCGGCGTCAGTCGTCTGAGCGTCGGTAGTGCATGGCGACTGCACCGCAGCGCAGCGGGGTCGCGGAAACCAGCTCAAGTCGTCGCGTGCCGGGGAGCCCGCTCTGGTACAGCGTCGGGCCGTGGCCGGCGATCCTCGGGTGCATGAGGAACCGGTACTCGTCAATCAGGTCCAGCCGGTCCAACTCTGCCGCCAGCGCGCCGCTCCCGAGGAGCACGCCGGCCGGTGTCGCGTCCTTCAGCTGCTGCACACCCGCGCGCAGGTCGCCGGCGATGCGATGGCTGTGCGCCCAGGGGAAGTCCTCGCGCGTCGACGACACCACGTACTTCGGCTTCGCCTCCAGCTTGACCGCCCACGCGCGGGTCGCCGGCGGTGCTTCCACTTCTCCGCACGCCACCCTCGGCCAATAGGCTTCCATCATTTCGTAAGTGACCCGGCCCCACAGCATCGCGCCGTGCTCATCCATCAGGCGGGTGAAAAAGGCATGCGTCTCCTCGTCGGCGATGCCTTCCTGGTGGTCGACGCAACCGTCGAGGGTGAGGTTGAGGCTGAAGGTCAGGAGTCCCATGGGGCGAGTACCTCGGCGCGACTGGCGCTGGATGGTGGGGATGAATGCCCTGACGACGAAGCCGGCATGCGGAAATCGACATCGAGTCTAAGCGCGCGGCATCATCGAAGGGGGTTGCCTGTGCAGCAAGACCCGCTCCCTGTCCTGATACCCGCCTGCTGCGCGTTCGTGGAAGTGGCCGCGCCGCCTTGACCGGATTCCAACGCGCCAGGCCACATCCTCCCCTGGCACCGAAGGTCCCGGCCCCGCGCGATGAACCTGCTCGAACGCGATTCCCAGCTCGATGCCCTGCGGCGCCTGCTCGAAGAGGCCCGTACCGGTGGCGGCAATGTCGTGCTGGTCGGCGGCGAGGCGGGCATCGGCAAGACGAGCCTAGTCTCCGCGCTGTGCGAACGCCGCGGCACGATGAACCTCTGGTGGGGCGCCTGCGATGCACTGGAGACGCCGCATCCCCTCGCGCCACTGCACGACATCGCTCGCGCCAATGCGGTCGGTTTCGGCGCCGACATCGACGCGCTGGGGCGCATGCCGCTGTTCGGCGCGGTCCTGACCGAACTGCAGGCGTCGCCGACGATCTTCGTCGTCGAAGACGCGCACTGGGCCGACGAGGCCACGCTCGACCTGCTCCGGTTCCTGGGTCGGCGGCTCGCACAGGTGCCCTGCCTGCTGGTGGTGACCTACCGCGACGACGAGGTCGCCGCGAATCATCCGCTGCGCCGGCTGATGGGCGATCTTCCCCGGGCCAACGTCACCCGCCTGCAGGTGCCCCGCCTGACCGCACAGGCGGTGGAGGCGATGGCGCATGGTGCGCTGCATACGCACGAAGGGCTGTACGAGGTCACCCAGGGCAACCCGTTCTTCGTCAGCGAAATGCTGCGGCGTGGCAGCGAGGCGGTGCCGCATGGCGTGGAGGATCTCGTGCTGGCGCGCTTCGCCCGTCTGGGACCGGATGCGCGGGACGTCGCGCAGCTGACCGCGATCGTGCCCCGCCACCTCCAGGGCTGGTTGATGGACGCGGTGCTGGCACCGTCGGTCACGGCGATCGAGGAATGCCTGGATGCCGGCCTGCTGCTCGCACAGCGGGAGACGTTCGCCTACCGGCACGAACTCGCGCGCGTGGCGGTGGAGCGATCGCTGTCCGGCCCGCGTGCGCGACAGCTGCATGCGCGCGTGCTTGCCGTGCTGGACGGACCACAACGGGCACGCGCGCCGCTGGCGTGGCGTGTGCATCATGCCGCCCGTGCCCATGACGGCGACGCGGTGCTCCGTCTGGCGCCGGCGGCCGCCGAAGAGGCGCGACGCAGCGGTGCGCACCGCGAGGCGGCTGCGCACTTGCGGACGGCCCTGTCGTTCGCCCACGCGCAGCCGGACCGGATCCGCGCAGCGCTATTGGAACGCCTCTCCTACGAGTGCTACCTGACCGACCAACTGACGGATGCGATCTCGGCGAGAACAGCGGCGCGTGATCTCTGGGCGAGCCTGGGTGAGCGCCTTCGTCAGGGAGATGCCACGCGCTGGCTCTCGCGCCTGAGCTGGTACAACGGGCAGACCGCCGCATCACGCGTGCATGCGGATGACGCCATCCGTTTACTGGAAGATCTGCCGGCGGGAAGCGAACTCGCTATGGCGTACAGCAATCTCGCGCAGCTCCACATGCTGCAGGGTCAACGTGTGGACGCCATCGCATGGGGAACACGCGCGCTGGATCTGGCGGTCGTACTGGGCGACAAGGAAATCGAAGTCCATGCGCTGAACAACATCGGCACGGCGCAACGGGAAGGCGGTGATGATGCCGGTGCCGCGACGCTGGCACAGAGCCTTCGCACGGCATTAGCGAATGATTTCGAAGAACATGCGGCGCGTGCCTACGTGAACCTGGCCTACGATGCCGTCGTCTGCAGGCAGCTGCCGGAGGCGCAGCATTGGCTGACGGAGGGTCTGGCCTACTGCGAAGCGCGTGACCTCGACGCCTGGGCCGGATATCTGGCAGCGATGCAGGCATGCGCGCGGTTCGCATCCGGTCACTGGGACGACGCCAGCGAACAGGCGACGCGACTGCTACGCATGCCCTACCTCGCGCCGATCAGCCGGATCATGGCGCTCACCGTGCTGGCACATGTGCGCGTAAGGCGCGGGGACCCGGACGCGGCCCCGTTGCTTGAGGAAGCGCTCACGCTGGCGCTGCCGACGCAATCCTTCCTCCGTATCGCCCCGATCGTCGCCGCGCGGCTGGAAGCGGCCTGGCTGGCGGGCGAGGCGCCGTCTCCAGGCGAAGCGATCACGGCGCTGGCTTCGGCGGACCTGGGATCGCGCTTCCACCAATGGATGGTGGACGAACTCTCGCTTTACGTCGACGTGCCGCGTTCCGACGGCGATTCACTCGTGCGCACATCGCCAGTCTCCTTGCAGCTCGAAGGGCACTGGCAGGAAGCGGCAGACGCCTGGCGCGTACTCGGATGCCCGTATGAGCGCGCACGTGCGCTCGCCGACGGAGACGACGACGCGCGACGCGACGCACTGGCCCAGTTCGAGGCCATGGGCGCGGCCCCGATGGTGGCGCGCCTGCGCCGCGAACTGCGCGAAGCCGGCGTCCGTGGCGTGCCGCGCGGGCAGCGAGCCTCGACCCAATCCAATCCCGGCGGCCTGACCTCGCGCGAGGTGGAGGTCCTGGAGCTGCTCTGCGGCGGCTTGCGCAATGCCCAGATCGCCGAATGCCTCTCGCGCTCCGTACGCACGGTGGACCACCACATCGCGGCCGTGTTCTCCAAGCTCGGTGTGGGCACGCGCACCGAGGCCATGGCCGCTGCACTGGCGCTGGGCATCCGCCCGAGAAATAGGTAATCGCGGCACCCAATCTGGGCAAGTCCGCCGACGCGGCGAGGAAGGCGGCTCCGTAGCCTTTCCCACACAGCAATCCGCTGTGACCACGACGGACTCCCGATATGAAGATTTCCCTCCATCCCCTGCGCACGCTGGCGGTGGCCGCCCTGTGCGCGCTGACGCTGAGTGGCGCCGCGATGGCGAAGGACGCAGGTACCGCGTCCAGTGCCAACCACCGCTACGTCATCCAGCGTTCCTTTCCCAAGGGCGCACTCGACGGCCTCGACGCCGCCGCCAAGGCCAAGGTCAACCAGACCAACGCCCGCTTCGGCGTGAAGTGGCTGATGTCCTTCGCCAACGGCGACAAGACCAAGACCTTCTGCGTCTACGAAGGTCCCACCGAGGACGCCATCCGCCAGGCCGCCAAGGCGAACCACCTGCCGGTGGACACCATCACCGAAGTGCCCGTCACGCTCGACGCGCACTGAGCCCCACGCGCGCGACCGCAAGGTCGCGCCGATCCAATACTCATCATCGGAGACACTCCCATGCCCCGCTACATGATCGAACGCACCTTCCCCACCGGCCTCAACATCCCCATGACCGACGTGGGCGCGCGCGCCTGCCTCGGTGTGGTCGCCACCAATGCCAAGGAAGGCGTGACCTGGGTGCATTCCTACGTGAATGCCGACAAGACCAAGACGTTCTGCGTCTACGACGGTCCGGACCCGGAGGCGATCCGCCGCGCCGCTGGCGACAACAACCTCCCGCTGGAGCGCATCACGCAGGTGAACGTGCTGGCGCCCTATTTCTACCGCTAGGCCGGAGATCGCCCATGAACCGCTCACTGGCCATGCTGTACGGCGGCGCCTGCTATACCGCGTTCCTCGCCACGTTCCTGTATGCCATCGCATTCGTCGCCGGGTTCGGCGTGCCGAAGCACATCGACAACGGGGCGCTGGCTCCGTTGTGGACCGCCTTGGCCATCGACATCGCCCTGCTCGCCCTGTTCGCCGTGCAGCACAGCGGCATGGCGCGGCCCGCCTTCAAGCGATGGTGGACGCGGTTCGTGCCGACCGCAATCGAACGCAGCACGTTCGTACTGGTCAGCAGTGCGGTGCTGGCGCTGCTGTTCTGGCTATGGCGCCCGCTGCCGCAGGTGGTCTGGCACGTCGACGCCGGCCTCGCGCGGGGCGTCCTGTGGGGTGTGTCGTTGTTCGGCTGGCTGCTGGTGTTGACCAGTTCCTTCACGATCAACCACTTCGAACTGTTCGGCCTGCGCCAGGTTTGGCTGCATGCGCGGGGACGCGTGGCGAAGGACGAGCCTTTCGTCATCCGCGCGATGTACCGCATCGTGCGACACCCGCTGATGCTGGGCTTCCTGATCGCCTTCTGGGTGACCCCGACGATGACCCTCGGGCACCTGTTGTTCGCCGCCGTCGTCACGGGCTACATCTTCGTGGCGGTGAAGTTCCTGGAAGAACGCGACCTGGTCGCGATGCACGGCGACACCTACCGCGACTACCAGCGCAAGGTGCCGATGCTGTTGCCAGGGCGGAGGCGTTCGTAGAGCTGGCGCACCGTCGGGGTCGCGGCGGACGACCGCGACCCCGCCGGTCAGGCACGAGACGTCATCGCGCACGCCTGTACCTCATCTCGCCCGCGACCGGACGGTGGCGCCGCGCTAGGCTGGGGCCATGTCCTGCTCAAAGTCCCTGGGAGCCCACCATGCCCCACTCGTCCGATCCTTACACGCCGATCAACTGCGAGTTCCACGACGTGTTGGAGGCCACCGCGACACGGAGGACGGCGGCCGTCATCCGGTTCCTGGATGACGATGGCGCGCCGCAGGAACGCGAAACGCGCATCGTCACCCTCTCCGCCCGGGACGGCGTCGAATACGCCGAGCTCGGCACGGGCGAACGCATTCGTCTGGATCGCCTGGTCGCCGTCGGCGGCAGCGTGCTGGCGGACTTCGCGCCGCCGGCCTGAGCGACGGTGATGGCGCCCTACATCGGTCGGCAATCATGTGAGCGTCGCGACATCCAGGCCTTTCACCAATCGCGACGCCAGGCGCTTGTTCTGCAATTGCGCCAACCACCACTCCAGCGCACGCCCCTGATGATCGCCGCGCCAGGCGACGTAGAGCAGGTTGGGTTCGCGCGGATCCACCATCTTCTTTTCCACCAGGTCGCCACGCTTGAGCAGCCCGGCCACGCGATCGCGCGGCAGCCAGCCCACGCCCAGGCCTTCGCATTGGGCCTGGATCTTGGCGCGCATGCTGGGTACGGCGAGCGACGGCTGCCCGCCCAGCACGCCATACCCGCGCACTTCTACCCTGCGCGACGTATCGGCCACCACGACCGCACGATGCTGGAGCACAGCGGCACGGTCGACAGGCTCATGGGCTTTGGCCAGAGGATGCCGCGGCGAGACCGCGAATACCCAGTCCATCACGCCGAGTTCAAACCAGCGCAGCCCGGGGATCACCGGCGGTTCGTTCGTCGCGCCCACCACCAGGTCGGCGCGTCCGTCGCGCAAGGCATCCCACGTGCCGGTGAGGACTTCATGGGTGATGCGCAACGTCACGCCGGACTTCAACCCGTCGAACGCACGGATCACCGGCAGCAGCGTCTCGAACTCCAGGATCTCGTCGGTGACGATCCACAGGCGGTCCTCCCAACCACCGGCGACCTGCCTGACCCGCTGCGTCAGGCGGGACACATCCAACATCAGGCGTGCGGCCTCCTGTGCGAGCAGGTGGCCTGCCGGGGTCAGCTGCAGGCGATAGCGGCGACGGTCGAACAGCAGCGCATCGAAGCGCGCTTCGAGCTGCCTTGCCGCATGCGACACAGTGGACGGCGCCTTGCCGAGCCGGGCGGCGGCTCGTGACAGGCTGCCGCTCTCGCGGATGGCTTCCAGTAGGGCCAATTCATCGGCTGACAACATGTTCGATACCTTCGAACGAGTTCGTCACGATTGTGGCACGGAAAGTCGCCAGGATCTCGCCAACATGCGCTCACAGCATTGGGCTGGCATCGAAGGAGTTACCATGAACCGCTTCAACAGCAAGACCATTCTCGTGACGGGCGGCAGCAGCGGCATCGGCCTGGCCGCTGCCAAAGCGTTCGCGTCGGAAGGCGCCCGCGTCGTCATCACCGGTCGCGACGCCGTATCGCTCGACCGGGCCAAAGCCGAGATCGGACCCGACACCGTCGCGCTGGTGAACGACGCCGGCCGCCTGGCCGACGCGAAAGCGCTGGGCGCGGCGCTGGTCGCCGCCGACCTGCGTCTGGACGCCGTCTTCCTCAACGCCGGTACGGCGAAGTTCGCCGCGTTCCCCGACGTGGACGAGGCGCTGTGGGACCAGATCTTCGACACCAATACGAAGGGCCCCTACTTCCAGGTGCAGGCGCTGTTGCCCCTGCTCAATCCGGGCGCGTCGATCGTGATCAATGGCTCCATCAACGCTCACATCGGCATGCCGAACAGCTCGGTGTACGCCGCCAGCAAGGCCGCGTTGATCTCGCTGGCGAAGACCTTGTCGGCCGAGCTGCTGCCGCGCGGCGCGCGCGTCAACGTGCTCAGCCCTGGGCCGGTGGCCACACCGCTTTACGGCAAGCTCGGCCTGGATGCCGCTTCGCTGGAGGCCACGGCAGCGCAGATCCAAAACCAGATCCCGCTGGGCCGCTTCGGTACGCCTGACGAGATCGCCTCGACCGTGCTGCATCTTTCCTCGCCCGAGTCGGCGTTCATCGTCGGCACCGAGATCATCGCCGATGGCGGCATGAGCCAGCTCTAGGCACCCCGTACCCCACCATGGCCGACGGAGCCGCGCTAGCGCATTGCCACCGTGTATCCGCCGACCCTGCGATACCTGACCTAAGGAGATCGTGATGAACAGCTTGCTGCGTTCCTTCCAGCGCGCGACCACGGCGCTGCTGGTGATCCTCGGCCTGCACCTGCCCGCCCATGCGGCAGGCAGTGCAGCCATCCACGACCACACCGCGACCGTCAACGGCGTCACCCTGCACTACCTACAGGCCGGCGAAGGCGACACGTCCCCGGTGGTATTGCTCCACGGCTACGCCGAGACCAGCCATATGTGGCGACCGCTGATGCCGAAACTCGCCGGCCGCCACGTGGTCATCGCGCCCGATCTGCGCGGCGCGGGCACGTCGTCGAAACCGGACGGCGGCTACGACAAGAAGACACTGGCGCAGGACATCCATGCGCTGGTGGCGTCGCTGGGCTATCGCAAGGTCAAGATCGTCGGCCACGACATCGGCTTGATGGTGGCCTACGCCTATGCGGCGCAATACCCCGATGAGGTGGAGAGCATCGTGTTGATGGATGCCTTCATTCCCGGCGTCGGCGACTGGACCAAGGTCTGGCTGCTGCGCGATCTGTGGCATTTTCATTTCTACGGCGAGACGCCGTTGAAGCTGGTCGATGGCCGCGAGCGCATCTACTTCGAGCATTTCTGGAACGACTTCGCCGCCGATCGCACCCGCTCGATTCCCGAGACCGACCGTCAGTTCTACGCAAAAGAGTACGCACGCCCGGGCGGCATGCGCGCCGGCTTCGAGTACTTCCGAAACTTCGAGCAGGATGCGAAGGACTTCGCGGGCTTCGCGCAGACAAAATTGACGATGCCGATGCTGGTGCTGTCGGGCGAGAAGGCCGGCGGCCAGTTCCTGATCGACCAGGGCCGGATGGTGGACGACAACGTCGAGGGCGTCATCATCCAGGGCTCGGGACATTGGCTGATGGAAGAGGCGCCCGGGCAGACGATTCCGGCACTCGTCGCCTTCCTGGACCGATAGCGTCAGGCCCCGTGCCCGTTTCGTCGCGACGGGCACGGTTTCGTCGCATCGCACTTCCCCGGCACGGTCCCGCGTGCAAAGCTCGCGCGGCCCTCCTTGCCCCGGACCGACATGAGACTGCTGCTGGGACTTCTACTGACGGCGTGCGCCTTCCCCTCCTTCGCGAAAACGAAGGACATCGTCATCCCGGCGGGCCTGCACGACGGCCCTGTGGATGCGGCGATGACCACGGTGGCACGCGAGGCGCTGGTGGTCTATCGCGACGAAGATCCCCAGCGCGACCTCGCGACCCGATTCCGGTTGCAGCTCGCCGCCGGCCGATACACGCAGGCGATCGACAGCATCGACACGCTGCGCGGCTTGCGCAAGGATCCACCGTCGCAGCCGCCGGTGTTCCTGCAGTACGAGATCCATGCGCGCGCCAAGACACTGCAGACTCAGCGCGGGATGGCCTACGCCCCGGCATGGCGGCAGGCCTTCGCCGAGCGTTTCGGCGCATTGGACGACCGGACGGCCCTGCAGGCGGAGTTCTCGTTCGGCACCTCGCTCGCCAGGGTGCGAGGCGACCTGGATGCAGCGCTGGCGAAGGTGGCCGGCCGGTCACGGCTGTCGCTGCCCGAGGCCATCGACCTGGTCCGTGCATACCAGGTGCATGCCGCGTACGCGGAGTTCCAGCCGTTGTTCGCGGCGGCATTGAAGGACGACGACGCACGCCGTTACCGGATCGACCGCGACGTGCTGGTACGGACGCCGGAAGGGGTCGGTATCGCCGCGCTGGTCGTGCGTCCCGCAAATGCGCCGCGATTGCCGACGCTGTTGCAGTTCACTGTCTACGCCAACGACGACGTGGCCTGGGGCGATGCCAAGACGATGGCCGCGCATGGCTACGTGGGCGCCGTGGCCTACAGCCGTGGCAAGGGCCGCAGTCCCGATGCCAACGCGCCCTTCCGGCACGACGGCGTCGATGCGGCCGCGGTCATCGATTGGATCGCGGCACAGCCCTGGAGCGACGGTCGCGTGGGCATGTTCGGCGGCAGCTACAACAGCTTCGCCCAGTGGTCCGCGCTGAAGCAGCGACCGCCGGCGCTGAAGGCGATCGCGACTTCGGCGTCTGCCGCACCCGGCATCGACATCCCGATGGAAGGCAATGTCTTCCTCAATTTCATGTATCCGTGGCCGCTGTACACCGCCAGCAGCCGCTGGCTGGACGATGCACGCTACGGCGACAGTGCACGCTGGGCGAAGCTCGACCGCGATGCCTACGCCAGCGGTCGCGCCTACCGGGAGCGCCCGCTGATCGACGGCAGTTCAAATCCGCTGTTCGCCGAATGGCTGCAGCACCCCGCTTACGACGCGTACTGGCAGGCGATGATCCCCCAGGGCGACGAGTTCGCCGGCATCGACATCCCGGTGCTGGCCACGACGGGGTATTTCGATGGTGCGCAGGCTGGCGTGTTGCACTACTTCCGCGAACACCTACGCCACCGCCCGGACGCCGACCACACGCTGGTGATCGGTCCTTACGAGCACATCACGATGCAGACCGGCGTGCCGCCGACCGTGCAAGGCTATGTGCCGGACGCCGCCGCGCGGATCAACCTGCAGGCCTTGCGGCTGGCGTGGTTCGACCATGTGCTCAAAGGCGCACCGAAGCCTGATCTGTTGGCTGACCGCGTGAACTGGCAAGCCATGGGAACCGATGCCTGGCGCCACGCGCACACGCTGGAGACCATGGCGACGCGGCGTCAATCGCTGTGCCTGGCACCGGGTGCGGAGACCGGCACTTATGCGCTCTCCCCGCAACCGCAGTCCGGTGTGGTGGCCAGGCAGCGCGTTGATTTCAGAGATCGCAACGATGCCGACTGGACGCCGCCGAACAACGTGCTCAATCCCGAATTGGATCCGCACGCGGGCCTAGTGTTCACCGGCGAAGCGCTGGTGCAGGACACCGAACTGGCGGGACCGTTCGATGGCATGCTCGATTTCACCCTCAATAAGCGCGACGTCGACATCGCCATCGGCGTGTACGAGCTCACTGCCGAAGGCCAGTACTTCGACCTCGCCTGGTGGTTGCAGCGCGCGAGCTACGGCGCGGATCGCCGCGAACGCCGCTTGCTTGACCCCGCCGTACTGCAGCGCCTTGCCGTGAAGGACACGCGCCTGATCGGCCGCAGGCTGGCGGCCGGTAGTCGCCTGGTGGTGACGGTGGGCGTGAGCAAGCAGCCCGATCGCCAGCTCAACCTCGGCAGCGGCAAGGACCCGTCGGAAGAAACCTTCGCCGATGCCGGCGAGCCGCTCGAGATCCAGTGGCAGGGCAGCAGCTGCCTGTCGTTCGGCGTGCGCGATTGAGGCACACGGGTGCATCGATGCGATCGATTCGGACGGGCTGAGCCCGCTTCCGTCGCCGACCTGCGGGTTTCGTCGCGAACCGGTTGTCCGCAGCGTCGGTGCGGCACGAGGATGGCGACGTACCGATGACCGGTGCCCTGCCCCTAGGAGCCTCCATGAAGACCCTCGTCGCGCTCGCCGCCTGGTGCATCCTGTTCGTGCTGTGCTGGCCGCTGGCCCTGCTGGTGCTGGTGCTGTGGCCGGTCGTCTGGCTGCTGTCGCTGCCGTTCCGCCTGGTAGGCGTGACCTTCTCGGCGCTGTTCGCCTTCCTGCATGCGCTGCTGATGCTGCCTGCGCGCTTGCTGGGCGCCGGTCCGCGCGCCTCGGCCACGCGGGCATGACCGCCGTGCGCCTGCCGGGGCATCACCCGATGAAGAAGTTCGTGCCGGTCCTGCTGGGCCTGGGGCTGTTCGCGTTCGCCGGGCGCACGGCAGCCCAAGCTCCATCGCCCGACCGCACACCACAGGATCTGTCGCAGATCGTAGCCGAGCTCGATGGCGCCGTATTCGATGCCTTCAATCAGTGCGCCGATCCGGCACAACTCGCGCGCCATGCCGCGTACTTTGATACGGGCGTGGAGTTCTACCACGACAACGGCGGCGTCACCTGGACACGCGACGAGATGATCGGCCGCACCCGCGAGAACGTGTGCGGGAAGTACCAGCGGCGCCTGGTGCCGGGCTCGCTGAAGGTCTTTCCGATCCGCGGCTACGGTGCGATCGCCCAGGGCGAACACACGTTCTGCGCGACCGGTGGCGACGACTGCGGCGGCATGGCCGACTTCACCATGGTCTGGCGCGAACAGGAGGGCCGTTGGCAGATCACCCGCGTACTGAGCTACGGCCACCGCCCCGCACCGGCCACGCCCTGAACCGGCCACGCCCTCAACCGGCAACTTCGCACTCGCTTCACACAAGCCCCCTCGCCCGCCCATGCGCGGCATGGACGCTACGCCTGCACTCCTGCAGGCTTGGGAAACATGACGATGGCGAGCATGCCGCTTCCTTCCACCACGACCCGATGGATCCGCCGACTGCGCCCGCTCGCCTGGGGTGGCGCTGCGGCGTTGCTGCTGACGCCGTGGGTGGCGATGCGGTTCACGTCCGAAGTCGCGTGGACGGGATCGGACTTCGCCGTGTTCGGCGCGATGCTGCTTGCCGGCTGCGTGGCGTTCGAGCTCGCGGCCAGCGCGGCACGCGCACCGGTCTATCTCGCGGCCAGCGTGATAGCGCTGGGCGCGGCCTTCCTGCTGGTGTGGGCGAACCTAGCGGTCGGAATCGTCGGCGAGCCATCGCATCCGGCCAATCTGGCGTTCATGGTCATTCCCTTGGCCGGCGTCATCGGCGCCCTGCTCAGCCGTCGTCGGCCGCGAGGCATGGCAGCGACCCTGGTCGCGATGGCCGTGCTGCAGCTCGCCGCGGCAGGAATCGCGCTGCCGGCGAGCGCACAGGAACCACGTGGGTTCCTGCTGAGCTATACCGCCGCGTACGTCGTGGCCTGGCTGCTGTGCGCGGCGCTGTTTCGCAAGGCGGCGGACACGGCGCCGCGATAGCCGAAGAGCACGGGATCAGCGTGGTTTGCTGTGCCACAGCGCGTTGACGATGACCCAGCGACCATCGAAACGGCCCATGTGGAAATGGTCGACGAACCACGGCGTCTCCAGGCGCACGGCCGCGGTTTCGGCGGTGACGTCGAGCACCCGGCAGCTGCGGCTCCACTGTTCTTTCGGTGTCTTCAGCACGCCCTGCCGGGTGAGCTCGACCAGTTCGTCCTTCGACATGCGGCGCAGGCCGAGGCGTTCGTACGGGGTGTCTCCCACCACGGCGCGCTTGGCCAGGTCCGGATGCAGCGCACGCGACACGCGCGCCGGGTCGCCTTCGAGCTGGCCGTCGATGTAGTCCAGGCAGGTGGCCTCGATCGCGGCCAGGGTGGCGGCGTCGGCCGAAGGGGGCGGCGTGGCGACAGCGGCGGCTGCCATGACCAGGGAAAGCAACGACATCGAGTGCTCCTTCGCGTCTGTTCGGGGGAATGGCCTGCAGGCCTGCCCGATCAGACGGGAAGGACGCGACGGGCGGGCCATGCTGGCGCATGCGTAGGCCGCGTCCACGTGCCGGAAGTTGGCCGCAGGGGGCTCTCTTAAGCCCTCGGACACCCGCCGCCGCAAGTGCCTCAGGGCAGCCAGAGCTTCTCGAGTTCGCGGAAACCCCAGGTGGCAGGGGACTCTACGCTGACGATGCGTTCACGGTCCCCGGCGGTGGCCAGGTCGATGTCCGTCATCAACAGATGGGTGCGCGACTTGGCCGAGTAGAACACGCGCACGCGCGGCGCCAGCAAGGTGGCCGGGTTCTGTTCCACCACCACGGCCAGACGGTCGCTGGAAAGGCGTACCAGGGCCCCGATCGGGTAGATGCCCACGCTGCGCACGAAGGCCTTCAGCAGCGTTTCGTCGAAGTGGCCCTGCCAGCCCGCCATGCGGCGCAGGGATTCGGCCGGATCCCAGCCGGCCTTGTAGGGCCGGTTGGAGGTGATCGCGTCGTAGACGTCGCAGATTGCGCTCATGCGCGTCAGCAGCGGCAGCTCGTCCCCGGACAGCCGCTGCGGGTAGCCAGCGCCGTTGAACTTCTCGTGGTGGTGGCGGGCGATGTGGAGGATCGCTTCCTGGGTGATCCCGCCGTCGCGCAGCAGGCGCTCGCCATGCACGGGGTGCTGGCGGACGATGTCGAACTCCTCGTCGGTCAGCTTCCCGGGCTTGTTGAGCACGTCCTGCGGCAGCAATGCCTTGCCCATGTCGTGCAGCAGACCGCCGAGCGCGGCGTCGCGCACCTGGTCTTCCGGCAGCTTCAGCTGGCGGGCCAGCATCGCCATCAACGCGCCCACGGCGACCGAATGCAGGTAGGTGTAGCTGTCGGCATCCTTCAGCCGCGCCACGCTCACCAGCGCGGTGGGGTGTCGGTCGACGGATCCCGTGATCTCGTCCAGCAGCGGCAGCACATGCTGGGCGTCCACGCCTTTCCCCAACCTCACCTCACGGAACATGGCTTCAACGGCTTCGCGCCCGTCTTCGCAGATGCGCCGGGCGCGGGCCAGCTCGGCTCCCAGGCCGACGCCGCCATCGGGAACGATGACGCGGCGGCGTTCGGGGGTAGTGGCGTCTTCCGACGCGGATTCGCCGCCGATGTCAGGCGTGGCCTCGGCTACGTCCACTCCGGCGTCCGCATCGTCCCCGACCTCGCTGCGCGCCAGGTCCACGACCACCTGTTCAATCCCGCTATCTTGTAATTCGGCCAGGCGCGCCTCGTCCAGCAGGAACGAAGTCCGCCAGAAAGGATGCTGCATCCACGGGCCGACCAGCTTCTGGACGAACATGCCAGTGCGCAGGTCGGCGACGTCGAGGGTCCTCAGCATGCATGGCTCCGGCGGGCTGGGGTCCAGTATTCTCCCTGGCGACGACCGGGAACAGCGGGGGAACCCCTACACCCCGGGATCGATATCGGCACGGGAGGCCGCATGCTGAAGACCTACACCGGCAGCTGCCACTGCGGCGCGGTCCGCTTCGAGGCGGACATCGACCTGACCCAGCCCACCTTCCGCTGCAACTGCTCGGTCTGCCGGCGCAACCGTTTCTGGCCGGCGATCGTCATGCCGGACCAGTTCCGTCTGCTTGCCGGCGCAGACGCGCTGGTCGAGTACCGGTTCAACAGCCTGCGCAACTCGCACCACTTCTGCCGAACCTGTGGCGTCAGGCCGTTCGGCATCGGCAACAACGTGCCCGACGGCGAGCGGATCTACGGGGTGAACCTGGGGTGCCTTGAGGATGCGACGCCCGAAGAACTCTCGGCCGCACCGATCACCTACGTGGACGGCGCGCACGACCGCTGGCAGGACGCCCCCGCACTCACCGGTTATTTGTAGCGACTCTCACCTACGGCCGAAAAAGCCCCCCATCCGAGGCCGCGAACGGTGTCATGTGATTGCCACACTCACGCGCCCTTTTGCTAGGCTGGACGAACGTCATCCAACGGTCGCACGCAGGAACTTTCCGTGAGCATTTCCTCTGATTTTCTGGAAAACGTTTTCAGCGACCCCCACACCGCCGGCGAATCGCCGCTGCGCCCACGCCCCCAGGTCGAATTGTGCCGGCGTGGTGAAATCCGCGCCGAGAAGTTCCTCGACGCCGCCACCGAGGTGTTCGCCGAAAAGGGATACCAGCATGCGCGACTAAGCGAGATCGTCGCCCGGGCGGGCGGATCGCTGGCCACGCTGTACCGCATCTTCGGCGACAAGGAGGGCTTGGCCAGTGCCATCCTCGAGCGCCGGCTCGACATGCATACCCACTTGCTGCGCGATCTCAACCTGACCGAGCTCCCGCCGGAACAGGCGCTGCGCCGCGTGGCCATCCGCATGGCGCAGGTCATGGCACGCACGGACTCGCAGGTGGTGTATCGCATCGTGATCGGTGAAGGACAGTCCTTCCCGGCACTGCGGGACTGGTTCTTCGACCATGCCGTCGCCTCCATCCGTTCTACCCTCGCCGAGTACTTCGAACAACAGGTGGCGGCAGGACGCATGCAGCTGGCTTCGCCGAAGGCTGCGGCCGCACAGTTCTACATGAGCCTGTTCGGCGACCAGATCGTCCGACTCGCGGCGGGCAGCAACCAGCTGCCCGACGTCGACACGCTGGAAGCGCAGGCGCTGGCGGCGGTGGAGCTGTTCCTGCAGGGCGCGCTGCCGCGCTGATACGGGGGCGCTGCACCCCCTCTTCACCTTGGCCTGAACACCGCGATGCCAGCATGGGGCATCGCGATGCACGGGCACGGCATGGACCTCAAAAGCGGATATCCCTACTGGGCCGTGAAGAATGGCCTGATGCACGCCTTCCCGGCACTGCAGGCCGACCACCGTTGCGACGTGGCGATCATCGGCGGCGGCATCACCGGCGCGCTGATCGCGGATCGCCTGGCGACGGACGGATTCGATGTTGCCGTGCTGGAACAGCGCGACATCGGATGGGGCAGCACGGCCGCCAGTACGGCCCTGCTGCAATACGAGATCGACACCCCTCTGGTGGATCTGGCACGCCGATACGGCGAAGCCGACGCGGCCCTCGCTTATCGCGCCTGTGCGCAGGCCATCGACCAACTGCGGGCGATCGCATCGCCGTGGCGCGATGTGGAGTTCGCGCGGGCGGACAGCCTGTACTACGCGAGCCGCCGCCGTGCCGTGGCGGCGATGAAGGACGAATACGAGGCGCGGCGGCGGCATGGGCTCGACGTAACGCTCCTGGACACGCGGCGCATCCGCGACGACTACGGTTTCGACGCACCGGCCGCGCTCCTCAGCACGCAGGCTGCACGCGTGGACCCGTACCGATTGACGCATCGTCTGCTTGAACGCTTGCGTCGCCGGGGAGCGGGCATCTTTGACCGCACCTGCGTGACCCACCTGACAGCGACTTCACGCAGCGTCGTGTTGCAGATCGACGGCGGAGCCCACGTCAGGGCCGCGCACGTCGTGTTCGCCGCGGGCTATGCCAGCCAACACTGGTTGAAGCCACGGGTCGCACGCAACCGCAGCAGCTATGCGCTCATCACCGACCCCCTGCCCGCCGATCGTCTGGGATTCCTGCAGGACACCCTGTTATGGGAAACCGCCCGCCCCTACCTCTACGCGCGCAGCACCGCCGATGGTCGCCTGCTGATCGGCGGCGAGGACGATGCCATCGACATCCCAGCCCGCCGTGACGCGCGCGTGCAGAAGAAGGCCCGCACGCTGGTGAAGCGGCTGCACCGACTTTTCCCAGCGCTGGACATCACCCCGGCGTTCTCCTGGGCAGGCACCTTCGCGGAGACCGCCGACGGCCTGCCGTTTTTCGGTGCGCATCCGCAATGGGGGCCGCGCGTGCACTTCGCGATGGCGTATGGCGGCAACGGCATCACTTACAGCGTGCTGGGCGCCGACTTGCTGAGCGCACGCCTGCAGCGAAGGCGCCACGCGCTGTGGCCGCTGTTTTCCTTCCAACGATTGCAGTGAGGCGCAGCGAACCCATGCCGTGCCGGATGCCGTATACGAGAAGGCCCAGTCACGTCGGGTGCATCCCGGGTGGCTGGGCCCTCCTTGCCGATCCGCATTGATAAGGGTTCTTTGCGGGATTCGGACGACACTGACGCTACGCGCACCCACGTGTGCAGGTGGTGAAAGACAGCCTACCGCTCGTCGGTCAGCCGGGCCACCAGCCCTTGCCGGTCAGCGCGTAACGGTCTGCCGCGCGCTCGAACGGATTGCGCACGCTGACGCCACCGCACAGCAGGTAGACCGGAAGGAACAACGGACCCAGCACCATGTACTGGTACACATGCGCACGCTCGTGGTCGCCCAAGCGGATGCGCGGGTGCTGCGTGCGCCCCGCGCGATGTTCATAGGTAACGCATTCCGACTCGAGCGTATCGCCGGTATGCAGGATGCTGTTGCCGAACGTGATCGCTCCGCCCGGACCCCACGGCCAGCGATGGAACACGAGGGCGAAATCGCGACGACTCCATTCCGCGCGCGCACCGAACGCCATGCCGACCCCGCCTGCGACCAAGCCGACCAGGGTATTGGGCACCGCCCACACGATGCCAAGCCCGCGCGCGACCCAGAGCCCCGCCGGCGACATGGATCAGTCCTGCTCGGTCGGCATCAACAACCAGAGAATAAGGTAGACGAGGATGCCGGGGAACGCCGCCGACGCGATCGAGACGATCACGAAGATCACGCGCAACAGCGTGGAGCTCCAACCGTAGCGATGGGCGATGCCGCCCATCACGCCCGCGATCATGCGGTCGTTCAACGACCTGGCAAACGGCTTGGATGCGGTATTCATCGCCAACTCCCCACGGTTGTCCGCGGCCAGTCTAGCGCGTCAGCGCGCCGGCGCGGCTGAACCGCGAAGCGCGTCCAGCTTCGCCTTGAACCAGGTGGCGGCCGGCTGCGCCGGTTGTCCCGGACAACGCACCTGATAGGCGCGCCCACTGATGCTGCTCTTGCTGGCGGCCCGCTCGATGAACTGCTCCGCGGTATCGGCCAGGTCGCGCTTCAGCAGGTAGTCGTACTTGCGCTGCAGGTGCTTGCGCGCCTCCTCGCGTCCGTGCCACTTACCGTTGCGCTGGAACTCGCACGACGACGCCGACAACGCGTCCATCAGCCCCTGGATCTCGCGCTTCGCCGCTGCCGAGGGCGCGGCATGTGCCGCACCAGGCAACAGCAAAGCCAGCAGGACGATGAGACGTCGCTTCGACAGGTTCATCGTGCGCGCTGGCCCAGCCAATGGTGGATGGCTGTTGGCACTTCGCGCTGGGCGCGGCTGGAGACGTAAATGCCGATGTGGCCACCCTTGAAGCTCAGCTCGGTGTAGTCCGCCGTGCCCACGACGTCCTTCAGCGCGCGCGAGGCATCCGGCGGCACCAGGTGGTCCTGTTCGGCGTAGATGTTGAGCACCGGCATGTCGACGAAGCCCAGGTCGACCGCTTCACCGCCGATCTGGATGCCACCCTTGATGAAGCCGTTGCGTTGGTAGAACTGGGTGATGAACTGCTTGAACGCTTCGCCCGCCAGGTCCGGCGAGTCGAAGATCCACTTCTCCATCCGTAGGAAATCCTCGATCGCACGCTTGTCGTCGAGGATGTCGACCAGCCCCACGTACTTCTGCAGGTTCAGCCGGAACGGCTTCAGCATCAGGTAGCAGGCGTTCATCATGTCGGCCGGCACGTTACCCAGCGCTTCGACGAACAGGTCCACGTCCAGTTCGCGCGTCCAGTGCGACAACATGTTGTCCGCGGTGTGGAAATCCACCGGCGTGACCATCGTGATCAGGTTCTTGACCTTCTCGGGATGCAGCGAGGCGTAGCACAGCGAGAACGCACCGCCCTGGCAGATGCCCAGCACGTTGACCGCATCGCGGCCGCTGCTGTCGCAGAGGTGGTCCACCGCCCCGTCGATGAAACGGTTGATGTAGTCGTCGAGCTCGAGGAAGCGGTCCGACCGGTCCGGGTAACCCCAGTCGATCACGTAGACATCCTCGCCCTGCGCCAGCAGACCCTTTACCAGCGAGCGGTCGTGCTGCAGGTCGACCATGTACGGCCGGTTGACCAGCGCGTAGACGATCAGCAGCGGCACCTTCGCCGTCGGCGCCTTTTCGCCGACGAAGCGGTACAGCACCACCTTGCCGTCGCGCCAGACTTCCTGCTTCTGGGTGGCGCCATAGTGGACGTCCTCCACTTCCGGCAGCGTATGCAGGCCGGCGGAGAGCTTCTGCGTCAGCGTGGTGGCCTCCTGGGCCAGCGCTTCGGCGGTGAAGTTGAGCGGTCCGTTCACTTGCCTTTACCCCGCTTCGCCTTCTTGGCGGCCTTGGGCGACTCGGTGGTCGCGGCGCGCGTGGCATTGCGTGCCACCCAGTCCTTCATCGAAACCACCGATGCTGGTTTGGCCGCCGCAGGCGGCGCAGGTCTGGAGCGTGGGGACGAAACCTTCTTTTGCGGTGCCTTCGCCTTGGCTACCGGCTTCTTCGACACGGCCGTGGCGGCCGCCTTCTTCGCAACCGCCTTGCGTGCGGGCGCGCGCGATTTTTCCGGCGTGGCTTCCTGTCGCGTGGCCACCGGCGCAACCGCGGCGATGGCGCGACGGGCGCGCTTCTTGGGCGCCACCTTCTTTGCGACGGAGCGCGTTTTCTTCGCGACCTTGGGCGCTGGCGCGCGACGGGCCGGCGCGCGCTTCTTCCTGGCCTTGGGCTTCGCGGGCGCGGGCGCATCCGCTTTCGCCGTCGGCTTCGCCTCGTTCGGTGGCGGGGTTTCGGGCGGTGCCGCGGTGCGCTGCACGGGTTCCCGCCGCGCGGGCACCGCCTGCGCACGCGTCAGCTTCCGCAGCGCGCGCTCCAGTTCGACGATCTTGCGATGCGCGGAATCGACTTCGGTGCGCGTGGGCATGCCGAACAGATTGCACACCTGCTCGACTTCACGCTGTACGCCCAATCGCAGGCGCGCCTGTGCGTTCGCCAACCCGCCGTAGACATGGCGGAAATCGTCGGACATCGCGACCTTCGCGTACGCCTCTTCCGCGGCGTCGATCCACAGGTCGAACAGCGCGCGCGCATTCTGCAGTTGGCGACCGGGTTCGGCATGCGTTTCGAGCTTGCTTTCGAAAAGCGTGAACGCGCTTTGCGCCACCTGCAGCATCAGCTGGTCGTATTCGCCGACCCGGCGCTGGTAGTCCTGGTACGCCTGCGCGAGATGCTGCCAACGCTCCTGGTGTTCGCGCGAGAGGCCGAACGTGGGCAGGTGCAGCCAGCGGTCGCCATCCCGTTGCAGGTTATCCAGCCACGGGCGCACCTGCTGCATCCAGCCTTCCAGGCCGTGCGCACCACCCTGCATCTGGCGGAAGATGTCGGCGAACGGGTTGTGGGCCGGCGCAGGCTCGGCCATGCCGAGCGCGGAACGCCAGGCACGCCCGATGTCGGTGGCGTCGTGGTCGCGGCCGGTGAACTGCGCCGCGACCTGCTGCATCTGGCCGAACCACTGGCTCGCCTGCTGCTGGAAGCGGCCCACCACGTCGTTGACCTGAGGTTGGCTGCCCGGCACCAGTTTCGACCACCAATCGACGGTCTGCTGCCAGCCGGGCACGGTGCCGGGCATGGACATTGTCGGCGTCGCGCCGGCCTGCCGCAGAGCATCGCCCCACAGGCTCCAGTACTGCTGGGCCACCGATTCGAAATCGCCCGGCCACGGTGGAACGTTTGTTGCCATGTGCCCTCCCTTCCCGACCGATTCTAGCCGCGGTCGGTGGCATGTGCATGACGCGTCCTCACCTCACGGCTCAGGGCTTCGGGATGCGCAGCGTCTTGCTGATCATCAGGGTGCCCGACACGGCGTACAGCAGCACTAACGGATGCAGCAGCCAGGGGCCTAGCTTCACCGCGCCCAGCCACAGCTGCGGGCCCACGTGGCCGAGGTAGGCCGCGATGGCCAGCAGCACCACGAGCAGCAGGCTGGTGGGGATCGGCGTGCCTTCGAAATACTTCACCTTGTCGCCACCCCCGGCGAGCGACTCGGCGGTGACGTTGTAGCGCGCCAGGCGGCTGACGCCGCAGGCGACGAAGTACGACAGCACCAGCCAGTCCCAACCGCCCTGCATGCCGCAAGCGTAGGCCAGTGCCGCCGGCGCCACGCCGAAGGAGATCACATCCGCCAGCGAGTCCAGTTCGCGCCCCAGCACCGATGCCTGGTTGCGCCAGCGGGCCACCCGGCCGTCGAGGGCGTCGAAGATGAAGGCCAGCGGGATCAGCGCCATGCCGATCATCAGGTCGCGCAGGATGCCCTCCTGCAGGAAGCGCATCGCGGCGAAGATGGCGCCGGTGCCGCAGAAGGCGTTGCCCAGCGTGAACCAGTCGGCCAGCTGGAAGTCGCGGATCATCGAGAAGTGTCGGGACATGGCGGCACGCGTGACCAGGAACGGCCTACAGGGTAAGCCGAACCGGGTGAATCCGTCGTGGGGGCGACCGGTTCCCTTGTAGGAGCGACGTGAGTCGCGACCGTAGACCTGGCCAGTCCACGTAGTCTGGCCATGCAGGAGATCCTGGTTGCTCCATCGCCGCGGTCGCGACTTACGTCGCTCCTACAGAGACGCTCTACCTCGGAATCGCGAACTGGCTCGCTTCGACGCTGCCGGTACCGCGCGGCTTGGCGTTGATCAGTGCGTTGGCCGGCAGTTCGCGGCTGCCGTCCAGGCTCGCGCTGACCTGGTCCAGTGCCGCGTAGACGTAGGGCAGCAGCGGCACGTAACGCGTGCCGTAGGCAGGTAGCGCTAGGAAGCCGTCGAAGTGCTGCGCGTTGCGCACCTGCCAGTAGCGCACGTCCGGGTTGGCGGCGCGCGCGGCCTGCACGTACGGCGCGCTGGAGAACGCCGGCGGCACCAGTCCATCGTCCAGGCCATGGATCACCACCACCGGCCGCCGCGTCCGCGGGAAGCGCGCGGCGGTCTGCGCGATGCCGGCCTGCACGCGGCGCGCATCGTCGCTGCTGCCGGTCTGCAGTGCGCGCAGGCACTGCAGGCCCGGCAGGGTGAAGTCCGGCGGCGCCAGCTTCGTGTCCACGATGCCCACGCCCGCGCCCGGCGGAATCCCGCTGCCGTCGGACCACCACGCCGCGCGTTCGGCGGCATTGGCCGCTCGCGCACTGAAGTCCGGGTTCTGCGCAGAGAATGCATATCCGCACGGATGCTCGCCCACGCCGTAGCGGCCATAGGCCGAGGCGTAGGTGACCGCGACCGCACGCCACAGGTCGAAGCCCACGCTCAGCGCGCCCGCCACCAAGGCTTCATCGGTCCAGCCATTCGCCTTCAATTGCGTACGTGCGGACGCAGCCTGCGCCTTGACGTCCCCACCGGTCACCAGACCGGCCGCCTTCAAGGTGGCGCAACGTGCCGTCCACAGCGGCTCGACCTGGGCACGCAGCGGCGGCTGCGGCAGCGATTCCGCCGGCAGGTCGAGCAGCGCGCACGGCATCAGCAGCGCGGCTTCGGTGGTGTAGTCGTACAGCGAACGCGCACCCGGCGCATCGGCTGCCAGGATGTTCGGTTCACCCGCGACCACGGCATCCAGCCAGCCGCCCTCCTCCTCGCTGGCGCGCAGCACGGCACCGCCGCCGTTGGAGATACCAACCGCGATGACGCGCGTGTTGTCGAAACGGAACGGCGCCGCCTGCGGGAACGCCTGGTCCAGCGCCGCCAGCGCGAACTCGGCGGCCTGCTTCACGTGGCGGCCCCAGTCCGCTTCGGGGTTGTCCTTGGAATGCGCGTGCTTGACCGCCACGCCACTGGCGCCGACCGGTGCGTCGGGCACGAAGGCCAGCGCATCGGTGCCGAGTGCACCCACAGTGCCGTCCTCACGCGCGCCCTGCTGCGCGTCGAGATCGAAGTAATCCGTGCCCGCCCCTTTGTCGGTGTAGGCGATCGCGCAGCCTTTCGGCAGGCCCCATGGGGCAGCGACGGCGATGGCGCCATAGACGCCGCGCGAACCCGATGACGCGGTGACGACGATGCAGCGCTTGGTCGCATCGAAATTGTCCGGCACCTGTACCAGCACGCGGTGCGGTTGCGTCGCACCCGGGACTTTTGCCAGCGCGGAATACTCGCGGCCGGGCACGCTGGCCACGCTGCCGTAGGCCTGGCCATAGGCGCCGGTGAGCGACAGGTCGGCGATGCCGCGCCAGTTCGCCCAGATCGCGCGGCGACGGAGTTCGGCCGCCGTCGGGTGCGCCGGATCGGCGAACGCGGGCGCGGCCATCGCGCGCAGGCCGTCGAGTCCCAGGCCCGCGGTGAGCAGGTCGTCGCCGCCGCGGTGTTCGGTGATGCGCTGGGGCTGGATCATGTGGGCCACGGCCTCGGGCTTGGGCGGCGCGCTGCTGCAGGCGGCCAGGGCCGCGCCGAGCAACAGGCCGCAGGAAATGCGCGTCTTCGCGTTCATGCGTGGAAAGCGTCCAGGGTTCCGGTCAGTGCCACGAAACTACCCTCCGCGGGAAGCGCCGTCATCGTACTTTGGTACCACGAACGGATCCTGCGTGCCTGCTACCCTAACCGCAGCACGCAGGAGCCCCCATGCAGAAGACCCACACCCTCCTCATCACCGGCGCGGCCAGCGGTATCGGCGCCGGCATTGCGGCCCAGCTTGCCGAAGCGGGCCGCCACGTCATCGTCAGCGACCTCAACCTGGCGGCCGCCGAGGCGGTCGCGGCGCAGATCCGCGCCGACGGCGGTTCCGCCGAAGCGGTCGCGCTGGACGTCACCTCCCAGGACAGCATCGATGCCGCGCTCGCGGCGGTCTCGCGCCCCATCGACGTGCTGGTCAACAACGCCGGCCTGCAGCATGTGTCGCCGCTGGAGGACTTCCCGATCGAAAAGTGGGATTTCCTGGTGCAGGTGATGCTGGTCGGCGTGGCCCGCCTGACCCGCGCCGTGCTGCCGGGCATGCGCGAGCGCGGCTTCGGCCGCATCGTCAACATCGGCAGCATTCATGCGCTGGTCGCCAGCCCGTACAAGAGCGCCTATGTGGCGGCCAAGCACGGCCTGGTCGGCTTCTCCAAGGTGCTCGCGCTGGAAACCGCCGACACCGACATCACCATCAACACCGTCTGCCCCAGCTACGTGAAGACGCCGCTGGTGGACAAGCAGATCGCCGACCAGGCGCGCACGCGTGGCATCTCCGAGGCCGACGTGGTCAGCCAGGTGATGCTGAAGCCGATGCCGAAGGGCGTGTTCATCGGCCTGGACGAACTGGCCGGCATCACCGCCTTCCTCACCTCGCCGGCCGCGCGCAACATCACCGGCCAGACGATCGTGGTGGATGGTGGCTGGACGGTGCAGTAAGCCGCACCGCATGCCCAACCTGCTGATCGCCGATGACCACCCGCTGTTCCGCGCGGCGCTGCGCGGTGCGGCCGCCGATGCCGTGGCGCAGTTGTCGGTGCGCGAAGCGGAGTCGCTGGACGGCGTCATCGCCACGCTGGAAGCGCACGACGACATCGACCTGGTGCTGCTCGACCTGCACATGCCCGGCAACCACGGCTTGGCCGGGCTGGCCGCGATCCGCGCGCAGTTCCCGGCGGTCGCGGTGGTGGTGGTGTCCGCCAACGACGATCCGCGCGTGGTCCGTCGTGCGCTGGACCATGGCGCCGCGGGCTATCTGCCGAAGAGCTCGGGCCTGGACGAACTGCGCGACGCCATCCGCAGCGTGCTCGCCTGCGAGCAGTGGCTGCCGGCGTCGCTGCGTGGCGCGGTGGCGCGCGCGCAATCGTCCGAACACGACACCGAACTGGCCGGGCGGCTCGCCAGCCTCTCGCCGCAGCAGTTCCGCGTGCTGACGCTGGTCGCGCAGGGCCTGTTGAACAAGCAGATCGCCGACCGCCTCGATGTGCAGGAGCGCACCGTCAAGGCGCACCTGTCCGCCATCTTCGACCGCCTTGGGGTGCGCAACCGCACGCAGGCCGGCGTGGTGCTGCGCGAACTGGAACTCGCCGACCCGGCACGACAGATCGAAGGCTGAGGTTCCACGCCGTTTCCACGGACGGCGCGATGACGTGGAACCAAGCGTGGATCACCGCTGATGTGCGGTGGCCATAAATTCGCCACACACCTTGACAGCGTTGTGCCGCAACGCGCATCGACGCTTATCCACATGTTGGTCGACAGACCATCCACATGCGGTGTGGACAACCCGGAAACTCGACCGTCATGCGCTGGTCAAAATTTCGCCACACACCTTGACAGGCTTGCGCTGCAAGGCGGCCGCGCGGTTATCCACATGCTTTCCCAACGCCGATCCACACGGCGTGTGGACAAGCGTACCCCGTGGAACACCGACCGCTCTTGTAGGAGCGACGTAAGTCGCGACCGTGGACCTTGGGCTCCCTTGCTCCATGGGCGCCACAGGCCAAAAGAAGCCTGATCCGTAGCCACCCTGCTGACACGACGCGCAATGATCGCTCTGCATTTCGGTCGCGACTTACGTCGCTCCTACAACAGAAACGGACGCGGGGCCGCTCAGATGCGCGAGTAGTCCCACGAGACCATGCGGCCCTCGTGGTACGGCATGACCCCATGGAAGCCACGCGGATCGTCGTCGAACACCAGCGGCAGGAAGTGGCGGTCGCCGTCCCACAGCGGCAGTTCCATGATCTTCTCCACCGGCACCCATTCCAGCGTGCCTTCCGGATTGCGTTCGAACGGCGTGCCGCTGTAGCGCGTGATGAGGAAGACGAATCCCAGCCAGTCCTCGCCGTGCTTGCCGAAGCCCGGCCAACTGATCGTGCCACGCAGCGTCATCGCGTCGCAGTCGATGCCGGCCTCCTCGTGGATCTCGCGGCGCATGCCGGCCACCACGTCCTCATCCCGCTCGATCTTGCCGCCCAGCCCGTTGTACTTGCCCAGGTGCTGGTCATCCGGGCGCGCGTTGCGATGGATCAGCAGCACCTGCGAACGATCGGGCGAGAGCACGTAGCCGAGGGTGGCGACGATGGGGGTATAAGGCATGCGCGAACTCCGGAATCCAGGCGCGCATTCTAGCGTTGGCGGTCGGGAGACCGACTCAGGAAGCCGCCACAGCCGACGCGCGCGCCGCCAGCAGCCGGTCCAGCACCGACTTCAACGCCAGCGGCCGCACCGGCTTGGCCAGCAGCGGCAGGTCGGCATCGCGCACCGCACGGCGCACCGCGTCGGTCTGGTCGGCGGTGAGGATCAGGCACGGACGAGCACCGTGCGCGGCGCGCAGGCGTTCGGCCAGCGCCACGCCGGTGTCGCCGTCATCCAGGTGGAAGTCGAACAACCACAGGTCCGCCGAACGCTCACGCAGCGCCATCTCCGCACCTGTGCTTCCACCCGCGATGGCCACGCTGCAGCCCCACCCTTCCAGCACCTGCTTCAGCGCGGACAACGCCGCCGGATCGTTGTCGACGGCCAGCACGTGGCGACCGGCGAGGCCCGGCTTGCCCACGGCCACCGGCGCAGGTGCGGGTGTCGCCACCCGCACCAGGTCCACCGCGAACACGGCACCCTGCCCCAGCCGGCTCCGCAACGACAGTGTTGCCTCCAGCAGCGCGGCGATGCGGTCGGCGATCGACAAGCCCAGTCCGAGCCCCTGCCCGGGCACATCCTCGCCACGACGGAACTCCTCGAAGATCCGCCGCTGCTCCGCTTCGGCGATACCGGGGCCGGTGTCCCACACTTCGACACGCAGCCGGTCGCCGCGACGACGCACGCCCAGCAGCACGCCACCACGCACCGTGTAGCGCACGGCATTGGCCAGGAAGTTCTGCAGGATGCGCCGCAGCAGCTGCGGATCGGTGTGCACCCACGCGCGCGTGGGCACGATATCGAACGACAGCCCGCGTTCGTTCGCCAGCACGCGGAACTCGGACGCCAGCGGTTCCAGCACCTCCATCAGCGGGAAGTCGCGCGGCTCCGGCAGCAGGCCGCCCGCTTCCAGGCGCGACATGTCCAGCAAGCCGGTCAGCAGGTCCGTGGTGGAATCCAGTGCTCCGCGCACTTGCAGTGCGGTATCGCGCTGGCGCGCTTCCGGCAGCTGCTGCGACAGCGCATCGGTGAACAGCTGCGCCGCATGCAGCGGTTGCAGCAGGTCGTGGCCGATCGCGGTCAGGAAGCGACTCTTCGCATCGTTCGCATGCTCGGCCTCGCGCTTGGCGGTCTCGAGCAGTACGGTGCGCTCGGCGACGCGTTGCTCCAGCGTCTCGTTCGCCTGCTTGAGCTGACGTTCGGCCTGGCGCGACGCGGTCACGTCGGTGTAGGTGGCGACGAAGCCGCCGCCCGGCATCGGATTGCCGCGGATCTCGACGATGCTGCCATCGGGGAACACGCGCTCGGTGAGGTGCGCCGTGCCGGCGCGCATGAAGGCCAACCTGCGCTCCAGCGCGCGCTCGTCCTGGCCGCGCTGCGGCATGCGCGCCAGCGCCCAGCGTGTCAGCTCGGCGATCGGTCGGCCGACCTGCAGCATCTCCGCCGGAAATCCGAACATCTCCCGGTAGCGCCGGTTCCAAGCCACCAGCCGTTGTTCGCGGTCGATCACGCTGATGCCCTGGCTCATGTTCTGCAGCGCCGCTTCCAGCACCTGCTGGTTGAAGCGCAGGTCCTGCGAGACCTCGCCGACGATCGCGGCCACGGTATCGAGGTCGCCACTCTCGCGGCGTGCGGCATCCAGCAGCAGGCGCGCGGACGCCGAGCCCAGCACGGCCGACAGTTCGCGCTCCAGGCGCGCTTCGATCACGCCGGGCACGGGGCCGGTGCGCGGCGCGTCGGCCAGCAGTTCCTCGACCCGTTCGCGCGGCAGGAAGCGACGGCCCGCATCGCGCAAGGTCTTGCTGTCGAAACCGCGACTGTCGGCGCGGCGCGGCGCACTGCCGCGCCAGCCCATCACCAGCAACGTCACCGCCGTGCCGCAGAACAGGCTGACGCCGACCGCGCGCCCCAGGCGGCTCCACCCGGTCAGGCCGAAGAAGCCATCGGGCGACAGCCCCGCGATGCCGAACGGTCCCTCCTGCAACCACGCCGGCGACAGTCCGCGCGCATCCATCGTCACCGGCAACAGCAACAGCCAGGCCCAGACCAGGAAACCGACCACGATGCCGGCGATCACCGCGCGCGGCGGCGTCTGCGGGCGCCAGATCGCGAAGCCCAGGGCGGGCGCGAGCGTGGCCAGCGCGGAGAACGACACCGCGCCCACGTCGGCCAGCGCATCGTTGCCGGCGACCAGCCGACTGTAGGCCCACGCCAACAGCATCACCGCGACGATGCCGATGCGCCGCTGCGCCAGCACCGCGCCGCGCAGGTCCCCGCCGGTGCCGCGCAACCAGCCACCGCGCAGCAGACCCGGCGCCAGCCAGTGATTGCCGATCATCAGGCTCAGCGTCAGTGTGCTGACCACCACCATGCCGGTCGCCGCGCTCAGGCCGCCGAGGAAGGCGAGCAGCGCGAGGCCCTGGTGCCCCTGCGACAGCGGCAGCGCCAGCACGTACAGATCGGAAGGCACCGCATCGCCGAACATCGCGCCGCCGGCACGCGCCAGCGGCAGCAGCGGCGCGGCCATCAACACCATGTACAGCGGGAACAGCCAGCGCGCCGTGCGCACATGCCGCTCATCGCGGCATTCGACCACGCCCACGTGTACCTGGTGCGGCAGGGTGAACATCGCCAGCACGCCGAGCGCGACCAATGGCAGAAAGCCGTACGTGGTCGACGGCGGCGCCTGCACCGGCGGTACTTCAGGCAGTTCGGGCAGGCCCCACCAGACGAATACGCCCAGCGCCAGCATCGCCGCCAGCTTGAACAGCGATTCGAACGCCATCGCCAACACCAGGCCGCGGTTGTGCTCCACCGCGCTGGCGCGCCGCGTGCCGAACAGCATCGCGAACACCGCCATCGCCAACGCCACGTACAGCGCGCTGTCCTGCCAAGCCGGTAGCGCATCGTTGCCGGGCGAACGCGTCAGCAGCGCGAAGCTCATCGCCACCGCCTTCAACTGCAGCGCGATGTAGGGAATCAGGCCCAGCGCCGCGACCAGGGTGATGGTAGCCGCCAGCCAGCCGTCCTTGCCCAGCCGCGTGGCGATCAGGTCGGCCAGCGAGGTCGCGTTGGACTCGCGCGCCATGCGTACCAAGCGCACCAGCAGGAAGGCGCCGAACGCATACAACAGGATGGTGCCGACGAAGGTGGGCGGCAGCGGCCAGCCGTAACGCGCGGCCTGGGTCACCGTGCCGAAGAAGGTCCACGAGGTGCAGTACACCGCGAGCGACAGCGCGTAGATGTAGGGCCACTGCACCGCAAGCACGCGCGGATGGCGTTCGGCATACAGCGCCGAACCGAACAGCACGCCCAGCCACAGCAGCCCCGCCAGCACGACCATGCCGACGCTCAGCATCCGTCCGTCCTTCGGTGGTCACGCGCGCGCATCGGCATCGCGGCAGCATAACGCAGCGACGGCGGGCTTTCGCCCGCCGCCGTTGCATCCCCAGGATGGAACCCGTGCGCTATCAGAAGTCGTAGCGCGCGGTCAGGCTGTACTGGCGCGGCGGACCGTAGAAGCCGGTCAGCACGCCATAGGCGGCGATGTTGTAGCCGGTGGTGCGGTATTCCTCGTCGGCCAGGTTGGTGCCCTGCAGCGACAGGCTCCACGCATCGCTGACTTTCCAGATCACGCCCGCATTGACCAGGCCATAGCCGTCCTGCTTGATCAGCGGGCTCAGATCGGTGGTCGGCCACACTTCGGACTGGTACGAATAGCCCACGCGCGCGGAGAGGTTGCCGCCGTTGGCCAGGTCGGTGCGGTACTCCACGTTGATCGCGCCGGAGAATTCCGGTGCGTTGGTGAAGTACTGGCTGTCGGCCACGTTGACGCCGCTGGTGATGAACTCGTCGTACTTCGCATCCAGCCAGGCCAGGTTGCCGCTGATCAGCCAGTTGGCCGTCGGCAGGAACTGATACTCGACTTCCACGCCGTTCACGGTGCCCTTGCCGGCATTGGTGAAGTCGCCGAAGAAGCTCTGCGAACCATTCGGCAGCGTGTACGAAGTGAACACCGACAGCTGGATGTCTTCGTACTTGTTGTGGAACGCCGAGAGGTTCAGGAACAGGCGCTGGTCGAGGAACGACATCTTGCTGCCGATCTCGAAGCTGTCGACGGATTCGTCATCGAACGGCTCGCCCGAGCGCGGCACCGCGGTGGTGTTGGCGCGGATGTTGTAACCGCCCGACTTGAAGCCGCGCGAGGCCAGGCCGTAGACCATGATGTCCGGGGTGATCTGGTAATCCAGCGAGACCTTCGGCGAGACGTTCTTGAAGTTGACCGTCTTGTTGAAGTTCGCCGCCGTGCCCCAGGAGGTCTCGTACTGGTTGTTGGTGTAGAAGCGGTTCAACGCGATGGCGTGCTTGTCTTCGTCCGTGTAGCGCGCACCCACGTCCAGCTTCAGGCGGTCGGTCAGGTCGAAGGTCCAGTCCGCGTACAGCGCGACGCTCTTGGTGTTGACCACGCCCTGGGTATCGCCGAACAGCGGGTTGGTCAGGCCGGTGGCCAGCAGCGGGTTCCAGAAGTAGTTCAGCACCTGGCCACCGGCATCGCCGTTGAACCAGTACAGGCCCATAACGCCGCGGGCGCGGCCGCCGCCGTCGTAGTTGGCCTGCAGTTCCTGGCTGACCTGGCTGTCGCTGTAGAACGCGCGCACGTCCACCAACGGGCGCGGCGTGGTGTCGAAGTCGATGTTGGTCTCGGTATCCGACTCGCGCTTGGCGGCGACGTACTTGAACGCCCAGTCGTCGCTCGGACGCCAGTTGACCGTCACCGAGGCGCCCTTCATCTCGGTGTCGTTGATGTTCTTCATGCCGCTGCGGATGTCGTAGCGGTCGTCGGTCGGCGGGTAGGCCGCGGCCAGCGGATTCGGCGCCAGCATCTTCGCGCCACGCACGCCGGACTGGTCGTCCATGTAGTCGAAGGCGAACTGCACGTCGAAGTCGTCCTGCGAATACGCGCCCACCTGCGCGCGGATGGCGTTGATCTCCTTGTCGCTGACTTCCTGGCCGGTGTAGGTGTTCTCGCCGAATCCGTCGCGGTTCATGCTGGCCACGGCCACGCGGGCACGCAGGCCGCTGTCCTTGCCGCCGATCTCGCCGCCCAGCGCCGCCTTGACGTCCAGCTGGTTGTAGTTGCCCACAGTGACCGAGGCGAAGCCGGTGGTCTCCTGCGGCAGGCCGCGCGAGATGTACTTGATCGCGCCGCCGATGGTGTTCTTGCCGTACAGCGTGCCCTGCGGGCCGCGCAGCACTTCGATGCGCTCCACGTCGAACACGTCGAGCAATGCGCCCTGCGGGCGGGCGATGTAGACGTCGTCCAGGTAGATGCCCACGCCCGGGTCCACGCCCCACAGCGGATCGGCCTGGCCCACGCCGCGGATGTAGGCGGTCACGGTGCTGGTGGAGCCGCGCGCCGCGTACACGGTCAGGTTCGGCACCTGCGCATCGAGGTCGCCCAGGTCCTTGATGTTGAGCTTGTCCAGCGTCTCCGGCGTGAACGCGGTGACCGCGACCGGCACATCCTGCAGGGTCTCTTCGCGCTTGCGCGCGGTGACCTTGACCGAATCGAGCGTGGTGGCGTTGGTGGCTGGCGTGCCGGCGGCCGGCGCGGCGTCCTGCGCCCATGCCACCGGCACGGACGACAACAGGACACAGCCGATGGCCAGGCTCAGGTGCTTGCGCTTCATGGGTCTCCCCCTCCCGGGTATGACGTTGGCGGCGGGCGGATGCCGCCGATTGAAGCGAACACTAGGGGGTGGCCCGCGCGGAGGGCATCGTACCTTCGTACAGTGGGACGGCCGGCATGGCCCTGCGGATACTCGCCGCACTGCAACCGGCGCTGGCCGAGGAGTGTTGGATGTCGTTCCTGATCGTGCTGGCCGCGCTGTGCTTCCTGATGTTCGTGGCCTACCGCGGCTACAGCGTCATCCTGTTCGCGCCGATCGCGGCGCTGGGCGCGGTGCTGCTCACCGATCCCTCGCTGGTCGCGCCGATGTTCACCGGCCTGTTCATGGACAAGATGGTCGGCTTCCTGAAGCTCTACTTCCCGGTGTTCCTGCTGGGCGCGGTGTTCGGCAAGCTGATCGAGATCTCCGGCTTCTCCAAGGCGATCGTGAAAGCGACCATCAAGGTGGTCGGCGCGCAGCGCGCGATGCTGTCCATCGTGCTGGTGTGCGCGCTGCTGACCTACGGCGGCGTGTCGCTGTTCGTGGTGGTGTTCGCGGTGTATCCGTTCGCGGCGGAGCTGTTCCGCCAGAGCGACATCCCGAAGCGGCTGGTGCCGGGCACCATTGCGCTGGGTGCCTTCACCTTCACCATGGACGCGCTGCCGGGCACGCCGCAGATCCAGAACATCATCCCCACCTCGTTCTTCGGTACCACCGGCTGGGCTGCGCCGGTGCTGGGCACGATCGGTGGCATCTTCATCCTGATCGTCGGCATGACGTATCTGGAATGGCGGCGTCGTGTGGCCGCGCGCAACGGCGAGGGCTACGCGGGCAGCGAGGAACTGCGCAACGAACCCGAACCCTTCAGGGGCGATCGCCTCGCGCATCCGCTGATCGCGATCCTGCCGCTGCTGCTGGTGGGCGTGGCGAACTTCCTGTTCACCCGCTGGATCCCCGGCTTCTACGGCGACAGCCAGTCCTTCATCCCGGCCGTGATCGGCAATCCCGCACCGGTGGTGCAGGAAGTCTCAAAGGTCGCCGCGATCTGGGCCGTGCAGGGCGCGTTGCTGGTCGGCATCGTCTCGGTGATCGCATTCGCGTGGAAGCCCGTGGTCGCCAGCTTCGCCGAGGGCACCAAGAGCGCCATCGGCGGCGCGTTGCTGGCCTCGATGAACACCGCCTCGGAGTATGGCTTCGGCGCCGTCATCGCCGCCCTGCCGGGTTTCCTGGTGGTGGCCAACGCGCTGCAGGCCATTCCCAATCCGCTGGTCAACGAGGCGATCTCGGTCACGGCGCTGGCGGGCATCACCGGTTCGGCCTCGGGCGGCATGAGCATCGCGCTGGCGGCCATGGCGGACAGCTTCATCGCCAACGCGAACGCGGCCGGCATTCCGATGGATGTCCTGCACCGCGTGGCCTCGATGGCTTCCGGCGGCATGGACACCCTGCCCCACAATGGTGCGGTGATCACGCTGCTGGCCGTGACCGGCCTGAGCCACCGGCAGTCGTACAAGGACATCTTCGCCATCACCCTGATCAAGACGACGGCCGTCTTCGTGGTGATCGGCGTGTTCTACGCCACAGGTCTGGTCTGAAGGCGCTTTCCGTGTAACCGGGCTGTGCGCACGGTCGCATACGCCGCGCGCGACTTGGCCAATACTCCCGGCATTCTGGGGACTGTGGGAAACACCGCATGGCGCGCTATACCCTGCCGTGGCGCCGGTTCGCTGCGCGTGGACCGATCCGCCGGACCGCCGCCGGTCCGGTCGTCCGCCGTGAAGCGGATATCGATACGCCTTCGCTACGACCCGCGGCCGACCTGGGCACGCAGGTCCGCCAGCGCCTGAACCGCCTGTACGGCTGGAAAGGCGGCGAACAACCCAGCCCCAAGGACACCTCACCTGCCCCGGAGGCTCCCGCCACCGTGGATGGCGGTGGCCGCGTGGCTGCCGGCCAGACCACGCCGCGGTTATTGACCCTGGCGCGCCCGCCGTTCGCGGTGCAGGCGCTGAACAACCTCAGCTACGGCGCCACCGCCACGACCATCGCCGAGTTCAATGCGCTGGGCAGCACCGACCGTCAGCGCCTGGCCAACTACGTGGACTGGCAGCTCAACTGGGATGCCATCGACGACAGCGCGGTCACCAATCGCCTCACAGCAGGCGGCTACACCACGCTCAACAAGTCGCTGAGCCAGCTGTGGGCCGACCACGTGGTGCCCGACCCCGAGTACAACACGCGCATGCGCCCCGCCAACGAGGTGCAGCGCGCAGCCTTCGTGCGCGCGGTGTACTCGCGCCGGCAGTTGCGCGAGGTGCTGGTGAACTTCTGGCACGACCACTTCAATGTGCTGGGCACGGACTTCAGCGTCGGCCCGGTGTTCGTCCACTACGACCGCGACGTGATCCGCGCCAACGCCAAGGGCAACTTCCGCACGATGCTGGAAGGCGTGGCCCAGAGCACGGCGATGCTGTACTACCTGGACAACATCAGCAATTCGCGCTCGGGCCCGAACGAGAATTTCGCCCGCGAACTGCTCGAGCTGCATACCTTCGGTGCGGAGAACTATCTGGGCTTCATGGACCCGTTCCAGGTCCCGCCCTGCCCCGAGGACCCGGCGTATCCGATCGGCTACACCGACATCGACGTGTACGAGACCTCGGCCGCCTTCACCGGCTGGTCGGCGAAGAACGCGCACTGGCAGTTCCCCAGCGAGAACGACGGCACCTTCGTCTATCGCCAGTCCTGGCACGACGCCGGCCCGAAGTTCCTGCTCGGCATGCTGATCTACCCCGAACAGCCGGCGATGAAGGACGGCCGCGACGTGCTGAACCGCTTGGCCAGCCATCCGCGCGTGGCCAAGTTCATCTGCAAGAAGCTGATCCGCCGCTTCGTCAACGACACGCCCAAGCAAGCGCTGATCGACAGCGCCGCGGCGATCTTCCGTGCGAACTGGCAGGCGCCCAACCAGATCGAACTGGTGATGCGCCACATCCTGAACTCCGACGACTTCATCAACAGTTTCGGCCAGAAGAACCGCCGTCCGTTCGATGCGTCCGTGGCCGCGATGCGCACGTTGGGCGGCGACTGGACGCTGCGACTGGACCACAGCCGCAGCAACGACTTCATGTGGCTGTACGGCTTCACCGGCCATGCGCCGTACAACTGGCCGGCGCCGAACGGGTATCCCGATACCGGGCTGGCGTGGTCGGGTTCCAACTCCTTCGCGATGACCTGGCGCGTGCTCGGCTGGCTCACTGAAAGCAAGGACGGCGAAGTGCCGTTGCATCCGGTGGTCGACACCACCCGCGCCAACGTGCCGGTCGCCAACTGGACGGCTACCAACCTGGTGACGTGGTGGTGCACGCGCCTGCTGGGCTATCAGCCGGAAGCAGCGCGCAAGCAAGCGCTGGTGGCGTTCATGGCGCAGAACGGCGACGCGAATACCTACGTCATCACCGACACCAACACGTGGCAAGGCAGCGATCTGAAGCGCCACTACAACCACGAGCGCCTGCGCGGCCTGGTGGCGCTGATCCTGATGACTCCCGAATTCATGAGCCGCTGAGGGCCCGCCATGCGCGATTTCAAACTGACCCGACGCGAATTCGTCAAAGGCTGCAGCAGCGCCGCCATCGTCAGCGCCACGGGCGGGACGCTGATGTTCGCCGACCCTGTGGAAGCCGCTGTGAACAGCTACGACACCGTCGTGCACCTGTTTCTGCGCGGCGGCCTGGATGGGCTGAACCTGGTCGTGCCCACGGGCGGCGTGGACCGCGGCTTCTATGAGGAAGCACGACCGAGCCTGAAGATCGAGACCAGCGGCGCCTATGGCGCGTTGCCGCTCACGCTGTCCGGCGGTGCGGACACCGGCTTCGGCCTGCACCCCTCGGCCACGGGCCTGCGGGATCTGTGGAACGACGGCAAGCTCGCCATCGTGCACGCCTGCGGCATGGCGACCACGGTGACCCGCAGCCATTTCGATGCGCAGCTGTACATCGACCTGGGCACGCCTGGGAAGTACGGCTCACCCACCGGTTGGATGACCCGCGCGTGGGAAACGCGACCGAACGGCACCGGCACCTTGCCCGCTCTCGGCATCAGCGGCACACAACCCGCCGGATTGATGGGCGCCGTAGATGCGATGACGATGAGCAGCCCCTCCGACTTCTCGCTCAACACCACGGCGTGGAGCTGGCAGCGTACGCGGTCGGATTCGCCCGCCGGGCTGCGCGGCGTGGCCGAAACCGTGGGGGCGTTGTGGAACGGCCAGACTGGGCTCGAGACTGCCGGCCGTCGCGCCGATGGCGCACTGCGCCTGATCGGCCAGCAGGGTTACGCCAGCCTGCCGGCGAGTTGGCCGACCGGCAACTTCGCCCAGCAGTTGTGGACCATCGCGCAATCGATCCGCTTCGATTTGGGCCTGCGCTACGCCACGCTCGATCTCGGCGGCTGGGACACGCACGAAGGCCAAGGCACCGCCGGCAGCGGCTACAACTACTACCAGAACAAGATCAACGAACTGTCCGCCGCGCTGGCCGCGTTCTACGCCGAACTCAACGGCACCGGCGAAATGGCGCGGGTGACCGTGGTGGTGCAGTCCGAATTCGGCCGCCGCGTGCGCGCGAACGCCAATGGCGGCACCGATCATGGTTATGGCAATCCGATGCTGGTGCTGGGCGGCGCGGTCAACGGCCGTCGCTTCTACGGCAGTTGGCCCGGCCTGAATCCGGAAACACTCTCGCCCACGTTCGGCGACGTGCCGGTGACCACCGACTACCGCCGCGTGCTCTCGGAAATCCTGATCCGCCGGATGGGCAACGCCAATCTCAGCCAGGTATTCCCGGGTTACGCCGGCTACGCGCCGTTGGGGCTCGTGCAGGGCACCGACCTCGCGCCGAAGCTGGAAGAGGCCGCCGTCACGGCATCGATTCCTTCGCTGGTCGTGCCGGGCGCGGCGACCGCGACACCCTCGGACAGCGCCACCGCCGAACGCGTCGTGCCCGACTGGCAGCGTCGCGGTCCGGTGGATCGCATGCTGGTGCGCCGGGAGCGTTGATCCGAAGGCGGCTTGCCCTCGGCGCATCGCCATGGTGAGCTAGACGCTCGCCATGGATGCCGGGAGATCACAAGGATGCCTGTATCGCGCGCGTACCGCGGGTTCTCCGCACTGTTGCTGGTATTCGCCGTGGGTGGACTGGGCTGGTGGCTGGGGCGCACCCAGGGCCCGACAACCGTGACGTCGGAAGGAGCGGATTCACCCGCGCGGGATGCCGCACGCACTGAATTGGCTCCGCCCTCGCGCCCCGTGAATGCAGGATCACGGCCGACCAACCGACCGTTGCCCGACGCCGCACGGCCTTTGCGCGACGTACTGCCCGACCTGCGCGCACGCGCGGATGCGGGCGAGCCGGATGCCGCTTGCAGGCTCGCGGCCGAGATGGAGTACTGCGACCGCATCGCAATGCAGTTGTCCAGCGTCTCGGAGGCCATGAGGTCGACGAACGTCCGCCTGCCACCCGGCACCAGGATGACCCCCGAACTGCAGGCTACGATTCGCCAGACGCAACAGGCGGTGGCTGCAGGTGCAGAACGCGTGCTGGAGGAAAGCGCGCATTGCGAAGGCGTGCCTGCGATCAGTGCTCGCCAACGCCTGCAGTACTGGCGCACCGCGGCGCTAGGCGGCAACGTCGTGGCGATGCGCCACTACGCGGTCGGCAACGCATTCCGCATGAACGAAACGCTGGAAAACCTGGACAACCTGCGCGTCTACCAGCGCGAAGCGGAAACCCTCGCAAAGCGCGCGATCGCCAAAGGCGACCTGCCCACGGTCCTCGCGCTTGCCGCGGCCCACAATCCCGCACAACCCGGCCGACGCCACCTGCTGGCGCAGGCGGTGACACCCGACCGATCGCAGGCCCTCGCGCTCTATCTGTATGCGCAGTCGCTGATGCGCGATGAAGTGCGCTTCGCTACGCCGCGGTCTTTCATCGACCAGACCGTGCGCAATCTGGAGCAGGATCTGGACGCCGCCTCCCTGGCTCGTGCGCGGGCGCAGGCGGCGGACCACCTGCGCGCGCAGCCGGCACTCCCCGCGAACGTGCGTGGCGCGGTGTTCGGACATACCCGCGACGTGGAGCGCCAGGAGTGCGGATCGCCCTGACAGCGCGCAAGCCTCAGCCCTTGCGCGCGTGCCACGCCTTCAGCAGTTCGGCTTCCTTCTCGCGCGGGATGCCCGCACCCAGCTTCGCCTGGCGTTCGGCCGGCAGGCTGCGGAACCACGCCAGCAGGTCTTCCACCGTGGTGGCGAGCGGACGGAACGTGAGCCCCGCGGCGACCGCGCGCTGGTTGCTGACCGCGCCGTAGCCCGCGTACGGGTTGTCCTTCGACGGCACCCAGATCGGCAGGCCGACCTGCTGCTCGTCAAGGAACGCGGGCGGCACGTGGGTCAGCGTCATGCCGCCGCCGGTGACGGCCTGGCAGCCGTAGAGCATGGCGTCCATCGACAGCGAATAGTCCGGGCCGCAGGCGTTGAAGGTGCCCAGCGTGCGCGCCTCGGCCAAACGGATCATCCATTCGCCCAGGTCGCGGCCGTCGATGATCTGGATGGGGTCCTGGCCATCGCCCGGCACCAGGATCTCGCCGCCTTGCGCCACGCGATGCGGCCAGTAGGTGAAACGGTCGGTCTCGTCGCGCGGGCCGACGATGTAACCGGGCCGCACGATGGTGACGTTCTTGCCGAACTGCTTGTGCGCTTCGGCTTCGCTCAGCGCCTTCAGCGGGCCATAGAGGTTCTCGATGTCGGCGCGCAGCGTCTGCTGCGTTTCGGCCATCGCATCCTTGCCCTTGTACTGCGCCAGCGGCGAGGCCTCGTTGATGCCCGGCTTGCTGCCGTCGGCATACACCGAGATGGTGGAGATGAAGAGGTAGTGGCCCACGTTGCCCTTCAGCACCTGGCCGGCATCGCGCACCCAGAACGGCAGGCTGGTGGGGTTGTCGATGCACACGTCCCACTTGCGGCCCTTCAGCGCGGCGAGGTCGCCGGTGTTGCGGTCGCCGTGCAACTGCTCGACGGCCGACGGCCACTCCGGCGACGGGCGCTTGCCGCGGTTGAACAGCGTGACCTTGTGCCCGCGCTTGAGCGCGTACTCGACCTGGAACGGTCCGGTGAAGCCGGTGCCACCGAGGATCAGGATATTCAGCGGCTTGGCCGCCTTGCCCACGGGCTTGGCCTCGCTGGCGGCGGAGGCGAACGACGGCAACGCGGCCGCGGCAGCGGCCAGCGCGCCCAGCTTGAACAGGTCACGACGGGTGGTCATGCGGTGCTCCCCAGCGGTGTCAGGAAACCGACTAGATAGCACCGCCCCGGTCGGCAAACCCCTGCCGGAAGTCGTTGTGACTTCCTGTGAACGCTCGGTATGGCCGGGACGACGGAGGCCGCGCGCGCCCGGAACACGGCGCCGATAGGCCGGCCTTCGACACCTCCCACCTCATGCGCCGCACCCCGCGTGTCATGCGCGACCCTCGGGGGCTCGTCATCGATTCTGGAAGATTCGCAGGCGAGATTCGGCCTCTGACACGTCAGCGAAAAAGACGCGCGTGCGACCTTCAGCGTTTCGCCGGCGACACGAGAATGTCGCGCACGAGCCAGATACGCTTGTCGCTTCAAGTGCCGAAGCCTCGCACGCCGCTTCTGTGGGATGAGTCGTCACCCGCACCACGTCAGTATCGACGCGCGCGGTGTCGTCTGCAGCGCGTGACGGCCGCCCTGGCCCACCGCGTGCGTTGGTCCCTCAGGGGACCCCTGCCCCATGGAGAAACACAATGCCCGCTTCGCAGTCATTGATGACCACCCGCCGCGGTGAGTTCCGCACGTTGTACCGGGCGCTCGCCCGCAAGCCGGAGGCCTTCGCCTCCACGCCGATCGTGTTCTGCGAGGGTGACTCGTGGTTCTCGACGCCGTTGTCGATGAACCTGCTGGACTGGCTGGTGTACCCCGCGCCCGAGGACGAAAAGAAGGGCGTGCCGCTGTTCGGCGCGGGCGGTCTGTTCTTCCGTACCGAGGACAGCGGTGACCTGGCGGTCGACATGTTCACCACGCGCGGCATCCGCGATCTGTCCTCGTGGTACCGCGGCTTTGCATTCGACCTGGTGTTGATCAGCGCCGGCGGCAATGACTTCGTCGATACCTTCCTGCAGACGACATTCCGCGGCGCGTCGCCAATGAGCCCCACGGCGGCGTTCCAGCGCGTCGTGGACACGGGCCGCTACGCCGAGGTGCTGGACCGCTATCGCGCCTTCGTCACCGCCTTCCAGGCCATTCGTCCGCACACGCCCATCCTGGCGCACACCTACGACTACCCACGCGAGCTGGGCCGCGCGGCGCAGCTGACCCTAGGCAACCTGGGGGCCGCCGCGCTGCTGAAGAAAGGCGTGGGCCCGTGGATCGGCAACAAGGTCGCGCATGTGCTGCCGCGCATCGAACAACAGCGCGAGTTCGCCCGTCTGCTGATCGACGGCTTCGTCGACCGCGTGCTGGTGCCGCTGCGCGACGACCGCACCACCGGCAAGGTCTTCGACTTCGTCGACCTGCGCGGCGTGCTGACCCGCAGCGACCAGTGGCTCGACGAGATGCACCCTACCGGCGCTGGCTTCGCCACGCTGGCCAACACGTTCCGCCGGCAGATGCGGGCGAAGCTGGAGATCAAGCTGGGCGGTTGAAGGCGCCACGCCTACGGCCCATGGCCGCTTTGCCCCCCTATTCCCGTATCGGATGTGTGGATAGGGGGAAGGAACCTTGACGAATCTCGATTCGAACCGGCCCGTGCGGCTGGGCATTGTCGGCTGTGGCGCGATCACCCGCGAGGCGCATCTGCCGGTCATCACCGCGGACCGTCGCGTCGAAGTCACCGTGCTGTGCGACCGCGAGCGCAGCAATGCGACGCGGACCGCGCTCACCAGCGGCCTCGATGCGGAGATCACCACCGAGCTCGCCGACCTGGCCGGCAAGGTCGACGCCGCCATCGTCGCCGTTCCGCCGCGCTTCCATGCGCCCGTCGCCCTCCAGTTGATGGAGATGGGCATCGACGTACTGTGCGAGAAGCCGCTGGCGATCACCGTCGCCGACGGCCAGAGGATGGTCGATGCCGCGCGCCGGACCGACCGCGTGTTGGCGGTCGCGCTGATGATGCGGTTCTTCCCGCACAACCGCTGGCTGGCCGACCTGGTGGACGACGGCGAGATCGGCGAGGTCCGCGAGGTGATCGTCGAGGACGGCGCGCTGTTGGACTGGCCCATGGCGAGCAACAGCTACTTCGACCGCAGCGCGACCGGCGGCGGCGTCCTCTTCGATACCGGTGTGCATCTGCTCGATCGGATGCTGTGGCTGTTCGGCGATCTCGACCACATCGCCTACGAGGACGATGCGTTCGGTGGCTTCGAGAGCAACGCGAAGCTCACCGGCACCCTGCAGATCGGCGGGCGTCCGGTGCCGGCGCGCCTGGAATTCAGCTGGTCGCACCGCCTGCGCCGCAGCATCCGGGTCGTCGGTGAGCGCGGCACGCTCGAAGCTTCGACCTCCGAACCGCGCATGCTGACCCTGCACAGGAACACGCGCCGCGGGCCGATGGAGATGCAGATCCCATGCGCCCGGCATTGGGACGCGCGTAGCCACTACCGCCTGCAGCTGGAAGACTTCATCGGTGCGGTCCGCGAACGGCGGGCGCCGTTCGTGACCGGCGAATCCGCCCTGCGTGCGCTCGCCGTCATCGAGACCGCCTATGCCCGGCGCACGCCGATGGCGCAGCCGTGGATGGCGCACAAGGAGGCCATGGCATGACGCCGACTCGGATCCTCGTCACCGGCGCTACGGGCTTCATCGGCTCGCGTCTGTGCGAACTGCTGTCGCTCCAGTACCGCGTGCCGTACCGCGCGATGGTGCGCGACTTCTCGCGCGCCGCACGCATCGCCCGGCTCGACGTCGACCTGGTGGCCGGCGACATGATGGATGCCGCCAGCCTGGCGCGCGCGGTGGAAGGCTGCGACGCCGTGGTCAACCTCGCCCACGGCGACGACGAGAGCGCCGAGAAGCAGGTACGGCAACTCGTCGATGCCTGCACGCGTGCCGGCGTCCGCCGCTTCGTCCACGTCAGTTCGATGGCGGTGCACGGGCCGTCGCCGAAGCCTGAGGTGTTGACCGAGGCCACCGCACCGATCGAGCGCTGGGGCGAGGTCTATTCCGATGCCAAGGCAGCGTCCGAAGCGGTGGTCGCGGCCGCCGGCAAGCGCGGCGCGCTCGAGACGGTCATTCTGCGCCCGACCATCGTCTACGGACCTTTCAGCTTCTTCGTCACCCCGGTGGTGCAGGACGCGCGGGCGGGCAAGATCAGCCTGATCGATGGCGGCCGCGGCATCTGCAACGCGGTCTACGTCGACGACGTCTGCGATGCGATCATGGCGTCGCTGGAGCGCGACGACGCGGTCGGCGGTGCGTTCCTGATCAACGGCGACGGCCGCACCTCCTGGGGCGATTTCATCACCACCTTCGCCGGCATGGTGGAGGGCGCGAAAACCGTCCACGACCACTCGCTCGACGAGATCTCCGCGTACTGGAAGGCCAGGCGACCGCGTGCGCGCGACAGCGTCAAGGCGGCAGTGCGGCTGGCGGTCTCCCCCGCCTTCCATGCCCAGCTCGGCACCATCCCGTCATTGGGGCAGTTGATCCGCGGCACCAAGGAAATGGTCGCCCGGCGCATCACCCCCGAGCAGAAGATCATGATCAAGTCGCGACTGCAGGGCCGTCGCCCTGCCGCGCACGTCGGGGATGCACCCTCGGTACGCATGCCCAGCGAAGGCCGGGTGGTACGCGAGGCCTACCGCTCCTGGGTGTCGAACGAACTCGCCAAAGAACGGCTGGGCTGGGCGCCGGCGCACTCGTTCGAACTCGGCGCGCAACGCACGGCGGACTGGATGCGGTTCGCGCGGATGATCTGATCGCGCCCGCCGCGTCCAGCGCTCAAGCCAGATGAGCCCTGACGTCCGCCAATGATGTAAAGAACGGATTCGATTCAAGCCGCAGGATCTCGTCGAGCGCCTCGCTCAGGGGTGCGTGATGATCGGGTTCGGCCGGTACCAGGTGATAGGTTCCGTTCCCGACAGTGAACCCACCACGCGTGTTGGGAATCGTGAATTCCGGCTGGAGGGGAGACCCGTCCGACGCCCAGAACAACCACACCGCCGCTTCCACGTCGAGTCCTTCGCAATACGCAACCGCCTCGGCTTCGCTCGGATAGACCGTAAGCGCGCGTTCTTCCGTTTCGACGACGAAGATCACGTAGGACACGCCTCGATCAAGGTCCACGACAAGGGTGCCGTGTCAGGCGCGCCCGGTCCAGCGGCGCGCCAGCCAGACGAAGCCGAGCTGCAATGCCATGGGCACGAGGCCGAAGACCATGATGCAGAACGCGATGCTGCCCAGCAGGACCAGACCGAGCTCGAAGGCCTGGACGAACCATGAGCGGGCGGGCGCCGCGTGGCGGCCGTATTCCGATTCGAATGCCAGGACCGCGAGGACGGGCACCATGCCAAAGAGGGCACCCACCGTGCCGGTGCCGATGATCGTTTGTCGGAGTTGTGCCTTGTCGATGCGCATCATGGCCACGCCGGATCAGGGGATGGGTCGAGTGAAGCCACACCCATCGCGCAACACAGGGAAGCCAGCGTGATGGGGACGCTTGCCGCTCTCCCCCATCCTACTCACGCATGCCAGGTGTCTTCCAGATACCGAGGCCGGCAGGCCAGGTAACCGCCCACCAGCAATACGCCCACGCACGCCGCCAGGAACGCCATCGGCAACGCCCAGCCATGCGTGTATTCGTGCAGCAGGCCGAACGCCAGCGGTCCCGCGCAGGACAAGGTGTAGCCCACGCCCTGCATGAAGCCCGACAGCGCGGCCGAACCCTCCGGCGTGCGCGTGCGCAGGTTGATCATCGTCAACGACAGCGGGAAGGTGCTCGGCCCCAAGCCGAGCAGCGCGACCCATAGCGCGGGCGCTGCCATCGGCGCCAGCAGCAGGCCAGCAAAAGCGGAAGCGTAGAAGCCGGCGCAGACCACGACCACGATGAAGGGGTTGCGCATGCGGACCGCGATCAACGGCATGGTGAGCGAGGCCACCAGTCCCAGCGTGGAGAACAGCGCCACCATCGTGCCGCCCAATGCAGGCGTGCCGCCGGCTTCGACCAACAGCTTCGGCAGCCAGGTGAACATCGAATAGGTCACCAGCGAGGTCATGCCGAACATCAGTGCCATGCCCCAGGCCACCGGCGAACGCCACGCGCGACCGGCGGGACGCGGTGCGGCGAGTTCGGGCGCTTCATCGTCGACGGTGACGGCTGCATCGTGCGTGCGCGCCAGGGGCGAGGCCTTGCTGCGTTCCTGCCACAGCACCAGGCACCACGGCACCGCCGATGCGGCGGCGAACACCGCCCACAGGCCCAGCGAGATGCGCCAGCCGGCGGCTTCCATCACCGGCACCGCAACCAACGCGGGCAGGATGGTGCCGGCCTGCAGCACGGTGATGTACAGCGTGCTGACCGTGCCCACGCGATCGGCGAAGTAGCGCTTCACCAGCGGCGGCAACACGATGTTGCCGATGCCCATGCCGGCGAGCGCGGTCAGCGACGCGGCCATCAACGCGGTGGTATCGCCTGCGGCACTGCGCAGCAAGAGACCCAGCATGGCCAACAGCATCGCCAGCAACGCGGTCCGCTCCAGGCCGATGCGATGCGCGAGCGCCGGCGTCGCCACGCCGAACAACGCGAACGCAGCCGTCGGCAGCATGCCGAACACGCCGGTCATGGTGGCGCCAAAACCGAATGTATCGCCCAGCGTGTCGAGCAGTGGCGTCAGCGAAGTGACGGCCGTGCGCAGGTTGAACGCGGACAGCACGATGCCGAGCAATACCAGCCCGCGGCCGGACCAGAGCGCCGCCGGTGCGCCTGCGCGTGTGTTCGTCGAATCCATGGCCGCCATTATCGTCGACGTCATGATCGCTTTCTTCGCACGCATGGAGACGCTGTGTCCTGCGTGCCTGGTGTTCGGAAGGTGGACAAAGAAAAAGCGGGCCGAAGCCCGCTTTTCCGTATCGCATCGCGATGTCGTGCGGCTTACTCGGCCGACACGCCCTCGCCTTCTTCCACGGCCTTGATCGACAGGCGGATGCGGCCCTGCTTGTCGACTTCCAGCACCTTGACCTTGACCACGTCGCCTTCCTTCAGCGCGTCGCTGACCTTCTCGACGCGATCGTTGGAGATCTGCGAGACGTGCACCAGGCCGTCCTTGCCCGGCAGGATGGTGACGAACGCACCGAAGTCCATGATCTTGGCGACCTTGCCTTCGTAGATGCGGCCCGGCTCGACGTCGGACGTGATCTGCTCGATGCGGGCCTTCGCGGCCTGGCCGGCGGCGCCGTTCACCGAGGCGATGGTGATGGTGCCGTCGTCCTGGATGTCGATCTGGGTGCCGGTTTCCTTGGTGATGGCCTGGATCACCGAACCGCCCTTGCCGATCACTTCGCGGATCTTGTCGGGGTGGATCTTGATGGTGATCAGGCGCGGCGCGAACTCGCTCAGTTCCTGGCGCGGTGCGGTCATCGCGTGGGCCATTTCGCCCAGGATGTGCAGTCGGCCGGCCTTCGCCTGCGTCAGCGCCTGCTTCATGATCTCTTCGGTGATGCCTTCGATCTTGATGTCCATCTGCAGCGCGGACACGCCGTTGGCGGTACCGGCGACCTTGAAGTCCATGTCGCCCAGGTGGTCTTCGTCACCCAAGATGTCGCTCAGCACGACGAAGTCGTTGCCTTCCTTCACCAGGCCCATCGCGATGCCTGCGACCGGTGCGGTGATCGGCACGCCGGCATCCATCAGCGCCAGCGAGCTGCCGCAGACCGAGGCCATCGAGGACGAACCGTTCGACTCGGTGATTTCCGAGACCACGCGGATCGTGTACGGGAAGGATTCCATCGTCGGCATCACGGCGAGCACGCCGCGCTTGGCGAGGCGGCCGTGGCCGATTTCGCGACGCTTCGGGCCCATCATGCGGCCGGCTTCGCCCACCGAGAACGGGGGGAAGTTGTAATGGAACAGGAAGTGGTCCTTCCACTCGCCGCCGACGGCGTCGATCACCTGGCCATCGCGTGCGGTACCGAGGGTGACGGCGACGATCGCCTGCGTCTCACCACGGGTGAACAGCGAGGAGCCGTGCACGCGCGGCAGCACGCTGACCTTGGAGGAGATCGGGCGAACGGTGTCGAGCGCGCGGCCGTCGATGCGGACCTTGGTGGCCAGCACGGAACCGCGCATGGTCTGGTATTCCAGCTCGCCGAATTCCTTCGACAGCGCACCGGCGGCCCAGCCGTCGGCTTCGGCACGACCGGCCAGCTGCTGCAGGACATCCTTCTTGATGGCCGAGATCGCGTCGCGGCGCTGCAGCTTGTCGCGCACCTGGAAGGCGCTGTCGAGCTGGGTGCCCACGGCTTCCTTCAGCGCGGAGACCAGCGCTTCGTTCTTGGCCGGTGCGGACCAGTCCCAGTTCTTCGTGCCGGCTTCGACCACCAGCTCGTTGATGATGTTGATGACCTTCTGCATTTCGCGGTGGCCGAACATCACGGCGCCCAGCATCACGTCTTCCGACAGCTCGGCGGCTTCGGATTCGACCATCAGCACGGCGTTGGAGGTACCGGCGACGACCAGCTCGAGCTTGGAGTCCTTCAGCTCGCTGACGGTCGGGTTCAGCACGTACTCGCCGTTGATGTAGCCGACCTTCGCGGCGCCGATCGGGCCGTTGAACGGCGCGCCGGTCAGGGCGACGGCGGCGGAGGCGCCGATCAGGGCCGGGATGTCGCCGTCGATTTCCGGGTTCAGCGACATCACCGTGGCGATGACCTGCACTTCATTGCGGAATTCTTCCGGGAACAGCGGACGCAGCGGGCGATCGATCAGACGGGAGATCAGCGTCTCCTTCTCGGTCGCGCGACCTTCGCGCTTGAAGAAGCCACCGGGGATGCGGCCGCCGGCGTAGAACTTCTCCTGGTAGTCGACCGTCAGGGGGAAGAAGTCCTGGCCTTCACGGGCCGACTTCGCCGCCACGGCGGTGACCAGCAGCACGGTGTCGTCGAACTTGACGATGACAGCGCCGCCGGCCTGACGGGCGATTTCGCCGGTTTCCAGGGTGACCTGGTGCTTGCCGTACTGGAAGGTTTTGGTGATTTTTGCCACGGGGGTTTCCTTGGGATGCCTTGTTCGGGTTGGACCTCACGCGACCCTTGTCGCGTGCGGCTGGCCGGATGCGTCCGGCCGATGAAACTGAGGAGGGCGGGCCCGGTGCGGCCAGCGGATGCAGCGCATTCCGTTCCCTGAAATGCAAACCGCGGCGCATCTCTGCGCCGCGGTCGGGGGTATATCAGCGACGCAGACCGAGCTTTTCGATCAGGGTCTTGTAGCGCTCGTTGTCTTTCTTCTTGAGGTAATCAAGCAGGCTGCGGCGGCGGTTGACCAGCTGCAACAGACCACGACGGCTGTGGTGATCTTTCTTGTGGGTCTTGAAGTGGCCGCTCAGGTGCTCGATGCGAGCGGTGATCAGGGCGACCTGCACTTCCGGGGAGCCGGTGTCGTTGGTGCCACGGGCGTTCTCGGCGATGACTTTCTGGGTATCGATGGACATGGTTTCTCTCTGTTGTGATGCGTGGCCTGCAGGAACGCGGGCTGTCCTCCGCGCGCACCGCCTGGCTCGCCATTCTTGAAACGGGAAATAACTGAGGTGCCGGCATAAAACCGGCGGCGTAGTGTAGCCGCCGGGCCCTTGTGAAACAAGGTTTTATTGACTGTTGCCGCCCTTGGTGGCCGTGCCAGCGACCGTCCAGGCGAACAGGCGCTGAGGCGACAGTGTTCCGTCTCCCGACACGGCGCCAAGCCCCAGGACGCGCCCTTCCGGCCCATGCACCGCGACCGGCCCGTCACTGACGGGATAGCCGGGCAGACGCTGGCCTTGGGCCAGGCGACGCGCGCCGGTAGCGTCGACATCGACACGCGGGAATCCGGTAAGACCTGACTCTATAGGCAGCAGACAGGCCTGGAGTGCGGCTTCGCCACCCTGTTCAGCCAGCGCCTGTAGGTCGTCCAGGCGATACATCTGCGGCTGCCTGAACGGCTCGACCCACAGACGTCGCAACGCCCCAACATGCGCCCCGCACCCCAACGTTTCGCCGAGGTCGCGCACCAAACTACGCACGTAGGTGCCGGAACCGCATTCCACCCGCAGCGACAAGCGTCCGGGTGCGATGTCCAGGATCTCGATGCCGTGGACCTCGACGTCGCGCTCGGGCGCTTCGATGACGTCGCCGCGACGGGCCTTGGTGTAAAGCGGCTCCCCACCCTGCTTTAGGGCCGAGTAGATCGGGGCGCGCTGGCGGATGCGGCCGATCAGCGGCGCCAGCGCGGCCTCGACGCTCGCGCGGTCCAGCGGCGGCACCGGGCGTTCGCGCAGCGGCGCACCATCGGCGTCATCGGTATCGGTGGTGGTGCCCAGCACCGCGACGGTGTCATAAGCCTTGCGGGAACCCAACAGCAAACCGGCGATCTTGGTCGCCTCGCCGAAGCACAGGGGCAGCAGGCCGGTCGCCAACGGGTCCAGGCTGCCGGTATGCCCGCCCTTCTCCGCCCGGAACAGGCGCCGCGCGACCTGCAGGGCCGCGTTCGAACTCATGCCCTGGGGCTTGTCCAGCAGCAGTAGGCCATCCAGCGGACGGAATTTGAGCTTCGGCAGCGACATCGGAGCGCGCGCATTCCTTGGTGGGAGCAGGCATCCTGGCCCGCATGGGGTCCATGCCCGCGATGCTGATGCACCGACGCCGCCATGGCCACAGGCCAACGGAGAACGTGGGCTACCGCTTTACGCGTTGTCGTCGTCGGCCGGCGGCGGCGGCAGGTCGCGCAGCAGGTTCTCGATGCGTTCGCCGCGATCGACGGAATCATCGTAGTGGAAATGCAGCTCCGGCACGTGGCGCATCTTCACGCGACGCGCCAGTTCCATGCGCAGGCCCCAGGCGAGTTCCTTCAGGCCCTTCACGGCCTCGATGGAACGCTCGGGCATCAACGCGGTAACGAACACCTTGGCGTGCGCCATGTCGCGGGTGACTTCGACGTCGGACACGCTGACCGACGGCAGGCCGTGCTCGCGCACGGCCTCGTGCACCAACGTACCCAGCTCCCGGCGGAGCTGGGCGGACACGCGGTCGGTGCGATGGAACGACTTGGTCGGCATGATCAGAGCGTGCGCTGCACTTCGATGCGCTCGAAGCACTCGATCTGGTCGCCCGGCTGGACGTCGTTGTAGGCCTTCACGCCGATACCGCACTCGGTGCCATTACGCACTTCGTCGACGTTCTCCTTGAAGCGGCGCAGCGATTCCAGCTCGCCTTCGAACACCACGGTGCTCGCGCGCAGCACGCGGATCGGCTTGTTCCGCTTGACCGTGCCTTCGACCACCATGCAGCCCGCGACCGCGCCGAACTTGGAGCTGCGGAACACGTCGCGCACTTCGGCGATGCCGATGATTTCCTCGCGGATCTCCACGCCCAGCAGGCCGGACGCCACCTGCTTCACCTGGTCGATCACGTCATAGATGATCGAGAAGTAACGCAGGTCCACGCCGTTGGCTTCGATGATGCGACGCGCGGAGGCGTCGGCACGCACGTTGAAGCCGATGACGGTGGCCTTCGAGGTGACCGCGGAGTTCGCGTCGGACTCGGTGATGCCGCCCACGCCGGAGTGGATGATGTTGATGCGGATCGATTCGTTGGACAGCGCCGTCAGCGAATGACGCAGCGCCTCCACCGAACCCTGCACGTCGGCCTTGACGATCAGGTTGAGGCTGAGCTGGCCTTCGCCCTTGCCCAGCTGCGCCATGATGTCTTCCATGCGGCTGCCGGCGGACTGCACCAGGCGCGACTCGCGGCGCTTGGTGTCGCGCTGCTGCGCCACATCCTTGGCCAGGCGCTCGTCGCCGACGACGACGAAGTCGTCGCCCGCTTCCGGCACGCCGGAGAGACCCAGCACCTGCACCGGGATCGACGGACCCGCCGAAGCCGGCTGGCTGCCGGTTTCGTCGAACAGCGCACGCACGCGGCCGTACTGGATGCCGCAGACCAGGTAATCGCCCTTCTTCAGGGTGCCCTGCTGCACCAGCACCGTCGCGACCGGGCCGCGGCCCTTGTCCAGCGAGGATTCGATGACCACGCCGCTGGCGCGACCGTCTTCCACGGCCTTCAGTTCCAGCAGTTCGGCCTGGATCGAGATGGCGTCCAGCAGGTTGTCCACGCCCTGGCCCGTCTTGGCGGAGATCTCCACCATCTGGGTGTCGCCACCGAAATCTTCGGCAACCACTTCCTCGGCCAGCAGCTCGTTCTTCACGCGCAGCGGGTCGGCGTCGGACTTGTCGATCTTGTTGACGGCCACGATCAGCGGCACCTTGGCCGCCTTCGCGTGCTGGATGGCTTCGCGGGTTTGCGGCATGACGCCGTCGTCCGCGGCCACGACCAGCACCACGATGTCGGTCAGCTTGGCGCCACGGGCACGCATCGCGGTGAACGCGGCGTGGCCCGGGGTATCCAGGAAGCTGATGACGCCCTTCGGCGTTTCGACGTGGTAGGCGCCGATGTGCTGGGTGATGCCGCCGGCTTCGCCGCTGGCGATCTTGGTGCGGCGGATGTAGTCCAGCAACGAGGTCTTGCCGTGGTCGACGTGGCCCATGATGGTGACCACCGGCGGACGCGCGACCTTCTCGCCCTGCTGCTCTTCGGAGTGCGCGAGCAGTTCGTTCTCGACGTCGTTGGCGTCGGCGTGCACGGCCTTGTGGCCGAGCTCTTCGGTGATCAGCGCAGCGGTGTCGTGATCGATGGACTGGGTGATGGTGGCCATCACGCCCATCTTGAACAACGCCTTCACCACGTCGCCGCCCTTCAGCGCGAGCTTCTGCGCCAGATCGGCCACGGTGATCGTCTCGCCGATCGCCACTTCGCGCACGATCGGGGCCGTCGGACGTTCGAAGCCGTGCGCACCGCCGCCACCGCGGCTCTGCTCATGGCGGCGCGGCGGCTTGGGCTTGCCGCGCGAAGCACCGCGACGGGCACGATCGGCCGCGGACAGGTGCAGCTGGCCGGCGAAACGGCTGGTGTTGTCGTCGTCCTCGACGCCGGCCACCATCGCGTGGGAACCACGGGTCTTGTGCTTGGCGGCGGCGGCATTGTTGCGATCGTCGGTGCGCGGCGGATCCTTGCGCACGACCATCTTCGGCACGTGGTGCCCCGGGGTACCGGTCTTGGCCGGACGCGCGGTCTCGTCGCCATCCACGGCCACGGCACCGGCCGCCAACGCGGCGGCTTCGGCATCGGCCTGCGCGCGCGCGGCATCGGCCTCGGCGCGGGCAGCGGCCTCTTCCTGGCGGCGGCGCTCGAGTTCCTCGGCGCGCTTGGCATCTTCCTGGGCCAGGCGTTGCTGTTCGTCGAGGTTGCGCTGGCGGGACTCCTCCAGCTTGCGCAGGATCTCGGCGCGTTCGGGATCGGCCTCGTTCTGCCAGTTGGTGCTGGCGGATTCGGCGTCGGTCGGCTTCACGTAGGTGCGCTTCTGGCGCACTTCGACGTTGACGGTCGTCTTGCTGCGACCGGCGGCGACCGTCACTTCCTGGACCTTGCGACGGGCCAGGGTGATCTTCTTGGGCGCGGCATCATCCGCAACGCTCTCGGTCTTGCCGTGCGAGCGCTTGAGGAAGCCGAGCAGCTTCACTTTTTCCATGCTGGTCACGACCTGGTCGGGGCCGCTGAAGCTCATGCCGGCCTCGGCCAGCTGCTCCAGCAGTTTCTCGACCGGCGTGTTGACCAGTTCGGCAAGCTTGCGGATGGTGGTTTGCTGCGACATTCGGATCCTAGGTTCTGTGTTGCGCCCCTCCAACCCAGAAGGGAACGCGGATTCTAAGCCCTGCGGGTGCCAGGGCGGTGTTCATCGCTGGCTCATGCGCCGCGTTCCAACCGGGCGATCTCCTCGGCGCGGGCGGCCAGGATCAGCGCGGCGGCGCGCGTGCCGTCCAGGCCCTCGATGCCGAACTCGACCACTTCGTCGGCGGCCAGGTCGGACAGGTCCTCGCTGGTGCGGACGCCGTGCGAAGCGAGCGCGAATGCGGTCTCCTCGTCCATGCCTTCCAGGGCCAGCAGGTCCTCGGCCGGGTGGTTCTCCTCCAGGCCTTCTTCCTCGGCCAGCGCCTCATTCAGCAGCGCATCGCGGGCACGCGAGCGCAGCTCTTCGACGATGTCCTCGTCGAAGCCTTCCACGGCCAGCAGTTCGCCGACCGGCACGTAGGCGATTTCCTCGACCGTGCTGAAGCCTTCGGCGACCAGGATGGCGGCGATTTCGTCGTCCACTTCCAGCTTGTCCATGAACAGCTGGCGGGCGACGGCCTGCTCGGCCTCGCTCTTGGCCTGGACCTGGTCGGCGGTCATGACGTTGAGCTGCCAGCCGGTCAGGCGGCTGGCCAGGCGGACGTTCTGGCCGCCCTTGCCGATCGCCTGCGCCAGGCGGTCTTCCGCCACGGCCAGGTCCATCGAGTGTTTCTCTTCATCGACGATGATCGACTGCACTTCGGCCGGCGCCATCGCGTTGATGACGAAGGTGGCCGGATTGTCGTTCCACAGCACGATGTCCACGCGCTCGCCGTTGAGCTCGTTGCTCACGGCCTGCACGCGCGAACCGCGCATGCCGATGCAGGCACCGATCGGATCGGTGCGGGTGTCGTGCGCGAGCACGGCGATCTTGGCGCGGTCGCCCGGATCGCGCGCGCAGGCCTTGATCTCGACCAGGCCCTGGCCCACTTCCGGCACTTCGAGCTTGAACAGCTCGATCATGAATTCCGGGGCAGCGCGGCTGATGAACAGCTGCGGGCCGCGCGGTTCGTAACGCACGTCGAACAGGTAGCCGCGGACACGGTCGCCGGCGCGCAGCACGTCGCGCGGGATGCCCTTGTCCTTCGGGATGAAGGCCTCGGCGTTACCGCCCAGGTCCACGTAGATATTGCCGCGCTCGGCGCGCTTGACGACACCGGTGACCAGCTCGCCCACGCGGTCCTTCCAGGCGTCGACCACCTGTGCGCGCTCGGCCTCACGCACGCGCTGCACGATGACCTGCTTGGCGGCCTGCGCGGCGATGCGGCCGAAATCCGGGTTCTCGATCTTCTCTTCGATCCAGTCGCCCACTTCGGCGCCTTCGGCTTCGTCCTCGGCGTCCATCAGGCGGATCTGGCGATCCGGCGATTCCATCACCACGTCGTCGGCCACCACTTCCCAGCGGCGGAACGTCTCGTAGCTGCCGTCCTTGTGGTCGATGGTGACGCGCACCTGCACGTCCTGATCCAGGTAGCGCTTCTTGGCGGCGGACGCCAGGGCGGCTTCGATGGCATCGAAGATGACTTCGCGCGGCACGCCCTTCTCGTTGGCTACCGCGTCCACGACCAGCAACAATTCCTTACTCATTGATCACTCCGCGCGCGGCTTGCGGGCCGCCGGTTGGTTGGGTTTTTTCTTGGCTTTCTTGGCCGGCGCACGCTTGGCGTCGCCCGCCTTGGCGGGAGCCTTGCGGGCACCACCGGGTTTCTCGGGCGCCAGGCCCAAAGCCGCCCAGTCGGGAACCAGGCGACCCTTGTCGATGTTGTCGAAAGCGACTTTCAGCTCGGCGCCATCGACGGTGAACACGATGTCGCCACCCTCGATGCGGCTGATCACGCCCTGCAGGCGGCGACGGCCATCCTGCGGAAGCTTCATGACCACCTTGGCCGAGTCGCCCACGAAGCGGACGTACTGGGCCAGGCTGAACAGCGGGCGATCCACGCCGGGCGACGACACTTCCAGCGTGTAATTGCCGGTGATCGGGTCTTCGACGTCCAGCTGCGCGGAAACCTCGCGGCTGACGGCTTCGCAGTCCTCGATGTTGACGTGGCGGGTGGCGCGCTCGGCTTCCTGCACGTCGATGTACAGGCGCAGCGTCGCGCCGCCGGGGGCCGGCAGGTATTCGATGCCGAGCAACTCAAGCCCCAGCGCCTGGACGGTCGGGGCGAGCAGTTCGACGATGTGGTTGGCCTTCTCGCTCACGTGGTCTGTGCCGTGGTGTCGTGGATGCGGATCGGATGACGCCAGAAACGACAAGGGGCCCTACGGGCCCCTTGTCCGATAACGCTGGATGTCGGTGCAACGACGGGAACATGCGTCGTTGCGTGCCCGAGTTGCCCGGACATCGAATCGGCAGTACCGACCGATGAACCGGAAAACTTGGTAGCGGGGGCAGGATTTGAACCTGCGACCTTCGGGTTATGAGCCCGACGAGCTGCCAGACTGCTCCACCCCGCAGCAGAAGCGAAATTATGATGAATACGGCGGTGCATTGCAAGCCTTGCCATGCACCAAATTGAAACAACGCGTTCATCGCGCGTCGCCGGTGTAACGCCACCGGCAGCAATCAAGGGCTTGCGCGCCTCAGCCGGCGAACGCCAGCTTGCACCACGCCATGATCGGGTTCCAGGCAATACCCAAGGCCAGCAGGGCCAGCGCGTTGACGCCAAACACCAGCGGCACCACACGATCCGCACGCGGCGGCGGCAACTCGCCCACGGGTTCGTCGAAGTACATCACCTTGATCACACGCAGGTAGTAGAACGCACCGATCACCGCGCACAGCACGCCCAGGATCGCCAGCCACAGGAAACCGCCATTCAGCGCGGCACCCAGCACCACGAGCTTCGCCCAGAAGCCCAGGAACGGCGGAATGCCTGCCAACGACGCCATCACGCAGAGCACCAGGCCGGCCTGCCAGGGGTTGCGGGCGTTCAGGCCCTTGAAATCATCGATCTTGTCGGCCTCGAAACCCTGGCGCGACAGCACGATGATGGCGCCGAAAGCGGCAGCCGACATGATGGCGTAGCTGATCGCGTAGAACAGGGCCGCCGAGTAACCGACTTCGCCACCACCGGCGAAGCCGACGAGCAGGAAGCCCACGTGCGACACCGTGGAGTACGCCAGCATGCGCTTGAGGTTGGTCTGCGCGATGGCGATGACGTTGCCGATCACCAGTGAGGCCGCGGCCAGGCCAGCGAGCAACCATTGCCACTGGGCGGCCGCGGGGCCGACGCCGTCCTGCAGCAGGCGGAACGCCATGCCGAACGCTGCGAGCTTGGGCGCTGCGCTGATGAACAGCGTCACCGGCGTCGGTGCGCCTTGGTAAACGTCCGGCAGCCACATGTGGAACGGCGCCGCACCCAGCTTGAACGCCACGCCCGCCACCATGAACACCACGCCCGTAAGCAACAACAGACGCTGGTCGCCGCCACCGGCAAGCGCATCACCCGTGGCCTGGAAGATCGCGGGCAGGTGCAGCGAACCGGTGGCGCCGTACACCAGCGACATGCCGTAGAGCAGCAGGCCCGATGCGAGCGAACCGAGGACGATGTACTTCATCGCCGCTTCGGTCGACAGCCCGTCGTCGCGGTTCAACGCGACCAAGGCGTAAGAGCACAGCGCCAGCAGTTCCAGGCCCAGGTACATCATCACCAGGCTGCCCGCGGACACCATCATCATCATGCCGGCGGTGGCGAACATCACCAGCACGGGCGCCTCGCCCGGATACAGGTTGCGTTCGCGCAGGTAGGGCCAGCCGTAGACCAGCGACAGCGCGCTGACCGCGACGATCACGACCTTGCTGACGTCGGCCAGGGTGTCGCGCACGAACATGCCGCTGAACACACTGCCCTGCCCGCCCACGCCCGTGGCCAGCATCCACACCACGGCGACCATCACGGCCAGCGCCAGGGCGTGGGTGAGCACGCGACGGGAAGCATCCAGGAACAGGTCCAGCATCAGCAGTGCGAACGCACCGGCGATGAGGGTCAACTCAGGCAGCAGCGGCTGCAGGTCGGCGGCGGAGATGGGCATCGGCGTCGTCATGGTTCTTCCTTACAGCTTGCTGTTGGCGAGCTGCATCGCCAGTTGCGCGATCGACGGCTCCATCAGGTCGGTCAGCGGCTTGGGGTACACGCCCAGCGCCAGCACGCACAGTGCGAAGCCACCCAGCACCACCGCCTCGCGCAAGGAGACGTCCTTCAGTTCGGCCACGTGGGCATTGGCCACGTCGCCGAGGATCACGCGTTTCACCAACCACAGCGTGTACGCGGCGCCGATCACGAGCGTGGCGGCGGCGAAGAAGGCGATCAACGGGTGCTGCTGGAAGCTGGCCAGGATCACCATGAACTCGCCAACGAACCCGCTGGTACCCGGCAGACCCGAATTGGCCATGCCGAACAGGATGAAGAATGCACCGAACCACGGCATCGTGTTGATGACGCCGCCGTAGTCTTTGATCATGCGCGTGTGCATGCGGTCGTACAGCACGCCCACGCAGGTGAACATCGCGCCCGAAATGAAACCGTGGCTGATCATCTGCACCATCGCGCCTTGCAGGCCCAGTCGCGCGCCGTCCAGGTTGCCGTAATCGCGCACCAGGGTGAAGGCGATGAAAATGCCCAGCGTGACGAAGCCCATGTGCGAGACCGACGAATAAGCGATCAGCTTCTTCATGTCGTCCTGCACCAGCGCCACCAGGCCCACGTAGACCACCGCGATCAGCGACAGCACGATGACGAAGGTAGACCACTCGTGGCCGGCGTCCGGCACGATCGGCAGGCTGAAACGCAGCAGGCCGTAACCGCCGATCTTCAGCGCGATCGCTGCCAGGATCACCGAGCCCGCGGTCGGCGCTTCCACGTGCGCATCGGGAAGCCACGTGTGCACCGGGAACATCGGGATCTTCACCGCGAACGCGATCAGGAAGGCAAAGAACAGCCAGGTCTGCTCCTTCGCGGACAGCGGCATCGCGTACAGGTCGGCCAGCTGGAAGCTGCCTCCCTTGACGTACAGGTACACCAGGCCGACCAGCATCAGCACCGAGCCTAGGAACGTGTACAGGAAGAACTTCAACGACGCGTAGATGCGGCGCGGACCGCCCCAGACACCGATGATGAGGAACATCGGTATCAGCATCGCCTCGAAGAACACGTAGAACAGCACCGCGTCGCTGGACGCGAAGATGCCGTTGGTCAGGCCTTCGAGGATCAGGAACGCGGCCACGTACTGGGCCACCCGCTTGTTCACCGAACCCCACGCACCCGCCAGCGTCAGCACCGTGATCAGCGTATTGAGCAGCAGCAGAGCGACGGCGATGCCGTCGGCGCCCAGGTTGTAGTGGATGTCGAAGCTCGGGATCCACGCGTGGCTTTCGACGAACTGCAGGCCCGGGTTGGCGTAGTCGAAGCCGCTCAGCAGGCCCAGGCTGAACACGAAGGTCAGCACCGCGACCGCGAAGCTCAGCCAGCGGGCTGCGTTCGCGCGGGCGTTGCCGAGCGCGAGCACCAGCGCGCCGCCCAGGATGGGCAGCCAGATCAGAACACTAAGCAGGGGCCAGTTCGACACGTTGTGATATCCGTTGAGTTCTTCGCCAGGACGTTCCGCGAGCGGCTACGTCAGGTCGTTACTGCCAAAACTTGATGACCGCGCCCAGCAGCAGGATCAGGCCGATGATCATCGCGAACGCATAGTGGTACAGGTAGCCGGACTGGGTCTTGCGCAGCAGCTGCGCACCCACGTCCACCAGCTTCGCCATGCCGTTGACCGCCGCGCCGTCGATGACATGACTGTCGATCGCACGCGAGGCCTGGCCCAACTTGATGCCGCCGCCCGCGAAGCCGTTGATCCATAGATGATCGGCCCAGTACTTCTTGTCCAGGATATTGGTGAAGAAGGCACCGATGGCGCTGCTGCGGATCTTGCCGGGCAGCTCGGGCTTAAACAGGTACAGGAACGTCGCCAGCGCGAAGCCGCCGAAAGCCAACCAGAACGGCGGCATCTGCATGCCATGCCAGGCATAGCCCATCGGGCCGTGCCAGAACTCTTCCTTGAGCGCCGCCACCGTGTCCGATGCGGGAGTGATGAAGTCGATAGCGCCCAGGAAGAACGGGGTCACCTCATGGTGGCCCGCCCAATCGGTACCGAACAGCATCGGACCGATGGTGAAGAAACCGATCACGATAGACGGAATCGCCAGCAGCACCAGCGGCAAGGTGACGACCCACGGGGACTCGTGCGGCTCGTGCGCGCCGTGATGGCCATGCCCGTGATCGTCATGGGCATGGTCGTCGTGCGCGTGATCGTCATGCGCCTCGTGGCCGTGGGCATGATCGTCGTGCGCGTCGCGGAATCGTTCCTTGCCATGGAAGGTCAGGTAAAGCAGCCGGAAGCTGTAGAAGCTGGTGACGAACACGCCGAGCAGCACGGCCCAATAACCATAGTTGGCGATCCAGACGCTCGGGCCGTGCACGTCTTGCGGCGCCATCATGCCCATCTCCGCGATCTGGCCGCCGAACTCGTGCGCCACGTGCTGGTGGTGCTTGGCGGCCTCGATGATGGTGTCCTTCGAGTAGAAACCCGAGAAGAACGGCGTGCCGACCAGGGCCAACGTGCCGATCAGGCTGGTGATCCACGTGATGGGCATGTACTTGCGCAGGCCGCCCATCTTCCGCATGTCCTGTTCGTGGTGCATGCCGATGATGACCGAACCGGCCGCCAGGAACAGCAGCGCCTTGAAGAAGGCGTGCGTCATCAGGTGAAACACCGCCGCCGAATAAGCCGACACGCCCAACGCCACGGTCATGTAGCCCAGCTGCGACAGCGTGGAATACGCCACTACGCGCTTGATGTCGTTCTGCACGATGCCGATCAAGCCGGTGAACAGCGCCGTGGTCGCGCCGATGAAAAGCACGAAGTCCAGCGCGGTCTGCGATAGCTCGAACAGCGGCGACATGCGCGCCACCATGAAGATGCCCGCGGTCACCATCGTCGCGGCGTGGATCAGCGCGGAGATCGGCGTGGGGCCTTCCATCGAATCCGGCAGCCATACATGCAGCGGCACCTGGGCGGACTTGCCCATCGCACCGATGAACAGACAGATGCAGGTCAACGTGGCCATCGACCAGACGACCGGCTGGTCGAGGATCTGCGTGGTGTGGCCGAACATCGTGATGGCGCCGGACCAAACCGGGGCGACCTTGCCCGCCAACATGGGCGCATTGGCGAACACGGTGGCGTAGTCGAGCGTGCCGAACATCAGCAGCACGCAGCCGATGCCCAGCAGGAAGCCGAAATCACCGACGCGGTTGACCAGGAACGCCTTCATGTTGGCGAAGATCGCCGTGGGGCGCTTGAACCAGAAGCCGATCAGCAGGTAGGACACCAGGCCGACGGCTTCCCAGCCGAAGAACAGCTGCAGGAAGTTGTTGCTCATCACCAGCATCAACATGCTGAAGGTGAACAGAGAAATGTAGCTGAAGAAGCGCTGGTAACCCGGGTCCTCGGCCATGTAGCCGATCGTGTAGACGTGGACCAGCAGCGACACGAAGGTCACCACGACCATCATCATCGCGGTCAGCTTATCGATCATGAAGCCGACGTGGCCGGTGTAATTGCCGACTTCGAAGAACGTGTACAGGTTCTCGTTGAACGGCGACGCGCCCTGCGCCACCAGCTGATACAGCACCCAGCATGAGAGCGCGCAGCTGACCGCCACACCCAGGATGGTGGCCGTGTGCGCGCCCGCGCGGCCCACCAGCCGCCCGAACAGGCCGGCGATGATCGAGCCCAGCAGCGGCGCCAGCACGATGGCCAGCAGCACGTTCTTGGAGAGGAGGACTTCCATACCGGTCATCGGTGCATCAGCCTTTGAGCGTATCGACTTCGGCCACGTTGATCGTGCGCCGGGTGCGGAACAGGGTGACCAGGATCGCCAGGCCGATCGCGGCCTCGGCTGCGGCCACGGTGAGGATGAAGAACACGAAGATCTGCCCGGCGGCGTCGCCCAGCTCCCGCGAGAACGCGACGAAGTTGATGTTGACCGACAGCAGCATCAGTTCGATCGACATCAGCAGGACGATGACGTTCTTCCGATTGAGGAAGATGCCGGCCAGGCTGATGCAGAACAGCACCGCACCCAGCGCCAGCAAGTGGCCTACGGAAATCATGCCTTGCCCTCCCCTTCCACCGGCGCGCTGGCCGGCACTTCGCGCACCGGCTTCTCGGCCGGCATCGACACCATGCGGATGCGGTCGCTGGCCTTGACCCGCGACTGCTCCGCCGGGTCCTGCGTCTTGTTGCCCGTGCGCTTGCGCAACGTCAGCATGACGGCGGCCACGACGGCCACGGTCAGGATGACGGCGGCGAATTCGAACGGCAGCAGGAACTCGGTGAACAGCGAGCGCGCCAACCAGGCCGTGTTCGAAACGTCGGCGGCAGCGGAAGCGGCGTTATCCGGGAACGGCGTGGCGGTGCGCGCCTTGATGCCGATCAGCACCAGCATCTGACCCAGCATCACCACAGCCACCAGCAGGCCGATGGGCAGGAACTTCACCCAGCCCTCGCGGATCTTCACGATGTCGATGTCCAGCATCATCACCACGAACAGGAACAGCACCATCACCGCGCCCACGTAGACGAGGATCAGGGCGACGCCCAGGAACTCGGCGCCCACCAGCAGCCATGTGCAGGCTACCGAGAAGAACGTCAGGATGAGGCACAGCACGGCATGCACCGGGTTGCGCACGCTGATCACCGCGCCGGCGGCGATGACCGCGACGGTGGCGAAGGCGTAGAAACTGATCAGGACCCAATCCATGCTTCAGACCTCAACGGAAGGCGGCGTCGGCGGCGCGGCGCTCGGCGATCTCGGCTTCCAGCCGGTCTCCGATCGCCAGCAGCTGCGGCTTGGTGACGATGTTCTGCCCGCGCTTGTCGAAGTGGTACTCCAGCACGTGCGTTTCCACGATCGAGTCCACCGGGCAGCTCTCTTCGCAGAAGCCGCAATAGATGCACTTGAACAGATCGATGTCGTAGCGCGTGGTGCGGCGCGTGCCGTCCTCGCGCGGGGCCGAATCGATGGTGATCGCCAGCGCAGGACACACCGCTTCGCACAGTTTGCAGGCGATGCAGCGTTCTTCGCCGTTCGGATAGCGGCGCAGCGCGTGCAAGCCGCGGAAGCGCGGCGACTGCGGGAACTTCTCCATCGGGTACATCAGCGTGTACTTCGGCTTGAAGGTGTACTTCAGCGTCAGCCACAGGCCCTGGAGCAGCTCCAGCAGCATCAGGCTCTTGAAGTAGTGCACAACGTTGCTCATGTCTTACACACCCTTCTCGAACACGCCGAAGAACACCAACAACGCCGTCACCGCGATCCAGAAGATCGTCAGCGGAATGAACACCTTCCAGCCCAGTCGCATGATCTGGTCATAGCGATAGCGCGGGAAGCTGGCGCGGAACCAGATGTAGGCGCTGGCGAAGAACAACACCTTCAGCAGCAGCCACGGCCAGCCACCCGTCCAGATCCAGTTGACCCACGGCGACACGTCGGCGGTAATCAGGCCCTGCAGCGGGCTGAGCCAGCCACCGACGAAGAAGATCGAGATCAGGAAGCTGACCAGGATCATGTTGGCGTACTCGGCCAGGAAGAACAGCGCGAATGCCGCACCGGAGTACTCCACCATGTGGCCGGCCACGATCTCCGACTCGCCTTCCACCACGTCGAACGGAGAGCGGTTGGTCTCTGCCACGCCGGACACCCAGTACACGATGAACAGCGGGAACAGCGGGAACCAGAACCACTCGAACGGGCCCGCGTTGCCGGCCTGGGCCATGACGATGTCGGTCAGGTTCAGGCTGCCGGCGGCGATCAGCACGCCCACCAGCGCGAAGCCCATCGCGATCTCGTAACTGACGACCTGCGCAGCGGAGCGCATCGCACCCAGGAACGCGTACTTCGAGTTGGACGCCCAGCCGGCGATGATGATGCCGTACACGCCCAACGAGGTCATCGCCAGCAGATACAACAAGCCGGCATTGGCGTTGGACAGCACCAGTTGATAGTCGAACGGCACCACCGCCCACGCGGCGAACGCCGGTGCGAGCACGATCAGCGGCGCGATCACGTACATCGCCTTCTGCGCGCTGCTGGGCTGGATGATTTCCTTGAACAGCAGTTTGAAGACGTCGGCGAAGGCCTGGAAGATGCCCATGCCCACGTACATCGGCCCGTGGCGCACGTGCATCCAGCCGATCAGCTTGCGTTCCCAGACCACGTAGAACGCGACCGAGATGATCACCGGCATGGCGACCACCAGGATCTTCAGCACGATCCACAACACCATGCCGATGTCGCCCAGCCCGAAGAACCACTCGCGCAGGGGGCCGACGGCGTTGATCAACAGTTCGTTCATGCGCTCACCACCGTCACGCGTCCGGCACCCAGGGGGGCCGTGGCGCCGTAGCCACTTTCGATCCAGGCCGCACCCGCCGCGACGCGGGCATCGACCACCACCGGCAGCGCCGCGGTACCGATCCCGTTGCCGACCTTCGCGACCTGGCCATCGGCCACGCCGGCGGCCTGCGCGTCGGCCGGGTTGAGCACGATGCGCGCGCCGACATTCAACGGATGCGCCTGCAACGCTTCGGCGCGGCGGACCGTGCCGTCCGTGCGATAGATCGCGGCGCTGACTGCGAGTTCCAGACCTTGCCCTTGCGCCGCGGGAGCCGCGGACTTGGCGACGGAGACCGTCTTCAGATGCGCGATTGCGTCGCGCATCCCTGCGGCGTCGGCAAACTCGAAACCGGCCAACTGCAGCTCGCCACCCAGGGCACGCAGGACCTTCCAACCTTCACGCGCTTCGCCCGGCAGCTTGCCGGAGGCCTGCGTATGCTGGTTCTTTCCATCGAGATTGGTCAGCGTGGCCTCGATTTCCGGCAGTGCGCCGATCGGCAGGATCACGTCGGCCACGTCGCGCGTGGACTTGCAGGCGAAGTGGCTGAACGCCACGACCTTCGACGAAGCCAGCGCCTTGGTAGCAGCCGGCGTATCGGCGAAATCCAGGCCCGGCTCGATCCCGTAGATGACGTAGGCGTTGCGCGGCTCGGCGAACATGCCGGCCACGTCGCGAGCGCTCGGCAGCACACCGTGGCGCGCCAGGCCGACAGCATTGGCGCCCTGCGGGATGCGGCACAGCGAGGCGCCCGTCGCGCCAGCGAACTCGCCGGCGGCGGCGCGCAGCGCAGCGGCCTGCGGATGGTTCTCGACGATCCCGCCGACCAGCACGACAGTGCGGTTGGCGCCTTTCGCGACATCGCGCAACGCGGCGTCATTGAGGGCGCCGCCCAGCTGCGACGGCGCGACGATGTGCTTGCCGGCCACGCTGAAGGCGAAATCGAAATCGACCGGATTGACCACATGCACCTTGGCGCCCTTGCGGACGGCCTTGCGGATGCGCTGGTGCAGCAGCGGCAATTCGTGGCGCACGTTGGTGCCGAACAGCACGATGACGTCGGCCTGCTCGATCTCCGCCAGCGGCAGCGCGAACGGCTCGGCGACGGCGCCGTCGGAGAAGTCGCGATTGTTGATGCGGTGGTCCAGGTTGCCGGTACCGAGGCCTTCGGCCAGCTTCGCCAGCAGGCCGCCCTCCTCGTTCGACACCGCCGGGTGCACCAGCACGCCAAGGCTGTCGCCGCGGTTCGCGCGCAGGATCTCGGCGGCGGCGGACAGGCCTTCGGCCCAGGAGACTTCTCGCCACTCGCCGTTGACCTTCTGCAGCGGCTTCACCGCGCGGTCCTCGGCGTACAGACCCTGATGCGAATAGCGGTCGCGATCCGACAACCAGCACTCGTTGACCGCCTCGTTCTCGCGCGGCACGGTGCGCAGCACCTGGCCACGACGGGCGTGGTGGAACACGTTGGAGCCCATCGCGTCGTGGAAGCCGATGGATTCGCGTGCGATCAGTTCCCACGGACGGGCGCGGAACTGGAACACCTTGTTGGTCAGCGCGCCCACCGGACAGACGTCGATGACGTTGCCGGAAATCTCGGTGGTCAGCGGCTTGCCATCGTAGGTGCCGATCTGCAGGTTCTCGCCGCGGTACATGCCACCCAGCTCATACGTGCCGGCGACGTCCGCGGTGAAGCGCACGCAGCGCGTGCACTGGATGCAGCGGGTCATCTCGGTGGCGACCAGCGGACCGATGTCCTCGTCCGGCACCACGCGTTTGCGTTCCTGGAAGCGGCTGACCGAACGGCCGTAGCCAAGCGACAGGTCCTGCAGCTCGCATTCGCCGCCCTGGTCGCAGATCGGGCAGTCCAGCGGGTGGTTGATCAGCAGGAATTCCATCACGTTGCGCTGCGACTTCAACGCCTTGTCGCTGCGCGTGGCGATCTTCATGCCATCCATCACCGGCGTGGCGCAGGCCGGCGCCGGCTTCGGCATCTTCTCGACTTCCACCAGGCACATGCGGCAGTTGGCCGCGATCGGCAGCTTCTCGTGGTAGCAGAAGCGCGGGATCGGTATGCCGGCCTTGTCGGCCGCCTGGATGATCATCGAACCCTTGGGCGCGGCCAACTCCTGTCCGTCGATGAAGACGGTGACGTGGTCGGGCGGCAGGTTGGGATTCACGGGCTGCGCACTCACGCGGCCACCTCCAGGTTGGAACGGACCACCTTGCCGTCCCGCTCGTCATCGACGAGGAAACGCTTGTTGACGATCGCGTATTCGAATTCGTGCCAGAAGTGGCGCAGCATGCCCTGCACCGGCCACGCGGCGGCTTCGCCGAACGCGCAGATGGTATGGCCTTCGATCTGACCCGCCGCCGCACGCAGCGTCTGCAGGTCTTCGATCGTGGCCTTGTGCTCGGCCACGCGGGTCAGCATGCGGTACATCCAGCCGGTGCCTTCACGGCACGGCGTGCACTGGCCGCAGCTTTCCTTGAAGTAGAAGCGCGCGATGCGCTGGCACGCACGCACCATGCAGGTGGTGTCGTCCATTACGACCACGGCACCCGAACCCAGACCGGAACCGGCCTTCTGGATGCTGTCGTAGTCCATCGTCAGGCCCATCATCACCTCGCCCGGCAGCACCGGCATCGAGGAGCCGCCCGGGATGACCGCCTTGAGCTTGCGGCCTTCGCGCATGCCGCCGCAAAGCTCCAGGAGGTCGGCGAACGAGGTACCCAGGCGGATCTCATGGTTGCCCGGACGTGCGACGTGGCCGGAGACCGAGAAGATCTTGCAGCCGCCGTTGTTCGGCTTGCCGAGGCTCATGAACCACTCGGCGCCATTGCGCACGATCGCCGGCACCGACGCATAGGTCTCGGTGTTGTTGATCGTGGTCGGCTTGCCGTACAGGCCGAAGTTGGCCGGGAACGGCGGCTTGAAGCGCGGCTGGCCCTTCTTGCCTTCCAGCGACTCCATCAGCGCGGTTTCTTCGCCGCAAATGTAGGCGCCCGCGCCGAGCGCGTTGTACAGGTCGATGTCCACGCCGGAGCCGAGGATGTTCTTGCCCAGCCACCCGTGCTTGTAGGCTTCCGCGGTCGCTTCTTCCAGGTGCTCGAAGGGCTCGTGGTGGAATTCGCCGCGCAGGTAGTTGTAGCCCACGGTCGAACCGGTGGCGTAGCAGGCGATCGCCATGCCTTCGATCACCGCATGCGGGTTGTAGCGCAGGATGTCGCGGTCCTTAGCGGTGCCCGGCTCGGATTCATCCGAATTGCAGAGGATGTACTTCTGCATGTCGCCCTTGGGCATGAAGCTCCACTTCAGGCCGGTCGGGAAGCCCGCGCCGCCACGGCCGCGCAGGCCGGATTGCTTGACCATCTCGACGACGTCGGCCGGCGGGATCTTCTCTTCGATGATCTTGCGCAGCGCGGCGTAGCCGCCGGTCTTCAGGTAGTTCTCGTACGACCACGGCTTGTCGAAATGCAGCGTGGTGTAGACGGCCTGATGCTCTTTCGGAGCAGGGCCGACCGGGCCGTAGCCTTCGGAATAGTGGGAATGGCCTGCCATGCGCTTACTCCAGCCCGTCCAGCAGCTCGTCGACCTTCGCCGGCGTGAGATTCTCGTGGTAGTGGCCGTTGATCACGACCACCGGCGCGCCGCAGCACGCGGCCACGCACTCTTCTTCGCGCTTCAGGTACACGCGGCCGTCGGCGGTGGATTCGCCGAGCTTGCAGCCGAGCTTCTTCTCGGCATGCGCGACCAGGTCCTGGGCACCGTTGAGCCAGCAGCTGATGTTGGTGCAGAAGGCCACGTTGTTGCGGCCGACCTTCTCGGTCTCGAACATCGAATAGAAGCTGGCGACCTCGTAGGCCCACACCGGCGGCAGGTCGAGATACTTGGCTACGGCGGCGATCAGCTCGTCGGTCAGCCAACCTTCGTTCTGCTCCTGCGCGGCATGCAGGCCCTGCAGCACCGCGGAGCGCTTGCGGTCCGGCGGGAACTTGGTCAGCCAATGATCGATGTGCGCGCGCGTCTTGTCGCTCAACGCCACCAGCGGATCGACGTTCTGCGCCGCCTCGAAATTACCCGTGGCCCTCATCGGTCCACCTCACCAAAGACAAGATCATAGGTACCGATCATCGCGACGACGTCGGGGAGCATGTGGCCGCGCACGATTTCGTCCATCGAGGACAGGTGCGCGAAGCCCGGTGCGCGAAGCTTCACGCGGAACGGTTTGTTGGCACCGTCGGACACCAGGTAGCAGCCGAATTCGCCCTTCGGCGCTTCGACCGCGGCATAGGTTTCGCCGGCCGGTACGCAGTAGCCTTCGCTGAAGAGCTTGAAGTGATGGATCAGTGCTTCCATGTCGTCCTTCATCTCCTCGCGGGAGGGCGGAGCGACCTTGAAGTTCTGCACCATGACCGGGCCGGGGTTGGCCTTCAGCCACTTCACGCACTGCTGGATGATGCGGTTGGACTGGCGCATTTCGGCGACGCGGACCAGGTAGCGGTCGTAGCAGTCGCCGTTGACGCCGACGGGGATGTCGAAATCGACCACGTCGTACTTCGCGTACGGCTGTTTCTTGCGCAGGTCCCACGCGATGCCCGAACCGCGCAGCATCGCACCGGTCATGCCCAGCGCGCGCGCCTGCTCCGGCGAGACCACGCCGATGCCGACGGTGCGCTGCTTCCAGATGCGGTTGTCGGTCAGCAACGTCTCGTATTCGTCGACGCGCTTGGGAAACTCGTTGGTGAAATCTTCCAGGAAGTCGAGCAGCGAACCCTCGCGCGCCTGGTTGAAGTGGGCCAGGGCCTTGCCCTTGCGCCACGGCGATTCCTTGTACTTCGGCATGCGGTCCGGCAGGTCGCGGTAGACGCCGCCGGGACGGTAGTACGCCGCGTGCATGCGCGCGCCACTGACCGCTTCGTAGCAGTCCATCAGCTCTTCGCGTTCGCGGAACGCGTACAGCATGACCGCCATCGCGCCGAGGTCGAGCGCGTTGGAGCCGATCCACATCAGATGGTTCAGGATGCGGGTGATCTCGTCGAACATCGTGCGGATGTACTGTGCACGCTCCGGCGCTTCGATGCCCATCAGGGTCTCGATGGCGCGCACGTAGGCGTGCTCGTTGCACATCATCGACACGTAGTCCAAGCGATCCATGTAGCCGATCGACTGGTTGAACGGCTTGGACTCGGCCAGCTTTTCGGTACCCCGGTGCAGCAGACCGACGTGCGGATCGGCGCGGACGATCGTCTCGCCGTCCATTTCCAGGATCAGGCGCAGCACGCCGTGCGCGGCCGGATGCTGCGGACCGAAGTTCAACGTGTAGTTGCGGATTTCCTGCTTGGCTTCGGCAGGGTTGCTGGCGAACGCGGTGCCGGATTGCGGATTGCTCATGCCTTGCCCTCACGCGCCGCGGCTTCGCCGGCGGCGGTCTGGTAGCGCGCGTCGTCGCGGATCACGCGCGGCACGCCGACGCGCGGCTCGACCGAGGTGACCGGTTCGTACACCACGCGCTTCTTCTCTTCGTCGTAACGCACTTCGACGTTGCCGATCAAAGGGAAGTCCTTGCGGAACGGATGACCGACGAAACCGTAGTCGGTCAGGATGCGGCGCAGGTCCGGATGGCCTTCGAAGATGATGCCGTACAGGTCGAACGCTTCGCGCTCGAACCAGTTCAGGCCCGGCCACACGTCGGACACCGATGCCACCACCGGCAGGCCATCGTCGGGCGCGAAGCAGCGCACGCGGACACGACGGTTGTGCTGGTACGACAACAGGTGCAGGACCACGGCGAAACGGTTCGGTCGGGCGGCGTCGCGCGGACGCTGTTCCCAGCTGAAGCGACCCGGGCCGAAGCCTTCGACGCCGCGGCTGAAGCCCTCGGACGACACGTCCGCGGTATCCCACTCGGCGCTGCCGTAACCCAGGTAGTCCACGCCGCTGACGTCGACGGCCTGCTCGAAGCCGAATTCGTCGCGCAACGCGAGCGCGACGGCGTGCCACGATGCCGACGGCACTTCCAGGGTGACTTCGCCGCGCGGCTCGGCGACGCTGACCGTCGCGTCGGCGAAACGCGCGCGCAACTGGTCGGTGAAGTTTGCAGCTTGCTCAGCCATGGGGCGTGGCGTGCTCTAGAAAGGGAACGGGGGAGAGACGTATCAGCGCGCGATGGTCTGCGTGCGCCAGATCTTCTTCTGCAACTGCAGGATGCCGTACACCAGCGCTTCGGCCGTGGGCGGGCAACCGGGCACGTAGACGTCCACGGGCACGATGCGGTCGCAACCACGGACCACCGAGTACGAGTAGTGGTAGTAGCCGCCGCCATTGGCGCAGCTGCCCATCGAGATCACCCACTTCGGGTCGGGCATCTGGTCGTAGACCTTGCGCAGCGCCGGGGCCATCTTGTTGACCAGGGTGCCGGCGACGATCATCACGTCGGACTGGCGCGGCGACGGGCGGAACACCACGCCGTAGCGGTCCAGGTCCAGGCGCGAGGTGCCGGCATGCATCATCTCGACCGCGCAGCAGGCCAGGCCGAACGTCATCGGCCACATCGAGCCGGTACGCGCCCAGTTCATCAGCGCGTCGACGCTGGTGGTCACGTAGCCCTTTTCCAGCAGCGGATTGTCGCCCTCGGGGCGCAGGATGTCGTCCACCCGCCCTTCCGGGATCGGGTTGTTCATCAGACGGTCGACGGTCTGGATCACTCCCATTCGAGCGCTCCCTTCTTCCAAACGTAAATGAAGCCGAGGAACAGCATGCCCACGAACAGACCCATCGTGACCAACGCACGCGGACCCAGCTCCTGGAACACCAGCGTCCACGGAACGATGAAGATGATTTCCAGATCGAAGACGATGAACTGGATGGCGATCAGGTAGTAGCGCACGTCGAACTTCATGCGCGCGTCTTCGAAAGCCTCGAAGCCGCACTCGTACGGCGACAGCTTCTGCGCGTCCGGACGGCGGGGGCCGAGGAACCGTCCGACCACCATCAGCGCGATGCCGATGCCGGTGGCGACGATCAGGAACAACAGGGTGGGCAGGTAATTGGCCAGCACTCGCTTGTCTCTTCTTGTCCTTTCCGCCCGACCGCATGCGACTGCGTCCGGGCCTGAACGGGGCTCGCGCCATCAACCGGGGCCCGGCGTTCGCCGCGGCCCTGGCCAGCGGCGCAGGGGCATCGGGACTTCCGCACGGCCCGGAGCCCGACGGCACATCCACCTTGGCGTACCGGCGCGTACCGCGCCGATCCACCCTCCGCGGGCCCCCTTCCGCAACACGTACCGGGCGCCCGATGAATCGACGAGATTGTAACGGTTGGTGAACTGGGTAGTAAACGATTACCCGCGCGTATCGCGATGCGCAGGCCAACAAAAAACCCGCCTGGCGGCGGGTTTTTCACCAGTCCCGCGCGGTAGCGGTCCTGTTTGCTGCTGGTGCCCAAGAGGGGACTCGAACCCCTACGACTTTCGTCGCTACCACCTCAAGGTAGTGCGTCTACCAATTCCGCCACCTGGGCTTTGAAACCTGCGCGGCTGCGAGCCGCGCCATTGTAGCCGGGCTCAGCCGCCTTGCGGCGGTGTGACCGGCGCCTGCTGCTCGCCAGCGGCCGGCGCGGGCGCGGCCTCCTGCGGAGCGGCGGGCACGGTGCTGGCGGGCGCCGGCGCCTGGATCGGCGTGCTCGGCACGGTCGACGGCTTCGGCAGTTCGCCCACGGGCGCTTCAGCCGGGGCCGGCAGCTGCGACATCACGCCAAGGTTCTGCTGCGTGGTCGGTCGCGCGCTATGGGTCGCGTACCAAGCCATGAACAGGCTGATGCCGAAGAACGCAACGGCCAGCCACTTGGTGCTCTTGGACAGGAAGTTGGACGCGCCGCGCGCGCCGAATACCGTGCCGGACGCACCCGCGCCGAAGCCCGAACCGGCCTGCGCGCCCGAGCCGCGCTGCATCAGCACCAGCGCGATGATCGCGATGGCCACCAGCACGTACACCACATTAAGGATCAACATCCACATCGGATTCAGTCTCAACCGGTTGAGTCGCCAGGCCCCCATGGGCCGGCGTTGCCGGGGTTACCCCCGACCGGCCGCCGCTTGCGCGATGGCCAGGAAATCCCGGGCGACCAGGGAAGCGCCGCCCACCAGCCCTCCATCGACATCGGGCTGCGCAAACAGTTCCGCGGCGTTGTCGGGCTTCACGCTGCCTCCGTACAGGAGGGTCAGTGAATCGGCGATTCTAGCATCGCGCGCGGCCACTTCGCCACGGATGAAGGCATGCACCGCCTGCGCCTGTTCCGGCGTGGCGGTCAGGCCGGTCCCGATCGCCCAGACCGGCTCGTAGGAAATCACGGCATCGGCGAACGCCTGCGGACCGGCGAGGTCGAACACGGCCTCAAGCTGCTTGAGGATGCGGAACTCGGTCTGGCCGTCCTTGCGCTGCTGCTCGGTCTCGCCCACGCACAGCACCGGGATCAGGCCGGCGTGCTTGGCCGCGACGAACTTGCGGGCCACTAACTCGCTGCTCTCGTTGTGGTACTGGCGGCGTTCGGAGTGCCCGACCAGTCCGTAGCGCGCGCCCACGTCGACCAGCATGGAGGCCGACACTTCACCGGTATAGGCGCCTTTTTCGTTGCTGCTGACGTCCTGCGCGCCGAAGGCGATACCGCGATGGCCGTAGTCTTCGATCAGCTCGCCCAGGTAAGGCAGCGGCGGCAGGACCAGCAGGTCCACGCCGTCCAGCGGGAGGCCGGCGACCAGTTCGTCCATCAGCGCGGTGGCGAAACCGCGATTGCCATGGAGCTTCCAGTTACCCGCCACGAGCTTGCGACGCATAAGACCAATTCCTGTCCAGTTCGGGCCGCGCAGTCTAACGGATGTTGGCCGGCGCACCTACCTGCCTCAGTATCGTGAGGACAGACACGACATCGCCCCGGACCGCCCATGACCGACGCCTCCCCTGCCCGCTCTCCCGGCCACGCCCTGGTCACCGGTGCTTCCAGCGGCATCGGCGAACAGATCGCGCGCGAGTACGCGCGCCGCGGCGTGCCGCTGGTGCTGACGGCCCGGCGGGTGGACCGCCTGCAGGCGCTGGCGGACGAATTGGCCGCGCAGGTGCCCGTGGACGTCATCGCCTGCGACCTGGCCGACCCGGCGGCACCGGCAGCGCTCGTCGCCGAACTCGAACGCCGTGGCATCGGCGTGCGGATCCTGGTCAACAACGCCGGTTACGGCGTGCCGGGGCGCTACCGCAGCAACGACTGGACCGTCCATGCGGCCTTCCTGCAGGTGATGCTGACCGCGGTCAGCGAACTGTGCTGGCGCCTGCTGCCATCGATCCGCGCCAGCGGCCAGGGGCGCATCATCAACGTGGCCTCGTTCGCCGCGTTGATGCCCGCGGCGGAAGGCCAGACGCTGTACGCGCCGGCGAAGAGCTTTCTGCTCAAACTGAGCGAGGCACTTGCGCTGGAGAACGCGGATCGCGGCGTCCACGTCACCGCGTTGTGCCCGGGCTTCACCTACTCCGAATTCCACGACGTCACCGGCACGCGCGCCCGCATGCAGGTGTCTCCGACGATGTGGCTGCAGGCCACCGACGTCGCGCGCGCCGGCATCGACGGCAACGAGCGCGGCGACGTACTCGTGGTGCCCGGCTGGCGTTACAAGCTAATGCACGCCATCGTGAAGCTGCTACCGCACCGGCTGGCACTGGGCATGATGGCGCGCAACTCGCGCAAGGTTCGCCCGCTCGACTGAGGGACCGGAAACGCACGACGCCGGCAAGCCGGCGTCGTGGGAAGCAGGTGCCGCGGGAAGCGGCGCGCTTACTTCAGCTTGATCTCGCGCAGGCGCTCTTCCAGGTAGCCCTGGGCGGTGATCGCTTCCGGATAGCGCTTGGGATTCTCGGCGGTGATCGTCGAGGGCAGCACGTCGATCAGGAAGTCCGGGTTCGGGTGCAGGAAGAACGGCACCGAATAGCGCGGCTGGCGCGCCTGTTCGCCCGGCGGATTGGTCACGCGGTGCGTGGTCGACGGATACACGTGGTTGGTCAGGCGCTGCAGCATGTCGCCGATGTTGACCACGATGGTGTCGGCGTCGGAGGTGAACGGCACCCACTCGCCCTGCTTCGAGCGCACTTCCAGGCCCGCTGCGCTCGCGCCGACCAACAGCGTGATCAGGTTGATGTCCTCATGCGCACCGGCACGCACGTTGGGGATGTCGTCGGCGGTGATCGGCGGGTAATGGATCGGGCGCAGGATCGAGTTGCCCGAGTTCGTCTTGTCGACGAAGTAATTCTCCGGCAGGCCGATGTGCAGGGCCAGCGCCGACAGCACGCGCGAACCCAACTGGTCCAGCGCTTCGTACAGGCCGTAACCGTGCTCCTTGAAGCCCGGGACCTCGACGGGCCACAGGTTCGGCGGCATGACGTCGCGGTATTTCGAATCCTCCGGAATCTCGCGACCGATGTGCCAGAACTCCTTCAGGTCGAAGTGCTTGGAATCCTTCGCGGTCTCCACGCCGAACGGCGTGTAGCCGCGCGCGCCGCCGCCGCCCGGCACGTGATACTGCTTCTTCACATCGTCCGGCAGTGCGAAGAAGCGCTTGAAGACATCGTAGGCCGCATCGATCTGCTCTTGCGGGATGCCGTGGTTGCGGATGCCGGCGAAGCCCCATTCGCGGTAGGCCGCGCCGAGCTCGGCGACGAACGCCTCGCGATCGGTATCGAAACGGGTGATGTCCAGGGTAGGAATGCGGGCACTCATGCGGGTTTGCTCCAACAGGTTTGTTGCGCGGGGAACGCCATGGGAACGTTCCTACGCCAGAGATTCATTGATCCAGCTCAAGCCGCGGCAGCGGCGCGCACGGCATCGGCGAGGGTGTCCAGCGTGCTGCGTACCAGTGCATCGTCGTCGGCCTCGACCGTCACGCGAACGACCGGCTCGGTGCCGGACGGACGCAAAAACGCACGCCCGCGCCCCGAGACGGCCGCCTGCGCCTGTGCGAGCGCGGCCTGCACGCTCGCCGCCTCGGTCGGCTTCGCGCCGTTGGCCAGCTTCACGTTGATGGTCTTCTGCGGCAGCATCGTCAGCCCGTCCAGGGCCTCGCGCAGTGTCTGCCGGCGACGACGCAGCGCCTCCAGCACCTGCAGCGCGGCGATGATGGCATCACCGGTGGTGGTGCGGTCCAGGCACAACAGGTGGCCCGAAGCTTCGCCGCCGAGCACCGCGTTGCCTTCGACCAACGCCTGGTGCACGTAACGGTCGCCGACCTTGGTGCGGACGAACGGGATCTCCAGCTTGCCCAGCGCGCGCTCCAGGCCGTAGTTGGTCATCAGCGTGCCGACCACCGGGCCGCGCAGGCGGCCACTGGCCTGCCAGTCGCGCGCCAGCAGGTAAATCAGTTCGTCGCCATCCACGGGTACGCCATCGGCGTCGGCCATCAGCACGCGGTCGCCGTCGCCGTCGAAGGCGACGCCGAGGTGGGCACCGGTCTCACGCACCTTGGCGGCCAGGCTTTCCACGTGCATGGAGCCGACGCCGTCGTTGATGTTGATGCCATTGGGCTCCGCACCGATCGTGATCACGTCGGCGCCCAGCTCGCGGAACAGCAGCGGCGCAATGTGATACGTGGCGCCATGCGCGCAGTCCAGCACCAGCTTCAGCCCCTTCAAGTCGAAACGGCGCGGCACGCTGGCCTTGCAGAACTCCATGTAGCGGCCGACCGCGTCGCGCGTGCGGATCGCCTTGCCGAGCTTCTCGGATTCGGCAGTGAAGAACGGCGCGTCGAGCGCCGCCTCGATGGCCAGCTCGGTGGCGTCGTCGAGCTTTTCGCCTTCGGCCGAGAAGAACTTGATGCCGTTGTCGTGGTGCGGGTTATGCGAGGCGCTGATGACGATGCCGGCGTCGGCGCCCAGGGTCCGGGTCAGGAACGCCACCGCCGGGGTCGGCATCGGGCCCATCAGCTGCACGTCCGCACCGGCAGCGACCAGCCCGGCTTCGAGCGCGGCTTCGAACATGTAGCCGGAGATGCGCGTGTCCTTGCCGATCACCACGACCGGACGCGCGTCGCCGGCCTTTTCGCACAGCACGCGCCCGAGGGCGTTGCCCAGGCGCAGCACGAAATCGGCGGAGATCGGACTGGTGCCGACCCGGCCACGGATGCCGTCGGTACCGAAATATTTGCGACTCATGCGGTCACCAGTTCGCTGTTCTGCGGCTTGGGCTGTTTCATCAGCAACGCCAGCAGGTCTGCCAGGCGGTCACGCATCTCGCGGCGGTCGCAGATCTGGTCCACCGCGCCATGCGCCAGCAGGAACTCCGAACGCTGGAAGCCCTCCGGCAGCGTCTCGCGCACGGTCTGCTCGATCACGCGCGGACCGGCGAAGCCGATCAGCGCTTCGGGTTCTGCAAGGTTGATGTCGCCCAGCATCGCGAAGCTCGCCGACACACCGCCGGTGGTGGGGTGCGTCATCACCGAGATGTACGGCAAGCCGGCCTCGCGCAGCTTGGCCAGCGCGGCCGAGGTCTTGGCCATCTGCATCAGCGAGAACAGGCTCTCCTGCATGCGCGCGCCGCCGCTGGCGGAGAAGCACACGAACGGCGAACCAATCTCGAGCGCCTTTTCCGCGCCCAGCGAGAAGCGCTCGCCGACCACCGAGCCCATCGAGCCGCCCATGTAGGCGAAATCGAAGGCACTGGCGACCAGGTCGCGGCCTTTCAGCGTCCCCTGCAGGGTGATCAGCGCGTCGCGCTCGCCGGTGCTCTTCTGCGCGGCCTTGATGCGGTCGGCGTACTTCTTCTGGTCTTTGAACTTCAGCACGTCGGTCGGGCCCAGCGCAGCGCCGATCTCGCGGGTGCTGCCGGGGTCGAACAACGCAGCCATGCGGGCGCGGGCGCGGATCGGCATGTGGAAGCTGCACTTCGGGCAGACCTCCAGGTTCTCTTCCAGCTCCGGCCGGTACAGCACCGCGCCGCAGCGGTCGCATTTTTCCCACAGCCCCTCGGGGACGCTGCGTTTGCTCTTGCCCGCGTTGCCTTCGGTGCGGATGCCCGACGGCATCAGTTTGCTGAGCCAGCTCATGCGTGGTCTTGCTGCCTGCCCCGGGAGGGGCCCAATGGATTAGCGCGGCAGTTTAGCTCAGTCGTCCATGCACAACCGTACGGTGGCTCAGCCGTCCAGCGCCGCGCGCAACGGCGCCAGGAAGGCCGATGCCCGCGCCGGGGCGTCGCTACCCGCGTCGGCCAGCGCCGCCACCAGCGCGCTGCCCACCACGACGCCATCGGCATCGGCCGCCATCGCCGAGGCGCTGATCGCATCCTTGATGCCGAACCCGGCCACCACCGGCACGCGCGAGGCCTGCCGCAGCTGCTTCAGGCGCTCGCCTGCCGCGCCGATGTCGAGGCGATCCGAGGCACCGGTGACGCCGGCGAAGCTGACGTAGTAAAGGTAACCCTGCGCGGTCTCGCACAGCATGCCCAGCCGTTCAGGGGACGTGGTCGGCGACGCCAGCGCGATCAGCGCCAGGCCCTCGCGGTTGAAGGCCGCGCGCGTCTCCTGCGCCTCTTCCGGCGGCAGGTCGACCAGCAGCACGCCGTCCACGCCGGCCGCGACCGCATCCTTCGCGAACCGCGCGGCGCCGTGGATCTCCACCGGGTTCAGGTAGCCCATCAGCACGACGGGTGTGGTGTCGTCCTGCTGGCGGAACACCTCCACCGCTTCCAGCACATAGCGCAGCCCGGCGCCACGCGCCAGCGCGCGTTCGGAACTGCGCTGGATGACCGGGCCGTCGGCCATCGGGTCGGAGAACGGCACGCCGAGTTCGATCACGTCGGCACCGGCATCCACCAGTGCATGCATCACTGGCACGGTGGACTCCAGCGACGGATCGCCCGCGGTGATGAACGGCACCAGCGCCTTGCGTCCAGCGGTCTTCAGTTCGGCGAACGTGGTTTCGAAACGGCTCACAGGCTGATTCCCTCGCGTGCGGCGATGGTGTGCACGTCCTTGTCGCCACGGCCGGACAGATTGCACAGCACCAGTTGGTCCTTCGGCAGTTCCCGCGCCAGCTTGATCGCCTGGGCGACCGCGTGGCTGGATTCCAGCGCCGGCAGGATGCCTTCGGTGCGTGTCAGGCGATGGAATGCGGTGAGCGCTTCATCGTCGGTGACGCCGACATACTCCGCGCGTCCGCTGTCCTTCAGGAACGCGTGTTCCGGCCCGACGCCCGGATAGTCCAGGCCGGCGGAGATGGAATGCGTTTCGATGATCTGCCCATCGTCATCGCAGATCACGTAGGTACGGTTGCCGTGCAGCACGCCGATGCGTCCCGCCGACAGCGAGGAGGCATGGCGACCGGTCTCGATGCCGTCACCGGCGGCTTCCGCGCCGACGATGCGCACGCCCGGATCGTTGAGGAAGGCGTGGAACAGACCGATCGCATTGCTGCCGCCGCCGACGCAGGCGGTGATCGCATCCGGCAGGCGGCCGTAGTCGGCCAGCATCTGCGCCCTCGCCTCACGACCGACCACGGCGTTGAAGTCGCGCACCATGCGCGGATACGGGTCCGGACCGGCGACGGTGCCGATGATGTAGAACGTGTCGTGCACGTTGGTCACCCAATCGCGCATCGCTTCGTTCAACGCGTCCTTCAACGTGGCCGAACCGCTGGTCACCGGCACCACGGTCGCGCCGAGCAGCTTCATGCGATAGACGTTGATCTTCTGGCGCTCGATGTCGGTGGCGCCCATGTACACCACGCACTCCAGGCCCAGCCGGGTGGCGACGGTGGCGCTGGCCACCCCGTGCTGGCCCGCACCGGTCTCGGCGATGATCCGCTTCTTGCCCATCCGGCTGGCCAGCAGCGCCTGCCCGATGGTGTTGTTGATCTTGTGCGCGCCGGTGTGGTTCAGGTCCTCGCGCTTGAGCAGGATCTGTGCGCCGCCCACTTCGCGGCTCAAGCGCTCCGCGTGGTAGATCGGACTGGGCCGGCCGACGTAATGCTTCAGGTCCTTGTCGAAGGCAGCGATGAAGGCCGGATCGACGCGGGCGGTGTCATAGGCCGAGGCCAGTTCCTGCAGCGGCCCGATCAGCGTCTCGGCAACGAAGCGACCCCCGTGGCGGCCGAAATGGCCTTGGGCGTCCGGGTAGGCGTGGAAGTCGGTGGCAGACGGCATGATCGGTGTTCCAGAGCGCGATGCTTCACGTTATCGCACACCGTCCCTCTGGAATATCGACTATTCCGGCTAAATACGTGAGATAAACTCACGACATGGCCCGCCCGCTCCCGTCATTGAATGCCCTCCGTGCCTTCGAAGCCGCTGCCCGCCTGGGCAGCGTCAGCCAGGCGGCGGTCGAACTGCACGTCACCCATGGCGCCGTCAGCCGCCATGTCCGCGCCCTGGAAGAGGCCCTCGGCCGGCCGTTGTTCGTCCGCGACGGACGGGGCCTGGCCCTGACCACCGACGGCCATCGTCTGCGCGACACCGCGGGCGAAGCCTTTGGGGTGTTGCAGGCGGGTTGGACGGCCCTCCAGCGCGGCCCGCGCGCAGCCGCGCTGGTGCTGGGCTGCCCGGGCAGCCTGCTGGCGCGCTGGGTGATCCCGCGACTGGAGCGCCTCGCCACCGAACTGCCGGACCTGAGGCTTCATTTGTCCGCTCAGGAGGGCACGATCGATCTGGCGGCCGCCGGGCTGGATGCCGCCCTGCTGCTGGGTGAGGCGCCCTGGCCGGCGGGTTGGCAGGTGTGGCCGCTTGCGCCGGAACGGATCGGGCCCGTGCTCAGCCCCCGCCATGCACGGTTCGATGCATTGCGCGATGCATCGCCCGAGGCGCTGCTGGACGAACCCTTGCTCCACACCACCTCACGGCCGCAGGCCTGGCCGCGCTGGCTGGCGGCCCAGCACTTGGCCGACACGCCACGCTTGGGTACCGGCTTCGATCACCTGACCTACCTGCTTGAAGCGGCGGTCGCCGGGCTCGGTGTCGCCATCGCGCCGCGCGAACTGGTACTGGCCGATCTCGACAGCGGCCGACTCGTCGCGCCGTGGGGGTTTATCGATACCGGCGGGACGTGGGCGTTGTGCGCCGCACGCGGGAATCCGGATACGCGGTTTGCGTTGCTGGCCGACTGGCTGCGCCGGGATTTGGCGTCGGCAAGCTAACCGCGGGTATCCGCCATGCGGACCGCGTCGACGAAACGCCGCATCTTCTCAGCGTCCTTCTCGCCGGGCGCCGTCTCGATTCCGCTGGACACATCCACGCCCCAGGGCCGTGCCGTGCGCAGCGCCAACGCAACGTTCTCCGGCGTCAGGCCGCCTGCAAGCAGGCACGGCTTTTCGGTCGCCACCGGCATCTGCCGCCAGTCGAAGCGCTGGCCGCTGCCGCCCTGTTCGCCCGCCGCATGGCCATCGAACAGGAAGCCGCTCGCGTTCGGATAGGCCGCCAGGCTGGCGAACGCGCTTTCGCCCTGCCCCCCCATCGCGATCGCCTTCCAGAACGGGCGACCCAGCGCGACGGCGAACGCATCGTCTTCCGCGCCATGGAACTGCAGCACGTCGGGCTGGAGCGTTTCGACGATCTGCTCGATGTCCTGTCGTGGGTTGTCCATCACCAGCGCGACCACGCCGATTTCCTCCGGCACGAGGTCACGCAGCATGCGGGCCTGGCCGAGCAGCAACCGGCGCGGACTGCGCGGCGCGAATACCAGGCCGATGTAGTCCACGCCCAGCTCCACCGCCAGGCGGACGTCCTCGGCGCGGGTCAGCCCGCAGAACTTGATGCGTGTATGCATGGCGGCAGGGTAACCCGCCGGCTCAGCCCACGGTGGCTTGCAGCGTCACTTCCGCCGGCAGGCCCCATTCGGCCGGATACAGCGGACTGACGAAGACCAGCCCGTCCGGTGGCGCGGTGGGGCCCGCGACGGTGCGATCGCGGCCCGCGAGCAGTTCCGCGATCCACGCCTCGGGGCGTTCGTCCCGCCCCACCACCAGCAGCGAACCCACGATGTTGCGCACCATGTGGTGCAGGAACGCATTGGCCTGCACCTCGACGATCACGCGCTCGCCCTGCCGCGCGACCGAGATCGCATGCAGGTTGCGCATCGCGTGGGGCGACTGGCAATGCACGGTGCGGAAGGCGCCGAAGTCGTTCTCGCCCAGCAAGACCTGCGCGGCGCGGTGCATCGCGTCCGCGTCCAACGGCATCCGTTCCCAGCTGAGGTACTGGCGCTCCAGCGCGGGCCGCGCGAGCCGGTTCACCAGCGTGTAGCGGTAACGCCGCGCACGCGCAGAAAACCGGGCATGGAAGTCGTCCGCCACCGGCTGGCACCAGCGCACGCAGACGGCAGGCGGCAGGCGTGCGGTCGCACCTAGTAGCCAGCCCCGCGGCGTGCGCGCGACATCGCTGTCGAAATGGACCACCTGGCATTGCGCATGCACGCCGGCATCGGTGCGGCCCGCGCAGATCGTGTCGACCCGCGCATCCGCCACCGATGACAGCGCGTTCTCCAGCGCCGCCTGCACGGTGGTGTCGTCCGGAGTGCCGGACTTGGTCAGTCGCTGCCAGCCCAGGAATCCGCCGCCGTCGTATTCGACGCCCAGCGCGTAACGCATCAGTGCTTCACCCGGTCATCCGATCTCGCGCAGCAACTGCAGCGCTTCGTCGCGCGCACCGGCATCGGCGCCCGCGGCGACTTCGTTCAGCAGGTCGCGGGCCGTGGCGACGTCCCCCAGATCGAGGTAGGCGACGGCCAGTTCCAGACGATCGCGGCCTGCGGGTGCCGCAGCAGGCGCTTGGGTTGTGGCCGGCGAACCGCCGGAGTGCCAGGTCGGGCCCGATGCTTTCACGGGTGCCGGTGCAGGCGCGGGTTTCGGCACCGGCTTGGCGGGCGCCGCGGCCGGCACGATCACCGGCTCCAGCACGGGCGTCGGCTCGGTCGCCACCGGTTCGGCCGCGGGGGCCGGCATGACGGCGGCCAGTTCGGCGGCACGGCTGGGAGAAGGCGCATCACCGAGTACGGTGCTGCGTGCGACCGGTGCAAGGCGACGGCGGCGCTGGGCGAAGCCCCAGGCCAGCGAACCGACCAGCAACAGGCCGAATCCGGCCCAGGCCCACACCGGCACGCCACCGTCGCTGCCCGATGCCTGCGCCAGGCGCTGCTGCGCGGCGGCCAGGTCGCTGTCCTTCATCGCCAGCAGCTGTTCCTGCTGGGTCTTCAGTTTCTCCAACTCGGCCACCTGGGTACGCAGCTCCTGCACTTCGGCGTCGCGCGCGGCCAGGTCTTCCTTCGATTGCTGCAATTGTTCGTTCGCCAACATCTCGCCCTCACCGCCGGCACTGACGCCGGACTGCGTTCCAGAACCCGATGCGCCTGCGGCGGCGGGTGCGATTTCCAGGCGCGCATCGGCGACCGGCGCCGTGCGCGGTGCCGACGGCGTTGCGGCGGTTGGCGCCGGCTCGACCACCGCAGCGGGCTGCGGGATCGGTGCGCGGGCACGTCGCCACTCGGCGATCTGGCTGCGGACCAGTGCGGCCGCCTCGTCCTCGAGGATCGTCTGCGCTTCGGCCGATTCCGGCACGCGCAACACCGCGCCCTGCTTCAGCAGGTTGATGTTGCCGTTGATGAAGGCCTCGGGATTGGCGCGCAGCAGCGCGACCATCGCCTGGTCCAGCGTATAGCCCTGAGCGCGCGCCACCGGCGCGGCGACCTGCGACAGCGACTGGCCGCGGCGCACGGGCGCCAGCGCATCGCCGGGTGCGACCTGCGGGGCCGGCGTGGCCGCGACGACAGGCGCGGGCGAAGGCGCGGGTCGCGTCGGCGCGGGTGTCGGCACCTGCTCGGCCGGCGCGGGTTCTGGCGTGGCAGCCACGACAGGCTCGACGGGCCGCGTGATGGTGTCCGCCGGTGCGGCGACCGGCGCATCGATCACCGGCTGTTCTGCCGCTGCCAGCGTGCCCGGCGTGCTGACGAGCGCGGAGTACTCGCGCACCAGACGGCCCTGGCCCCAATCCACCTCGATCAGGAAATTGACGGCCGGCACGTCCACCGGCGTGCGGCTGGTGACGCGCACGACCGGGCGTCCGGCTTCATCCAGCGCGACACTGAAGTCCAGCTCGTTGACCAGCCCCTGCGGGCGCGGCAGGCCGACGCGCTCGAACGTCGTCGGCGACGCCAGCCGCGCGCGCAGTTGCTCCAGCTCGCCCGGCTCGCTGGAAATGATCGGAATCTCGGCCAGCAGCGGCTGGCCGGGTTGCGATTTGACCTTGATCTCCCCCAGGCCGAGCGCGAGGGCGACATTGCTCAGCAATGCCAGCCCCAGCCCGATCATGCCGGCCAGGCGGAGTCTTGCCGTCCGAGGTCTGTGCTTCGGTTTCACGGCCCTTCCCCCATGTTTCCCGGGCACGACTATAGCCGCTCAGCCGCCGTTCGCCACCAATTCGGCCAATTGCACGGCGTTCAGGGCCGCGCCCTTGCGGATGTTGTCGGCGACCACCCACAGGTTGAGGCCGCGCGGATGCGAGAAGTCCTCGCGGATGCGGCCGACGAACACCGGGTCGCGGCCGGACGCGTGTGTGACCGGCGTCGGATAGCCGCCCGCCTTGTGCTCGTCCACCACTTCCACGCCCGGCGCAGCACGCAGCAACTCGCGCGCCTGCTCCGGTGTGATCTTCTCCTTCGTCTCGATGTTGACGGCTTCGGAGTGGCCGTAGAACACCGGTACGCGCACCGCGGTGGGGTTCACCTGGATGTTGTCGTCCTCAAGGATCTTGCGCGTCTCCCAGACCAGCTTCATCTCTTCCTTGGTGTAGCCGTTGGGCAGGAACTCGTCGATGTGCGGGATCAGGTTGAAGGCGATCTGCGCCTGGAACTTCTTAGGCTCGATCTCCTGGAACGCCAGCAGCTGGGCGGTCTGCCGGCCGAGTTCCTCGAGGCCCGAGCGGCCGGCGCCCGACACCGACTGGTAGGTGGCTACGTTGATGCGCTCGATGCCGTACTTGCGATGGATCGGCGCCAGCACCGGCATCAGCTGCATGGTCGAGCAGTTGGGATTGGCGATGATGCCGCGCGGGCGGTTCTTCGCCGCCTGCGGGTTGACCTCCGACACCACCAGCGGCACGTCGGCGTCGTAGCGGAAGGTCGAGGAGTTGTCGATCACCACCGCACCGGCGGCGGCGAACTTCGGCGCGTATTCCTTGGACACACCGCCACCGGCGGAGAACAGGGCGATGTCCACGCCGGTGGGATCGAACGTGTCGAGGTCGAGCACATCGACCTTCTGGCCCTTGAACTCGACCTGCGTGCCGGCGGAACGCGCCGAGGCGAGCAGGACGAGCTTGCCGACCGGGAAGTCGCGCTCGGCCAAGATGGACAACATGGTCTCGCCGACGGCGCCGGTGGCACCCACGACGGCGACGGTGAAGCTACGGTTCTGGTTGCTCATGGAAGATGGTTTTCGCAAAGAGGGAGTGAAGACAGCGGACAGGAAGGCTGTGTTCGGGGAACCTGCGGGCGTGCCTCAGGCTCCCTGTCGTTTGGCGGTGGTGATGACGGCGGTGGTGGTGAGCGCTTCCGGATTCACCGGTGTCGGCGGACGTCCGGCCTGCGGGCCTTCGCCGAGCGCGGCGATCAGGTTGTCGACGGCCAGTGCCACCATCGCGCGGCGGGTACCCAGGCTCGCGCTGGCGATGTGCGGCGTCAGCACCACGTTGCGCAGCGCCAGCAGTTCCGGACGCACGGCGGGCTCGCCTTCATACACGTCCAGGCCGGCGGCAGCGAGACGGCCGTTCGCCAACGCGTCGGCCAGCGCGAGTTCATCGACGATGCCACCGCGCGCGATGTTCACCAGCGTCGCACTCGGCTTCATCTTCGCCAGCGCCGCGGCATCGATCAGGTGATGGACCTGGGGCGAATACGGCAGCACCAACACCACATGGTCGGCGTGACCGAGGAGATCATCGAAGCCGGCGTAGCTCGCGCCGCATTCGCGTTCGACCGTGTCCGGCAGGCGACTACGGTTGTGGTACAGCACGCGCATGCCGAAGCCGCGTGCGCGGCGGGCGATGCCCTGCCCGATCCGGCCCATGCCGACGATGCCCAGCGTGCTGCCGTGCAGGTCCGCGCCCAGCAGGGTGCTGAACGACCACTGCTGCCACTGGCCTTCGCGCAGCCAGCGCTCGGCCTCGGTGATCCGGCGTGCGGTCGCCATCAGCAGTGCGAAGCCGAAATCAGCCGTGGTTTCGGTGAGTACGTCCGGCGTGTTGGTGGCGACGATGCCGGCCGCGGTCAGCGCGGGGACGTCGAGGTTGTTGTAACCCACCCCGACGTTGGCGATCGCACGAAGATGCGACGCTTTCGCGATCTGCGCCGCGCCGATCTTCTCGTTCAGCGTGACCAGCGCGCCGGCGCTGTCGCGCAACGCGTCGGCGATGGCCCGGGGGCTGTGTTCGGTGACGGCCTCGGTCGCGTGCACGTCGAAGTGCGTCGCCAGCCGTCCGACGAGATCGTCGAACAGCGGTTGCGACACCCAGACGCGCGGCCGCGATTCAGCCATCGACGCTGCCCGGCACGTGCGGCGGCACATCGCCGACGTCGCCGCATTGCGCGCGGTGGCGCAGGGCCTGGTCCATCAGCACCAAGGCCATCATCGCTTCGGCGATGGGCGTGGCGCGGATACCCACGCAAGGGTCGTGGCGGCCCGTGGTGATGACGTCGACGGTGTTGCCATCCACGTCCACCGTGGCGCCCGGCAAGCGCAAGCTGGACGTCGGCTTCAGCACGATAGAGGCGGTGACCTGCTGCCCGGTGGAAATGCCACCGAGGATGCCGCCCGCGTGGTTGGACAAAAACCCGTCCGGCGTCATCAGGTCGCGATGCTCGGTGCCCTTCTGGGTAACCGCCGCGAAACCGTCGCCGATCTCCACGCCCTTCACCGCATTGATGCTCATCAACGCGGCGGCAAGATCGCCATCGAGCTTGCCGTAGATCGGTTCGCCCCAGCCGGCGGGCACGCCGTCGGCGACGACATTGACGCGCGCGCCGATGGAGTCGCCCGACTTGCGCAGCGCGTCCATGTAGGTTTCCAGCGCCGGCACCTGCGCAGCGCACGGCCAGAAGAACGGGTTGTCCTCCACCGCGCTCCAGTCGAAGCCCTCGGGGGTGATCGGCCCGAGTTGCGACAGGTAACCCCGCACGCTCACGCCGTAACGCTGCTGCAGCCACTTCTTGGCGATCACGCCGGCGGCCACGCGCATCGTGGTCTCGCGGGCGGACGAGCGTCCACCGCCGCGCGGATCACGGATGCCGTACTTCTGCCAGTAGGTGTAGTCGGCGTGGCCGGGGCGGAACTGCCGCGCGATGTCGGCGTAGTCCTTGCTGCGCTGGTCGGTGTTGCGGATCAGCAGCGCGATCGGCGTGCCGGTGGTGCGCCCCTCGTAGACGCCGCTGAGAATCTCGACCTCATCGGCCTCGCGGCGCGCGGACGTATGCCGCGACTTGCCGGTGGCGCGACGTTCCAGGTCGTGGCGGAATTCTTCCGGCGCGATCTCCAGCCCGGGCGGGCACCCATCGACCACGCAGCCGATGGCCGGCCCGTGCGATTCGCCGAACGTGGTGACCGTCAGGAGTTTTCCGAAACTGTTGCTGCTCAAGCGCCGCTCCGCGGATGGGAACTATCGGTGCCGGGTCTTCAAGCATCGCATACCGGCCGCCCTATTGTGCAGTGCGCCAACGTCGTTCGCGACGGTTGCAGGCGCAACCGCTGCGGGCACTGCAGGGGATTCCGGCGCCTTATTTTCGCGTGGCGGCGAGCGCGGTGATGCGCGCGTTGTGGCGGATCAGTTCCGCGCATTCGACCGCGAAGATGCCCATCTGGCCCACCTTGAATTCGATCCACGCGAACTCGACGTCCGGCAGCAGCCTCACCAGCGCGTGTTCGGACTCGCCGACTTCGCAGATCAGCAGCCCGTCCTGGCTCAGGTGCAGCGGCGCATCGCGAAGGATCTTCAGCACCAGGTCCAGGCCATCGTCGCCGGCGCGCAGGCCGAGCTCGGGCTCGAAGGAATACTCCTTCGGCAGCGCATCGGTCTCGTCGTTGGTGACGTAGGGCGGATTGGTCACGATCAGGTCGTAGTGGCGACCGGTCAGCCCGGAGAACAGGTCCGACTTCACGAAGTGGACGTTGTCCGCGTGCAGGCGTGCCTTGTTCTCCGCCGACAGCGCGAGGGCGTCGTCGCTGATGTCGACACCATCGACCTGCCAGTCGGGGTGGTAGTGCCCCATCGCAATGGCGATGCAGCCCGAGCCGGTGCACAGATCGAGCGCGCGATGGACCTCGCGTCCACCCAGCCAGGGCTCGAAGCCGGCTTCGATCAGCTCGGCGATCGGCGAGCGCGGCACCAGCGCGCGCGCATCGCTCTTGAAGCTCAGGCCCGCGAACCAGGCCTCGCCGGTCAGGTAGGCGACCGGCACGCGCTCGTTCACGCGACGCTCGAACAGCGTCAGCACCTGCGCCTTCTCGGGCGTGGTGACGCGCGCCTGGCCATAGGCCGGGCCCAGGTCCGGTGGCAGGTGCAGGGTGTGCAGCACCAGGAACGTCGCCTCATCCAGCGCGTTGTCGTAGCTGTGACCGAAGGTCAGGCCGGCGGCGTTGAAACGGCTGGCGCCGTAGCGGATCAGATCGATGATGGTGTGCAGTTCAGCGGCGACGTCGGCGGTCATGGCAAGGCTTGTGAAGACGCCGGAACGGCGAAGGCCGCCGATTATAGGGGCTGCCCCGGTATCATGGCCGCCTTGCCGCCGCGCCCATGCGGCCCCGGCCCACGGGCCGCACCCTGTTTCGTGGGAATCCCCAGCGCATGTTCAACAAGAAGATCGGCCTCATCCTCGTCCTGGCGCTGGCCGCCGGCCTGGGCCTGCTGGCCGCGCAGAAATTCTTCGGCCCGGTGACCCCGGCGACGCAGTGGCCGGCCACCGAGGCGGTGACCCTGTTCCCGCAGCCGCGCCCGCTGCCGCCGTTCTCGCTGCGCCAGTCCGACGGCACCCAGCTGGCCGACGGTGAGCTCAAGGGTCACTGGACGCTGGTGTTCCTGGGCTTCACCTTCTGCCCCGACGTGTGCCCCACCACGCTGGCCGAACTCGCCCAGGCGCAGGCGCAGTGGAAGGACCTGCCCGACTCCACCCGCCCGCGCGTGCTGTTCGTATCCGTGGACCCGGAACGCGACACGCCCACCCGCATCGGCGAGTACGCGCATGCCTTCCATCCCGACACGATGGCCGCGACCGCGGATATTCCGACGCTGGAGAACTTCGCCAAATCGCTGGGCTTCGTCTTCATGAAGGTCCCGGGCGATGGCTTCGAGCAGAACCCGAACGACTACAGCATGGACCACTCCTCCGCGATCGGCGTGCTGGACCCGCAGGGCCGGCTCGCCGGCCTGATCCGTCCGCCGTTCCGCCCCAAGGCGATCGCCGCGGACATGCGCGCACTGACCGAGGCGTCCTCGAAATGAGCCTGCTGACCTCGCTGACCTACGTCCTGCCGCACCGCTTGCTGTCGTCGCTTGCGCGGAAGCTGGCGTACTCCACCTCGCCGGGCACCAGCCGCTGGCTGATCGATACGGTGACGAAGAAGTTCAACGTCGACCTGTCCGAGGCCGCGAATCCCGATCCGCGTTCGTATCCGAGCTTCAATGCCTTCTTTACCCGCGCCCTGAAGCCCGGCGCCCGCGTCGCCGATCCCGATCCGCGCGCGTTGCTGATGCCCGCCGATGGCCACATCAGCCAGTGCGGCCCGATCGAAGACGGCCGCATCTTCCAGGCCAAGGGGCAGTCGTTCACCGCGGCCGAACTGCTGGGCGATGCCGCGGCGGCCGAACCGTTCCGCAACGGCCTGTTCGCCACGGTCTATCTGTCACCGCGCGATTACCACCGCGTGCACATGCCCTGGACCGGCACGCTGCGGGAAACCGTGCACGTGCCGGGCCGACTCTTCAGCGTGGGCACCGATGCGGTGGCGAACGTGCCGCGCCTGTTCGCCCGCAACGAACGCCTGGTCTGCCACTTCGATACCGATTTCGGCCCGATGGTCTCGGTGATGGTCGGCGCGCTGCTCGTTTCGGGCGTGGAAACGGTGTGGAGCGGCGAGGAGATCCCCGCCTACGGCACCGCGATCACCCGCAAGGACTATCGCGGCAAGGGCATCACGCTGGAGCGCTTCGCCGAGATGGCGCGCTTCAACTACGGCTCCACGGTGATCGTGCTGTTGCCGCCGGGCGTGGCGACGCTGGCACCGGAGTTGCAGGCCGAATCGCCGGTGCGGCTGGGTAAGCGACTAGCGTCGCTGGCCTGATCACCAGCCCCGGTCACTCGCACTGATCGCGCGATGCACCACTGCGCGATCCAGTAGGTCGCCAGCACGAACGTACTCGCCAGCGGAATCGGCGCGCTGAAGCGATCCAGTGCCAGCAAGGCATCGGACGCCACGAAGAACGCGCCGCCGATCGCCGCCATGCGCGTCTTGCTGTCAGGATCCTCGCGCCACACGCTCGCCGCCTGTGCCGCCATGCCAGCCAAGGCAATGACGTACACGACCACGGGCAGCTTCAGCTCGTTCGGCAAACCGGGCCACAGCTGCGCGAGCACGCACGACGCGACCACGGTGTAGATGGCGACGGGCCAGCGCACACGCCACCCTCCGCCGCGCTGGCGCAAGGCCCACAGATACGCGAGGTGGGCCAGCAGGAAACTGCCCAGGCCGAAGACGAAACCGTCGAACGGCAGCATCAGGAAGATGTCGCCCGCCGTGGACAGCACCAGGCCGATCGCGATCCAGCGCGCGTACGTCCCGGCCCCGCTCGCTAGCCGGCACGCCATCGCCAGGATCAGCAGGGTCGTCAGCGGCTTGAAGACGTAGTGCAGGCCGCGCAGCGCTTCGATCTCGGCGCCGAGGATCGCCAACGCCGCGCTGGCGGCGATGGCGAGCGTCCAGCCGATGCGACTGCCTTCCGTGGGCGTCGCCATCGGTTACTTCTTGCAGCTTTCCAGCGTGAGCTCCTGGCCCGGTCGTACGGCGTAAGCCGGTGCCTTCAGGTTGTTCGCGCGTGCGAGCTTCTTCTGATCGCATTGGAAGCGCTTGGAGATGCGCCCCAACGTGTCGCCCTTGGCGACGCGGTACTCGCGGGCCTGCTTGGCCTTGGGTTCGGCGGGCTTCGGCTCGCCTGTCGCCACCGTGGTCGGCACGCCGGCCACTGGCATTACGTCGCCGACGGCGACGTTGCCGGTGAGCTGCGTGCGACGAATGGCGGCGGCGGGATCCGCATTGACCAGCGTGCGGGCCAGCTCGGCGCGTGGACCGTTGATGCAGTAGCGCGCATAGAGACCTGCGATGCGCGCGCTCGCTTTCAGGGTGGTGCCGGCTGGAATCCACGTCTCCGGCTGGTAACGCGGATTGAGGTTGCGCAGCGTGCGCATGTAACCCTCGCGGGTGCCGCCGTTGCCCAGGCAGATGGTCAGCTCGTAGATCGAGGCATCGCGCGCCAGCTTCAGTGGCGCCGGCTGGGCGTTGACCTTCGGGAATTCCAGGCCGTATTGGCGCGGGTGCAGGAACAGCCACGCCGCCGCGATCACCATCGGCACGTAGTCGCGCGTCTCGCCAGGAAACTGGCTGTAGACCACGTCGTCCCAGAACCCGAGGCCGCTGTTCTCGCGATACACGCGCGCGGCACGACCTTCGCCACCGTTGTAGGCGGCCAGCGCGAGCTCGATGTTGTTATTCAGGCCTCGCATGCGCTCGTTGATGTACGCCGCGCTGGCCTGTCCGGAGGCATAGGGGTCGTAACGCGTATCGAAACCGCTGGCATCCCGGCCGAGCCCGAAGCGCGCACCGGTGTTGAACATGAACTGCATGGGTCCCGCCGCGCCGGCGCGCGAGGTCGAATGCACCTTGCCGTTGGATTCCTTGGCCATGATGCCGAATAGCAGGGCTTCCGGCAGTCCGCTGCGCTCCCACGCGGGATACAGCTCGGCGCGCATGTTCTGGTAGTTCTCGTAGCTGTCGATCAGCGCCGGTCGCATGTCGGTCAGCCAGCGGCGGATACCGGCCTGGATGGCGGGGTTGTACTCGACCATGCGGTCGAAGGCGTGGCGCTGGTCATTGAGCAGGGCCGCCGTGCGGGCCGTCTCCTGCACGGCGGCGCCGGCGGGCGTCGCGTGATCGGTGCCGTCGTCGAGGGCGTCGATGGCGTCGCCCTCGTCTTCCGCGTCGGCGGTCTGTCCGTCGGCGTTGTCCTTCAACAGCCGCTTGTAGCTGGCTAGCAACGTGTGCACCTGGCAACCGCGCTGCTTGATGCAGGCGTCCAGCACGTCCTCCATGTCCTCCAGCGCCGCGTCGCTCTCGCCCGCACCGCGCGGATCGCTATTGGCCACCAGCACCAGCCCGTCGCGGTAGCGCTTCTCGGCAGCGGCCATGCGCTGCTCCAACGCGTCGACAGCGACACGGTCGCGCGCGGAGACGCGCTGGGCATGGGAGACGGGCGAGACCAGCAACAGGGACAAGGTGGCCAGGACAGGCCAGTAGCGCAGGCAAGCAGGAACTGCGAAGGACATCAGGCAAGCATCCAGAGTGTGAGTCGGGAGGGTAGCCCCGCCCGCGCGCCGCGGGCAAGGTCGGACGTCATGGAATGTTGCACCACCGCTCATGTACTGCCGCTAGAATCGGGCCATCACCACGCGAGGTTGAACATGGATCCGATCCTGCTGGGCAAGGGCGTCACCGACGACATTCCGGTCACCCTGCAGCCGAAGTTCGGCAACCGCCACGGCCTGGTGGCCGGCGCCACCGGCACCGGCAAGACGGTCACGCTGATGACACTCGCGGAAGGGTTCTCGCGGATGGGCGTGCCCGTGTTCATGGCCGACGTGAAGGGTGACGTGGCCGGCCTGGCCGCCGCAGGCGACGGCAGCGAGAAGGTGCTGCAGCGCGCGAAGGACATCGGCATCGCCGACTACGCGCCGGGTGCGAATCCGGTGATCTTCTGGGATCTCTACGGCAAGCTGGGCCATCCAGTCCGCACGACGGTCAGCGAGATGGGCCCCACCCTGCTCTCGCGCATCCTCGAACTCAACGACACCCAGAGCGGCGTGCTCGACATCGTGTTCAAGCTCGCCGACGACCGCGGGCTGCTGCTGCTCGACCTGGAAGACCTGCGTGCCCTGCTGGGGCTGGTCGCCGCCGAGCGCAAGGACATTTCCACCAGCTACGGCCTGGTGAGCACGCAGTCGGTCGGCGCCATCCAGCGCGCGCTGCTGCGGCTGGAACAGGAAGGCGGCGAGATGTTCTTCGGCGAACCGGCGCTGGAACTGGCCGATCTGATGCGCACGAACACCGATGGCCGCGGCGTGATCGGCATCCTCGCGGCGGATCAGCTGATCCTGAAGCCGCGCCTGTATTCCAGCTTCCTGCTGTGGCTGCTGTCCGAACTGTTCGAGACACTGCCGGAAGTCGGCGACCTGGACAAACCCAAGCTCGTGTTCGTCTTCGACGAAGCACACCTGCTGTTCGACGACTCCCCGCCCGCGTTGCAGCAGCGCATCGAACAGGTTGTGCGGCTGATCCGCTCCAAGGGCGTGGGCGTCTACTTCTGCTCGCAGTTCCCCGACGACGTGCCGGACAACATCCTCGGCCAGCTGGGCAACCGCGTGCAGCATGCGTTGCGCGCGTTCACGCCGCGCGACCAGAAGGCGGTGAAGACCGCCGCCGAGACCTTCGTGCCGAATCCCAAGCTCGACGTGGCCCAGGCGATCTCCAAGCTCGGCACCGGCGAAGCGCTGGTGTCGACGCTGCAGGACAAGGGCATCCCCTCGCCCGTGCAGCAGACGATGGTGTCGCCGCCGCGCTGCCGGATGGGCGCGATCAACGAAGGCGAACGCCAGCAGGTACGCAACGGCAGCCCCGTCGGCGGCAAGTACGATACCCGCGTCGATCGCGAGTCCGCTGCGGAAATGCTCGCCAAGCGCGCCGAGACCGCAACGCAGGCCGCCCAGGCGCCGCCCGCGAAGACCGAGCAGGACGATCCCGACGCCGGCGGCTTCGGCCAAGCCGTGAAGGACGCGGTGTTCGGCACCAAGCGTCGCCAGGGCATGATCGAGACGATGGCCAAGCAGACCACGCGCACGGTCGGCACCAAGCTGGGCAACCAGATCGTGCGTGGCATCCTGGGCAGCATCTTCGGCGGACGTCGCTGATCACGCGCATGAAGTGGCGTTTCGTACCGTTGACCTGCGCGTTGTCGCTGGCGGCTTCCGCCGCCAATCCGACGCCACCGACCTTCGCCGGCACGTTTTTCGGCAGCTTGCCGGCGGAAGCCTGCGCATCGCAGGACGTGTTGCTTGACCTGGGGGCTGACGGCCGATACGTGCTGGAAGCGCACTGCCAGGACGACTTGCAGGCGGCACCCAAACGCGCCGGCCGCTGGTCGGTGACATGGAACGGCACCTGCGTGCAGCTCGCGCCGGAAGACGGTCAACCTGCGCAGGAGTTCGCCATCCATGACGACGATCTGCTGGTGTTGACCGCGGGTAGCTGCATCGAGCCGATCGAGGATCCGCGCGGGCGCACGTTGCGGCGCGCGGAAGCCGCCGGAGAACACTGACGTGTCGCGCTGGCGCCCGCCGGGCGAGAAGAGTACCGCCCTGATCACCCGCGAAGGCCATGATCGCCTCAAGGCGGAACTGGATGATCTGTGGCGCGTGCGTCGCCCCGAGGTGGTGAAGGCCTTGGCCGCTGCCGCCGCGGAAGGCGACCGCTCCGAGAACGCGGAGTACACCTACCGCAAGAAGCAGCTCGGCGAGATCGACCGGCGCGTGCGCTACCTGAGCAAGCGCCTGGAAGTGCTGCGCGTGGTCGACACCGCGCCCAGCGATCCCGACGCCGTGTTCTTCGGCGCCACCATCGAGCTGGAGAACATCGCCAGCGGCGAAACCTCGCGTTACCGCATCGTCGGTCCCGACGAGACCGAGGCGACGCGCGGCTGGATCAGCATCGATTCGCCGCTTGCGCGCGCATTGTTGAAGAAGCGCATCGACGATGAATTCTCGGTCGAACTCCCTGGCGGCATTACCCACTTCGTGCTGGTGGATGTCAGCTACGCGAGCTGATCCTCACAACGGTCGCGGGTAAACGCGGCCGTCCCGCAACGGACGGAAGTAGTCCTGCTGTCCGTAGAACGCCGCATCCTGTCCTGCATGCCACCCGGGAATGCCGGCCAGTGGCAGCGGACGCAGTTCGCTTGGCGTAGTAAGGGTCGCGCCCGCTGAAATCGATTCGACCACGTGCTTGAGTGCGTCTGCCGGATCGCCGAGTACCACCAGGCCCTTGCCGACCAGCAAGCGCCCGGGCACCAACACCTGTTCCATCAGCGCATGCCCCACCACCGCAGCGATGCTGATGCCGCCATCGTGCCAGCGTGCGGCGTTCGCATGGAACAGTGCCACCCAGTCGTGCCGGTCCCACAGATCCAGCAGTGTCGCATCGCGTACCTGCACGATGACGCCGCTTTCATCGAACTGGGTTAGCGCCTGCTGCGCGGGACTGCGCTCACGCGAGCCCATGCGCGCGATGTGCCCGCACTGCTGCTGGTTGAGTGCGTGCTTGAGAGTCGGATGACGCAGCCAGACCATCGCGTTGAACAAGTCATGCCAGTTATCCGCACGCGTGGCGATGCACCCCTGCGCGGTCCGCGCTTCGTAATGCAGCCCGTCGGCAAGCAAGCCGGCATCCTGTCTCGCGAAACGAGGCCCGGAGAGCGGCATCCGCGTATTGAGGGTTTCGATGTCGGGCCAGTGCGGGGCCGTCAGCAGGTCCCGGTACTCGCCATACCCATCGAACAGGGGATGCCGAAAGCATGCGGCATCGACGTGCCCGCGCAGGGGAGCGACGAAACGACGCCGGCCGTTGCCTGCATGCGCGCCCGTCGCCGGCCCGGTCACAGCATCTTGACGTCGAGCGGGCGCCCCGCCGTTTCGACGATCGCATCGCCAATCAGGTCGTGCTCGTCGCTCTCGGTGATTTCCACGTCGACGAACTGGCCGACGCGCAGCCCCAATTCGCCGCCATTCTGAATATGCACCAGACCATCGATCTCCGGCGCATCGGCCTTCGAACGCGCGACGGCGATATCGTCTTCGATCAGGTCCACCAGGCACTGCTGCACCGTGCCGATCTTCGCTTCGAGGCGCGCGGCGGAGATCTCCGCCTGCTTCTCCATGAAACGGGCCAGGCGCTCCTGCTTCACTTCTTCCGGCACCGGGTCCGGCAACAGGTTGGCTGCCGCGCCTTCGACCGGCGAGTAGGCGAACGCACCGACGCGGTCCAGCTGCGCTTCGTCGAGGAACTGCAGGAGTTCCTCGAACTCCTGCTCCGTCTCGCCGGGGAAGCCGACGATGAAGGTCGAGCGCAGGGTGATGTCGGGACTGATCGAACGCCAGCGCTTCACGCGCTCCAGCGTCTTGTCGACGGCGCCGGGACGCTTCATCAGTTTGAGGATGCGCGGGCTGGCGTGCTGGAAAGGAATATCCAGGTAAGGCAGTACCTTGCCTTCGGCCATCAGCGGAATCACGTCGTCGACGTGCGGATACGGGTAGACGTAATGCATGCGCACCCAGGCATCGAGTTCGCCCAGACCCTCGCACAACGCCTTCATCCGTGTCTGGTACGCCTTGCCGCGCCATTCGCGCTCGGCGTACTTCACGTCCACGCCGTAGGCCGACGTGTCCTGCGACACCACCAGCAGTTCCTTCACGCCGCCGCGCACCAGGCGCTCGGCCTCGCGCAGCACGTCATCGACCGGGCGCGACACCAGGTCGCCACGCATCGACGGGATGATGCAGAAGCTGCAGCGGTGGTTGCAGCCTTCGGAAATCTTCAGGTACGCGTAATGCCGCGGCGTCAGCTTGACGCCGTAGTCCGGCACCAGGTCGACGAAGGGATCGTGCTTCGGCGGCAGCGCCGCGTGCAGCGCTTCCATCACGCTCTGGTAGTCCTGCGGACCGCTGATCGACAGCACGTCCGGGTATTGCTCGCGGATCTGTTCCGGGCGCTTGCCCAGGCAGCCGGTGACGATGACCTTGCCGTTCTCGTTCATCGCTTCGCCGATGGCATCGAGCGATTCGGCCACGGCGGAATCGATGAACCCGCAGGTGTTCACCACCACCACGTCCGCTGCGTCGTAGGTCGGCACGATGTCGTATCCCTCCACGCGAAGCTGGGTGAGGATGCGTTCGGAATCGACCAGGGCTTTCGGACAGCCGAGGCTGACGAAGCCCACCTTGGGGTTCTGCAGGGACATGGGAGTACGGCGGCGGCGTGTACGGGGCCGCGGATTATAGCCCCGGGCCATCGGCAGGCCTGGCCGGGCCGTTCAGACTGCGCTCGCCGCGCACCCCGCGGCGCCTACACTAGTCCGCCCCCAAGAACGGAGCGCACCCATGGGCCAATGGCTGCCTTTCGAGTCCCCACACGGCCGCATCCATGCCTGGCGGGCCGATCCCGAGGGCGTGCCGCGCGGTGCGCTGGTCGTGGCGCAGGAGATCTTCGGCGTCAACCCGCACATCCGCACCGTGGCCGAGGGCTTCGCGCGGGAGGGATACATCGCGCTGGCGCCGGCCTACTTCGATCCGATCGAACCCGGCCTGGAGCTGGAGTACGACGCCGAAGGCATCGCACGCGGAAAGTCGCTGATCACGTCACTGGGCCTCGAACGTGCTGCGGACATCACCCGTGCCGCCGCCGAGTCGCTGGCGGGCGAAGGCAACGTCGGTACCGTGGGCTACTGCTGGGGCGGCACCGTCGCCCTGCTGGCCACACTGCGGCTGGGCTTGCCGTCGGTCAGCTACTACGGGGCGCGCAACCTGCCCTTTCTCCAAGAAACGCCGCGCGCGCCCGTGATGTTCCACTTTGGCGAACGGGATACTTCCATCCCGCCCGAGATGGTCCAGGCCCATCGGGACGCGTTGCCGCAGATGGAGGTCTTCACCTATCCCGCCGGCCATGGTTTCAACTGCGACCTGCGCGCGGATTACGATCCCGCCAGTGCGCGCCTGGCGCGCGAACGCACCCTCGATTTTTTCGCACGGAACCTCGCATGACCGACTTCGTCCTCGATCCCCGCCTGGCTGCCGACAGCGCCTTCATCGCCGACGGACCGCTGTCGCAGGTCCGCCTGATGGACGACACCCGCTTTCCGTGGCTGGTGCTGGTGCCACGCGTGAACGGCGTCAGCGAATGGCTGGAGCTGGATGGCGGACAACAGCGCCTGCTGCTTGCGGAGATCAACCAGGCCGGGCAGCTCATCCGTGCTCAGGCCGGCGTGGAGAAGCTCAATATCGGCGCGCTGGGCAACATCGTGCGCCAGTTGCACGTGCATCTGGTGGGACGCCACGAAGGCGATGCTGCTTGGCCGGGGCCGGTGTGGGGCAGCGGGACTGCGGTACGCCACGACCCGGCGGCCCTGGAAGCCCGGGTCTATAGCTGGCGCCAGCGCCTGGCGTAGGGATCAGGACGTCTTGACGACCCGCGTGCCGGCGATCAGGTCATGCACGCAGCGCTGATCGGCGCGGAAGATCATCAGCGAATCCACCAGTACGTAGATCAGGCCCAGGCACGGCAGGTTCGCGATCGCGTGCGTGGGCAGGTACCGCTTCAACAGCAGGTCCGCGAGCGGCGGCTTGTTGCCCTGCAGGTCGACGATCTTGAGCGAGAGCAGTTTCTTGCCCCAGGTCTGTCCCGTCATCTGCAACGGATAGCCCTGGATCAGCACGAACACGAGGAACCCCACGGCGGCCCACAGCAGCGTGGTGCCCAGCGGCATCAGGCCGAACCCGCCCGAGCGCCCCGCCTCGAACGCCGCTTCCCAATAGCCGCCCATGAACATCAACGGCACCATCACCACTAAGGCGATGCAGCCATCGATCAGGACCGCAACTAGCCGCAACGCGCGGATTGCCGGGTCGAGCCCAGTGCCGGGCGTCGACGCGACCTCCGCATCAGGCGTGCGATAGGGGTCCTGCGGCATCGGCGGCGGTGTTTGCATCGTGCTTCCCTGCGTTACGTTGGCTGAAGAGAGATATCAGGTGCGCGGCAGCGTCACGCCGGTCTGGCCCTGGTACTTGCCGCCGCGATCCTTGTAGCTGGTCTCGCAGACATCGTCGGCATCGGACTGGAAGAACAGCATTTGCGCGACGCCTTCATTCGCGTAGATGCGCGCCGGCAGCGGCGTGGTGTTGCTGAACTCCAGCGTCACGTGGCCTTCCCACTCCGGCTCCAGCGGGGTCACGTTGACGATGATGCCGCAGCGCGCATAGGTGCTCTTGCCGAGGCAGACCACCAGCGTATCGCGCGGGATGCGGAAGAACTCGACCGTACGCGCCAACGCGAAACTGTTGGGCGGGATGATGCATTCGTCGGCCTCGATGTCCACGAAGCTCTTCGGATCGAAGTGCTTGGGGTCGACGATCGTGGAGTTGATGTTGGTGAATACCTTGAACTCGCGCGAGCAGCGCACGTCGTAGCCGTAACTGGACGTGCCGTAGCTGACGATGCGCTCGCCGTTGGCCTGCTTCACCTGTCCCGGCTCGAACGGCTCGATCATGCCCTGCTCTTCGGCCATGCGGCGGATCCAACGGTCGCTCTTGATGCTCATGCAAATCCTGGTGTGTGGGGCGAAGGCCACGCGGACGGCGCGCGGCGGACGGGGAATTGTAGGGCGGGCTGCCGCCCGCCGTCTGTGCCGGTCCGCTAGACCAGCGACGAGAGGATGGAAAGCGGCGCGCGCGGGCGCTGGGCCAGCGTGGTCGCCATGACCCGCGCCGTCTGCCGGTAGGCCTGCGCCACTGCCGAATCGGGCGCAGCGACCACGACCGGCTGGCCGGCGTCGCCCTGCTCGCGGATGGCGATGTCCAGCGGCAGCGAGCCCAGCAACGGCACGCCGTATTGTGCGGCCATCCGTTCGCCACCGCCCTGCCCGAACAGGTGCTCCACGTGGCCGCAGTTGGAGCAGGTATGGACGGCCATGTTCTCGACGATCCCCAGCACCGGCACCTCGACCTTCTCGAACATCTTCAGCGCTTTCTTGGCATCCAGCGTGGCGATGTCCTGCGGCGTGGTGACGATGACCGCCCCGGCCACCGGGATCTTCTGCGCCAGCGTCAGCTGGATGTCCCCCGTACCTGGCGGTAGGTCGATCAGCAGATAGTCCAGGTCACCCCACAACGTGTCGTTGAACAGTTGCATGAGCGCCGAGGTGGCCATGGGCCCTCGCCAGATCATCGGCGTGTCCTGGTCGACCAGCAGGCCGATGGACATGGCCTCCACCCCGAATGCCCGCATCGGTTCGATCGACTTGTTGTCCGGGCTGTCCGGCCGCCCCGACAGGCCCAGCATCGCCGGGATGCTCGGGCCGTAGACGTCGGCATCCAGCAGCCCTACGCGGGCGCCTTCGGCCGCCAGGGCCAGGGCCAGGTTCACCGCCGTGGTCGACTTTCCTACCCCGCCCTTGCCCGATCCGACCGCGATGACGTTGCGAACACGAGGGTGGGGAGACAGGTTGCCTTGGACGGCATGGGTGCGAGGGCGCTCGTAATTTCCTTCTTTTTCAGTCACTTGATAAGACTACAAGCCGTTGTGGTGACGTCATTGTCGCACTGCACCCACGGCTACCGGAACCTGAACAGGTCACTCATAACCATGAATGCAGCATCACACACGAGAAATAATTCTGTGATACGCGCAACACATTAATTCCGTGTTAATGTCGGGTTGCATGGACGCTTTTACGCGGCCTGGACCGATGGGAACGGTCCTCTTGCGAGCCGCATACACGTACGGATTTCTAGGGGATTCACCAATGAACTACGGAAACGCGAAGGCGCTCCGGCGCCATCCGCTTGGCGCGGCGTTAGTCGCCGCCCTGCTGATCCCGGGCGCGGCATTTGCCCAGGACGCCACCACCAGCACCACCACGAACACCGAAACCACCAACCTGGGCAAGGTGCAGGTGGTCGGTTCGCGCATCAAGCGTTCGGAGATTGAAGGGCCGTCGCCTGTCACCGTCATCACGGCGGAACAGATCAGGCAGGAAGGCTTCAACACCGTGGCCGACGCGATCGACTCGTTGAGCCAGAACACCGGTTCAGTCCAGAACGACTTCAACGCCGCGGGCGGCTTCACGCCGAACGCCAGCCCGGTGAACCTGCGAGGCCTCGGCCCCGGTCGCACGCTGCTGCTGATCAACGGTCGCCGCGCGAACGACTATCCGTTCCCCTACAACGGCCGCAGCAACTTCCAGAACCTCAACAACGTCCCCGCCGCGGCGGTGGAGCGCATCGAGATTCTGTCGGGTGGCGCCTCGGCCGTGTACGGCTCCGATGCCGTGGCCGGCGTCGTCAACATCGTGTTGAAGACCAACTACGAAGGCAACATTCTGAAGGTCAAGGGCCAGACCTCGACCGACGGCGGCCGTGATATTGCAGACATCCAGTGGGTGGGTGGCAAGACCGGCGACAACTGGAGCGTGACGTACGCGTTCGAGTCCTACAACGCGGAAGCGCTCTGGGGCTATCAGCGCGATTTCATGGATTCGGCCGCGGACAATCCGGCACCTCCGGGAACCTACCCTCTGGCCGCGGGCAATGGCCGCGGCGGCTACCAGCCGCCGATCGGCATCCAGATCCGTCGCCTCAGCAGCACCGGCGCCACGCAGGGTTACGTGCTGCCCGCCGGTCGCGATTGTTCCGCCAGCTCGCTGTACAGCTACCACTTCTACACCAGCTCGGCGACCGGTGCGAACCTGGGTCCGGGTTGCGGCTACGACCGCTTCCCGGCGGAACAGACGGTCTCGAACGGCAGCAATGACCTGTCCGGCTACGTCTACGGCACCTTCAACTTCACCGACAACCTGGAAGGCTGGGCGAGCGCGATGGCGTTCCATTCCCGCAGCCGTCTGGGCGGTGGCGTCGAACAGTGGCAGGGCGGCCCGCAGGCGGGTGCGAACTTCTACGACCCGGGCCTGGGCATGCGCATCTTCCCGATCCGCGCGATCACCCCGGAATCGTACGGCGGCTCTGAAGGCACCTACCAGAAGTTCGAAGAAGACTCGCTCGATCTGGCCTTCGGCATGCGCGGCACCTTCGCCGACCGTTTCGATTGGGAGTTCACCCTGGGTGGCGCCCAGTATGAAATCGTCCGTGACCGTCCGCGCCTCACGGTGGCCGGTGCGACGGACTACTTCATGGGTTCGCGCCTCGGCACCACGGGTCAGGGTGCCTACACGGGCCTGGCCGGCGTGCCGAACGGCCTGCCGGTCTATCGCCTGAACCTCGACCGCTTCTACGGCCCGATCTCGCCGGCGGACTACGCCTCGATGTCGACCTTGGTGCACTACGAAGCCGTGTCGCGTAACGCCTCCGCCAACTTCGTGCTTTCGGGCGATCTGTTCGAACTGCCGGCCGGCCCGCTTTCGTTCGCCAGCGTGGTCGAGGCATCGCGCCAGAGCTACGATCTGGAAAGCGATCGCCGCATCCTGCCGAGCGTCCGCGAGATCTACAACCTGACCGGCACCGGCGGCAGCGGCGAGCGCAATCGCTACGCAGCCGGCGTCGAGTTCAAGGTGCCGATCTTCAGCATGCTGACGGGCACCCTGGCGGGCCGTTACGACAAGTACGACGACGTCACCGATGTCGACGATGCGCGCACTTGGGGCGCAGGCCTCGAGTTCCGTCCGTTCGACAGCCTGCTGATCCGCGCCAACTACGCCACCAGCTTCAAGGCGCCGGACATGCACTACGTGTTCTCCGAGCCGAGCGGCTCCTTCGGCGCGATCACCGACTACTACCGCTGCTACCTCAACGGCATCGGCACCAGTTCGTCGGTTTGCGGTGCGGCGGGCGCGAACTACAACTACTCGGCGTTCACCACCTCGCAGGGCCAGCCGACGCTGGAAGAGGAAACGGGTAAGTCGTGGACCGCAGGCTTCGTTTGGGACGTCACCGACCAGTTGTCGCTGGCCGCCGACTACTACGTCGTCGAGTTGGAGGACGTGGTCAACGTCCAGAGCGGCGCGACCATCCTGGAAGCGGAACTGGGTTGCAACACCGGCCGCTACCCGAATGGTTCCAACTTCCCGTATGAGCTGAGCAGCGCGTACTGCCAGGCGACGCTGGGCCGCATCACGCGCAACCCCGAAACCAACCAGATCACCGAGATCCGTAGCGGCCCCATCAACCAGTCGTTCCTCGGCACGAAGGGTGTCGATGCGACGGTGCGCTACCGCCTCGACACGGATCGTTTCGGCGACTTCAGCGCTACGCTGCAGTGGACCCACGTGCTGGAACAGACGCAGAAGCTTTCGGCCGACCAGGCTTTGCTGAGCTACCGCGACCTGAACAGCAATCTGGATAACCGCAGCCGCGTCCGCCTGACCGTGAACTGGTCCAAGGACGACTGGATGGCGACGGTGTTCATGAACCGCCTGGGCAGCACCCCGATCTGGGATCCGACCGTGCCGGTTGCCTATTCGGACTTCGACACCCGCATCGCACCGTTCATCACCTGGAACGCGAGCGTGGCCAAGGACATCACCGAAAAGCTGAACCTGCGCCTGTCGGTGGTGAACCTGTTCGACAACCACCATCCGATCGACAAGACGAACTACACCTATCCGTACTACTGGCGTGGTTTCGATCCGATCGGCCGTCAGGTGGGCTTGGAAGCGACCTACAAGTTCAACTGATGGTTTGATGCGTTCTGCAACACAAGGACCCGGCGGCGACGCCGGGTCTTTTTCTTCCGGCGCCACCGCCATGCGGCGCTGGTCATCGACATCGCGGCGGTGACGCGACGATCGCCGCCACTCAAGGAACTCAAGATGAAGCACAAGGGAACACTGCTCGTCCTGGCCGCACTACTGGCGGGACCCGATGCGCAGGCCGCGGCGCCCCAGCCTGTCCGCGATTTCGTCAGCCATGCCGCTTTCAGCACCGCGAAAATCTCGCCCACAGGCGAATACCTGGCGATCACCGTGGATCGGGGCGACCAGGACGTCCTCACGACGATGCGGACCAGCGACCTCAAGATCCTCAACGTCAGCCAGCTGCCCGACAAGAAGAGCGTCGGCTCGTTCGAATGGGTCAGCCCCGATCGCCTGATGTTCAATGCAGTACGCAAGATGGGTGGCTACGCTCAGCCGTTCAGCACGGGCGAGTGGTTCGCCGTCAACGCCGATGGCTCGCAGCCCCGCCCGCTGATCTTCTACGGCTCCCAGGACGTGACTCAGCGTTCCAAGACCGTGACCTCGGAGCGCTTCAGCCTGGTCGATACGCTTCGCGACGATGACCAGTTCGTGATCATGGACGCCCGCTCGCCACGCTCCAGCGAAGGGGCCGGCACCGAGCTGGTCAAGCTCGATGTGTTCAATGGCCGCCGGACGTCGCTCGGCCGTGCGCCGAAGGAAAACTGCAACGTCACCCTGGACGAGAACAAGCAGGCACGCTTCGCCGTGTGCTCGTCCAGCCGCAATGAGGAGGGCGAGTTCGATGAGCGGACCGAACTCTACCGGCGCGATGGACGCGAGTGGACGCTGGTGAATGCATCGAAATCGGGCGGCAAGCACCTCGGCGTCATCCACACCAACCGCAACGGTACCGTGTACGTCTCCCAGGACGATGGAGTAGCGCCAGCGGCGCTTGGCACACTGGATACCACCTCCGGCGAGTTCAAGCCGCTGTTCCACGACCCGGTGGCGCAGATCAGCAACCTGATCTGGTCGACCGACGACACCACGCTTATCAGCGTCGTCACCGAAGCCGGGGCGCCTGCGGTGAAGCTCATCGACGAAGCGCACCCCGATGCCGAGCTCTATGCATCGCTTGCCGCCGCGTTCGAAGGGCAGATGGTCGACTTCTCCAGCTACACGACCGACGGCAAGAAGATCATCGTCAGCGTCTACAGCGACCATAATCCGGGCGAGTTGTATCTGTACGATCGCGAGTCCGGCAAGGCGCGCTTCCTGATGAAGCGGCTGCCCCAGCTGGACCCCGCGAAGATGGCGTCTGTGATGCCCTTCAATTTCGTCGCGCGCGACGGCAAGCGCATCCACGGCTACCTGACGATTCCCAACGGCTCGAACGGCAAGAATTTGCCGCTCATCGTCAACCCGCATGGCGGCCCCATCGGCCCGCGCGACGACTGGGCATTCAGTGGCGAGACGCAATTGTTCGCAAGCCGCGGTTATGCCGTACTGCAGGTGAACTACCGCGGCTCCGGCGGCTACGGCCGCGGCTTCCAGAACGCGGGACACCAGCAGTGGGGCCAGGGCATCCAGAACGACATCATCGACGCCACCCAGTGGGCGATCCAGAAAGGACACGCAGACAAGGACCGCATCTGCATCTATGGGGGCAGTTTCGGCGGCTACTCCTCGCTGATGGCGCCTATCCGAGCACCTGGAATGTTCAAGTGCACGTTCGGCTACGTCGGCGTGTATGACGTGGAAATGATGTTCGAAAAGGGAGACATCCCGAGCACCGAATCCGGCCAACGCTATCTGCGCCGTACGCACGGCTCCGACAAGAAAGTGTGGGCGGAGAACTCACCGGCACGGCGTGCCGCAGAAGTGAAGATCCCGGTCTATCTGGCTGCGGGTGCCCGCGACGTCCGAACGCCGCCCGAGCAGACGGAACTGATGAACAAGGCACTGATCGCCGCCGGCAACGCACCGGAAGGGATGATCATCCAGTCCGGCGAAATGCATGGCTTCTACGATGTCGACAATCGGGTGAAGCTGTACACCGAAATGCTGTCCTTCTTCGACCGACACATCGGCGGCAAGGTCGGCGCAAGCGCAGCCGACGCGAAGTAACAGACGTATCGGGCGCGCATCTCATGGGATCTCGCCCATGACTTCCGAGACGTGACCGGCGCATTAGCGCCGGTCACACTGCGGATTCAACCGCCAACACACGTGTCGGAGTGCACATGGGCCATCTCAGGACGATCCCGCTTCTCCTGCTGCTTGCAGTTGCCGTGGCTACCCCACTTGATGCGCGCGCGGATAAGCCACCACCCGACCCCACCCGCGATGCGATGATGCTCAGCGCGGGCTTCCTGACCGGGCATCCTGACCTGCGCTATCGCCTGCTGGGGCTCAAGCGCTTCAAGGCCGGCGAATTCGAAGAGGCGTTCCGCTTCTATCAGCGCGCCGCCTACTACGGCGACAAACCCTCCCAAGGCATGGTGGGCGAAATGCTGTGGACGGGCCAGGGCACGACGCAGGATCGCGCACTGGCGTACGCCTGGATGGATCTGGCGTCCGAGCGCGGCTACATGGGTTTCCTGGGCCTGCGTGAACGCTACTGGGAACAACTCAGCGCGGAGGAGCGCGCCCGCGCGGTGGAGGAAGGCCAGGCCATCTATGCGCGATTCGGCGACGAAGCGGCGCAGCCACGCCTCGCCAACGTACTGAGGCGCGAAAAGCGCAGGTCGACCGGCAGCCGCACGGGCTTCACAGGCAATCTGCAGATCTACATCCCGGGTCCGGGCGGCTTCATCCCGATCGACGGCAGCAAGTTCTACGACGATCGCTACTGGGATCCGAAGCAATACCAGGCCTGGCACGACGATATCTGGATGAAGCCCCGCATCGGACGCGTGTCCGTGGGCAGCGTCGAACAGGTGCCTGGCACGCCTCCCCCTGCATCCCGCATCCCCGCCGCCGCTCCGCAAATCGACGCGCAAGAACCCGAGACGCCGGAGACCGACGAAAGCGGTCTCGGCACCCGAAAGGACGGCTGAACAGGCTTCTTCCATACGCCAGCGGATGCGGTATAACTGCCGCATCCCGTCGGCGTCGCCGGCGGGCCTGACCTACATCCCTGGGAGGGGAACATGCGCAAGACCCTGATGGCCATCTGCCTGGCCGCCCCGCTGATGGCCCTGTCGCTGGTGGCCTCCGCCGCCGACCCGGTGGTGGGCCGCTGGAAGACCATCGACAGCGAGACCGGAAAGCCCAAGTCCTACGTCGAGATCACCCAGGCCGCCAACGGCGCAATCAGCGGGCGCATCGTCGAACTGATCAACCCGAGCAAGCCGAACCCGGTCTGCGACAAGTGCAAGGACGATCGCAAGAACAAGCCGATCACCGGCATGGAGATCATTCGCGGCATGAAGGCCGAGGGCGGCGGCGACTACGCCGGCGGCACCATCCTCAAGCCCGACGAGGGCAAGGTGTACAAGTCGAAGATGGAGCTGATCGAAGGCGGCAAGAAGCTGGAGGTATCCGGCTGCATCGCCTTCATCTGCAAGTCGCAGACCTGGATCCGCCAGTAAGTTCCGCGCGACAGACGTCACTGCGGGCCCGGTCATACCGGGCCCGCTGCGTTTCGGGCGCGGAAAGGGGTGTCCGCTGGTCCATGCGATAATCGCAAACCCCCGTCACGAAGCCCCTCATGAGCCGCACCGCCCTCGTCACCAATGCCCTGCCCTACGCCAACGGCCCGCTCCACCTGGGCCATCTGGTGGGTTATGTCCAGGGCGACATCTGGGTGCGCGCGCGGCGGATGCGGGGCGATACGGTGTACTTCGTCTGCGCCGACGACACGCATGGCACACCGATCATGCTGGCCGCCGAGAAGGCCGGCGTGACACCCGAAGCCTTCATCGCGAACATCCAGGCCGGCCACGAGCGCGACTTCGCCGCTTTCGGCGTGGCGTTCGACCATTACGACTCGACCAACTCGGCGGCCAACCGCGAATTGACCGAAGCGTTCTACCAGCGGCTGGACGCCGGTGGCCACATCAGCCGCCGCACCGTGGCGCAGTTCTACGACCCAGCCAAGGGCATGTTCCTGCCCGACCGTTACATCAAGGGCATCTGCCCGAACTGCGGCTCGGCGGACCAGTACGGCGACAACTGCGAGGTCTGCGGCGCCACCTATGCACCGACCGACCTCAAGGAACCGAAGTCCATCCTCTCCGGCAGCGCGCCGGAAATCCGCGATTCGGAGCACCACTTCTTCGACGTTGGCCGCTTCGAGGTGTTCTTGCGCGAATGGCTGGCCGGCGACGTCGCCGTGCCGGGCGTGAAGGCCAAGCTGCGCGAGTGGCTGGATGCCGAAGGCGGCTTGCGCTCATGGGACATCTCGCGCGATGCGCCTTACTTCGGCTTCGAGATCCCGGGCGCGCCCGGCAAGTACTTCTATGTCTGGCTCGATGCGCCGATCGGCTATCTGAGCAGCTTCAAGAACCTGTGCGCCGAGCGCGGCCTCGATTTCGAACCGCACCTGGCCGCCGGTACCGAGGTGGAGCTGCACCACTTCATCGGCAAGGACATCGTCAATTTCCATGGCCTGTTCTGGCCGGCCGTGCTGCAAGGCACCGGCCACCGTGCGCCCACGCGCCTGCACGTCAATGGCTACCTGACGGTGGATGGCGCGAAGATGTCGAAGTCGCGCGGCACCTTCATCATGGCGCGCACCTACCTGGATACCGGATTGGAACCGGAAGCGCTGCGTTACTACTACGCGGCCAAGTCCTCCGGCGGCGTGGACGACCTCGACCTGAACCTCGGCGACTTCATCGCGAGGGTCAATGCGGACCTGGTCGGCAAGTTCGTCAACTTGGCTAGTCGCTGCGCTGGCTTCGTCGACAAGCGCTTCGGCGGCAAGCTGGCCGACGTCCTGCCCGATCCCGCCATGTACCAGCGCTTCGTCGACGCGCTCGGCCCGATCGCCGACGCCTACGAGCGCAACGAACCGGCCACTGCACTGCGCCTGACGATGGCGCTGGCGGATGAAGCCAACAAGTACATCGACGAGAAGAAGCCTTGGGTCATCGCCAAGCAGGAAGGCGCCGACGCGGAACTGCAGGCAGTCTGCACGCAAGGCCTGAACCTGTTCCGCATCCTGGCCGCTGCGCTGAAGCCCGTCCTGCCGCGTACGAGCGCGGAAGCCGAGGCCTTCCTCGGCGCGCCCGTCGAAACCTGGGCGGATGTCGCCGCGCCACTGCAGGCGCACACCATCCAGCCTTACTCGCCCCTGTTCACCCGTATCGACCCGAAACTGATCGACGCCATGACCGACGCCTCAAAGGACACTCTCGCCGCCACGCCGGCGCCTGCAGCACCCGAGAAGAAGGCAGAGGCCAAGGCTGCGCCCGCACCGGCTGACGCGAAGGACGCGGGCGGCACGATCGGCATCGAGGATTTCGCCAAGCTCGACCTGCGTATCGGCCAGGTGCTGGAGTGCGGCTTCGTGGAGGGTTCGGACAAGCTGCTGCGCTTCCTGCTGGATGCCGGCGAGCTGGGTCAGCGCCAGATCTTCTCCGGCATCCGCGGCAGTTACGGCGAGCCGGAAAAACTCGTCGGCCGCAAGGTGGTGTTCATCGCCAATCTTGCGCCGCGCAAGATGCGCTTCGGCCTGAGCGAAGGGATGATCCTGTCGGCCGGCTTCGACGGCGGCGCCTTGGCGCTGCTGGACGCGGATGCCGGCGCCCTGCCCGGCATGCCGGTGCGCTGACGCCCCCCGGGCGTCGTGACGGCGATGGACGCCGCGCTCGTCGAACGCCTCGACCGCCTGCTGCCGCAGACCCAGTGCGGCCAGTGCGGTTTTGATGGTTGCCGGCCGTATGCAGAAGCGATGGCTCGCGGCGAAGCAGGCATCGACCATTGCCCGCCGGGCGGCGACGCCGGCGCGCGTGCGCTGGCGCACCTGCTACGGGTTCCTGAGCGCCCCTACGATCGCAGCCGTGGCTCGCACACGCCACCCATCGTGGCCGTGGTGGTGGAAGAAGACTGCATCGGCTGCACCAAGTGCATCCAGGCTTGCCCCGTGGATGCCATCATCGGTGGCGCCAAGCACATGCACGTGGTCATCGATGCGCTGTGCACGGGCTGCGAGCTGTGCGTGCCCGCATGCCCGGTGGATTGCATCGTGCTGGTGCCCGCGGCGCCGTGATGCCGCGGGACCGGTCTCAGCGGGTTCCCGCCTTGCAGGCGGAACAGACGCGCTCCACCTTGTAGCCGCGCGCACGCAGTTTCTCGACCACCCCGTCTTCGCCCAGCAGGTGCAGCGCGCCGACGACGACAAGCGCATCCTCGTCGCCCGGCTGATCGAGGATCTGCCGGATCTTCGGCACCCACGCGTCGTTGCGCTCCACGTTGATGCGCGTGTAGAGACGCGGGTACTGGCGCTTCATGTCCGCCGCCATGCCGGTCCAGAGACCCTCGGCGTCGCCACGACGCCATGCGGCATGCAGGCGTTCGGTTTCCACCGAGCCCTTGGCGGCCTGGTCGAGCGCCTCGATGATGAACTGGCGTTGCTCCGCGGCATCCATGCCGTCGAGCACGCCGATCTGTTCCTGGGCGAGCTCCAGCCCTGCCGTGGGCTTGCCCGCCGCCTTGGCCTTGTCCATGAAGTGGTTGTCCAGGCCCAGCTTCGGATCCAGGCCCTGACGGGTCATCTCGACGATGCTGATGGTCAGCCCGACGAACCAGGGCTCGAAGCTGTTGAACGCCACGATCGGCATACCGTTCTTGGCGGTCCAGGCCTCGAGGCGCGCCCAGGTTGCCGCGTCCAGTTCCTGCTGCAACGTCTTGCCATCGGTACGCAGCGCCGCCTGCAGCATCAGCTGCTGCACGGCGCTGGACTGCATCTCCGCCGGCGCCAGTTCGAACATCAGCCGTTCCGCATCGGCGAACGCCGCGTCCACGTCGCCCGACAGCGGGTAGTCGCTCGGCCGGAGCAGGTGGAACGAACCGAGCAGGTACACCGCGTTGTCCTTGTCCGACACCTTCCACAACAAGGGCACCGGCGCGGAGGGCGCTTTGGCGGTATCGGCGGCCAGCACGGAGGCGCTGGCCAGCAGGCCCGTGGCGACGAGGGATTTCAGCAGCATGTGCAACTTCATCGGTTCCTTCCTCAAAGCACTTTGATCGGTTTGGCGTACGCCTTCTCGCCTGCTTCGACCAGCAGATCGAGGCGGTTCTCCGCCGGTGGCAGCGGGCACGTGGCGTACGGCGTGAACGCGCACGGCGGGTTGTACGCGCGGTTGAAGTCCAGCACCACCTTGCCGTCGCGCGGCGCTTCGGCATCGAGGAAGCGCCCGGCCGGATAGCTGCCGTGCCCGCTGGTGCGGTCGGCGAGCACGAAGAACAACGGACCATCCGCCGAGCCCAGCGCTTCGAGCAGGAACGTCTTGCCGTCGCGCTCGAACTCCACTGCGCCCGGATTCGGCGATTCGTTCGCCACGCCGATCACGTCGACGATGGTCAGCGTCTTCCCCGGCGGATGCGGAATGTAGCGGCCCTCGACACGCCAGCTCTCCAGCGCGGGCCAGTAGTTCAGGCCGACGAACTGCGTACGGGATTCCGCATCGGCGTATTTGACGCGCAGAGCATGGCGACCGCCACGCTCGATCACCGACAATGCGCCCTTGCCTTCGTCGAAGCCGATCACGCCCGGCGTTGCATCGCGATCGCTCTGCAGTTCGACACGGCCTTTCAGCGGCTCGCCATTGAGCGTCAGATCCACGCCGCGCTCGGGTGTGAAGAAGATGCGGCCATCCTGCTGGGTGATCATGCCCATCTTGGGCGGCCCGACGACCAGCTTGATGCCGCTGGCGGGACCGCTGCCGATGAAGTGCGATTTCAGTTCGATCCAGTGCAGGCCCACGAGGCTGGTCCAGCCATCCGGTGCGACCAGTTCGTTCTTGCGTTGCTCACGCCATGCCGTGTTGTCGGCCAGGAAGCGCGCGTCCACGACCTTGCCGGCTGCGCCGGCTTTTTCGTCCGCATCGCCACACCCCACCAGCAAACCCAGCAGCATGGCCATCCCCAGCCATCCTGTTTTCATCCCCATGTCAGCGTCCTCGCAGGAACCAGCGGTCGATCTCGTTCAAGGCAAAGCGCGCCCAGGTCGGGCGGCCGTGGTTGCATTGCCCCGAGCGCTCGGTGATTTCCATCTCGCGCAGCAGGGCGTTCATTTCAGGCAGCGTCAGCCGGCGGTTGGCGCGCACCGCACCGTGGCACGCCATCGTCGCCAGCAATTCGTCGCGCGCCGCCGCTACCCGGCGGCTTTCGCCGTGTTCGCGCAAGTCGGCGAGCACGTCGCGCAGCAGCGCTTCCGGATCGGCATTGGACAGCAGCGCCGGAATGCTGCGCACGCTCAGCGACTGCGGGCCGGCGCGTGTGATGTCGAAACCCAACAGGGCCAGCGTACCGGCTTCGCGTTCGGCCACGTCCGCCTCGCGCTCGGCGACGGCCAGCACGCGCGGCACCAACAGCGGCTGCGCGCGCAATCCGATGCCGTCGTGCGCGTGCTTCAATTTTTCGTAGCCGATGCGCTCGTGCGCGGCATGCATGTCGACGACGATCAAACCGTCGGCGTTCTCGGCAAGAATGTAGATGCCGTGCAATTGGGCGATGGCGAAACCCAGCGGCGGCACGCCGTCCGGATCGTTCGCCGGCATTACCGGCATGGTGGGCGCAGGATAGTTCGCCGTAGCGCCCGGCGACGCGTCGATCGCCGGCGCATATAGCGCGGCGTAGGCGGCAGGCGCTTCCGCCACCGACAGCCCCAGCGGCGACTGCTGCGTCGGCATCCAGGCGGAGGGGATCGAACCCGCGGGACGCGCCGCGAATGACGATGCCACGGCATCTTGCGGCACGACGCCAGCGCGCGTCTCCGCGAGCGCCTCGTGCAGCGTGCGATAGACGAAATCGTGCACCAGCCTGGTGTCGCGGAAACGGACTTCGTGCTTGGCGGGGTGCACGTTCACGTCGACGCGCGTGGGGTCGAGCTCGAGGAACAATACGTACGCGGGCTGGCGACCGTGGAAGAGCACGTCCTGGTACGCCATCTTCACGCCGTGCGCGATGTTGCGATCGCGCACGGAACGCCCGTTGACGTAGACATATTGCTGGTCGGCGCTGGCGCGCGAATAGCTGGGTTGCGCGATCCACCCATGCAGGCGCAGGCCGGCGGCCGCATGATCCACGCGCAGCGCGCTGCGGGCGAACTCTTCGCCCAGCGTTTCATCCAGGCGCGCCAGCGATTCGAGTTCATCCGCCTTGTAGCGCCGCGAGGGGCGGCCGTTGTGCGAGACGCGTAGTTCAATATCAGGGCGGGCCAATGCCAGCGAGCGCAACCACTCTTCGATGTGGCTCATCTCCGTGCGTTCGGCGCGCAGGAACTTACGGCGCGCGGGCACGTTGTAGAAGAGCTCGCGGACTTCCACCGTGGTGCCGACCGCATGCGGCTTCGGCGACACCTCACCGAGCTTGCCCCCGTCCACCTGCAGCGAGGCGCCATGCGCATCCTGCTCTCGGCGCGAGGTCAGCGAGAACCGGCTGACCGACGCGATCGATGGCAGCGCTTCGCCGCGGAAACCCAGCGTCGCCACCGCTTCGAGGTCATCCAGCGAGGCGATCTTGCTGGTGGCATGGCGCGACACCGCCAGCGGCAGTTCTTCCGGCGCAATGCCGCCGCCGTCGTCGCGGATGCGGATCAGGCGGACGCCACCTTCTTCGAGATCGATGTCCACGCGGCGCGCACCGGCGTCCAGCGCGTTTTCCACGAGCTCCTTGACGACGGACGCGGGGCGTTCGACGACTTCGCCGGCGGCGATCTGGTTGATCAGGGTGTCGGGGAGTTGGCGGATCGGCACGTGCTGGCGGCGCAGGCGCGCCGTCTGGGGATTCAGCCGTGATGATAGCCGAGCGAACGCGCGATCAGGGCGCGCCGGCGGCCCCACCTGCCGCAACACTGCGTGCCTCGGCCTCGGCCTGGGCGCGCGCCGCGAACAGCGTGCCCGGCGGGGGCTGGCGGGTGAAGTACGACTGGATGCCATCCAGCACCGCGCCCGCCACCTTGCGCTGATGCGCGGGGTCGAACAGGCGCTTTTCCTCGTCCGCATTGGAGATGAAGCCCGTCTCCACCAGCATCGCCGGCATGTCGGAATTGCGCAGCACTTCGAAGTTGGCGAACTCGATCTGCGGCTTGTGGGTCTTGCCGAGGTCCTTCAGCGAGGTCAGCACGTGCCCCGCCGCGTCCTGCGAAGCCTTCATGTGGCCGCTCTGGGCCAGGTCCAGCAGCACGTTGGAGAGCGTGTCCTTGGTCAGGCGGACGCCACCGACCAGATCGGAGGCGTTCTCCTTGTCGGCCAGCCAGCGCGCGTGCTGCGAGGACGCGCCGCGCAGCGACAGCACGTAGACGGACGAGCCCCAGGCGCTGCGGTTCTCCGCCGCATCGGCGTGGATGGAGACGAACATGTCGGCCTTCGCCGCGCGGGCCTTGCGGGCGCGCTGCGGGCGTTCGACGTAGACATCGGTATCGCGGACCAAGTACGCCTTCATGCCGGGCGTGGCATTGATCTGGCGCGCCAGTTCCTTCGAGATGGCCAGCACCGCGTGCTTTTCGTAGCGACCGCTCGGGCCGATGGCGCCGGGATCCTGGCCGCCGTGGCCCGGATCGATGGCGATGACCAGCGGACGCATGCCGGCGGTGACGACCGACGACGGCGCAACGACGGTCGCGTCGGACGTGGCAGTCGCTGCAGGTGAACCTGGCACCGGGGTCGGCTGGCCGGTCGCGATCGTGTAGGTGGGCGGCGGATTGCCGGTATTCGTCGTGACGACCGCCGTGGTCGCCTGCCCGTTGAGGATGGCCTGCGGCGACGGCGATGCGCTGGGCGTGGTCGCCGGCGGCGACGTGGCAGGCGCTTTGCCCGCTTGCGCCACCTGTGCCGTCAGCAGCGCGGTCGCGCGTGCGGCATCAGCCTGCGCCTGAGAGGCGGAGGTCGCAGTGGGTGGCGTCGCCGTCGCAGTCGAAGGCGCACTGACCACCACCTGCGTCGAGGCGGCAGTGGTTGCGCCATCGCCCGGCCATTCGATCACCAGACGCGAGTCGTCGCCGGCCTGTTCCATGCGCGGATTGAGCGCGGCCACCGGCGAGGCGAGGTCGAAGACGATACGCAGGGTGTTTGCATCGGGTTGCCCCGTGCGCACCGCGCGGACGATACCGGCCGGTGCCGGCAGGCGCAGGCCGGCACGCGCCTTCGACGCGGGCAGGTCCACCACGAGCCGATCAGGGCCTTTCAGACTGATGGTCTTGTACTGGCCCGCACCGGCCAGTTGGATCTCGGCGCGGGTGCCGGTGGCGCCCTGCGCCAGGCTGACGCCGGTCACTTCACCCGCCCAAAGCGACACCGGCAGCATGGCCAGCACCCCCGCGAAGGCGGCGCGCAGCATGACGGTGGTGGGCATCCCCGGGCTCATGCCGCGGATTCAAGCACCATCAGGTCACGAATGCAAGACGTTTTCCCTTAATAATCCGCAACCTGGAAGATGTTCCTAACCAGGCTGGGCAACTGAAGCCTGCAACTGGGCTTCTTCGGCCGCCCGCGTCAGCCACTGCTCGCCGACGCGGGAACCCGCCTCGCAACGGACCGATCTTCCGGCGCCCTCGACTGCCAGCGTGACCACCAGGTCCGCCGGCGGCAGGGATGCACCGCCACGCTCGGGCCATTCGACCAGCCAGAGCACCGCCGCGCCTTCGTCCAGGCCGAGGAATTCCAGTTCCCCCGCATCGCCGATGCGGTAGAGGTCCAGGTGCCAGGCTTCGCCACCTTCGACCGGATAGCGCTCGACGAGGGTGTAGGTCGGGCTGCGGATCGCACCGCCCACGCCCAACGCACGCAACAGCGCACGCGCGAGCGTCGACTTGCCCGCGCCTAAGTCGCCCTGCAGGTGCACCACCGCGAACGGTGGCCGCGTGCGCGCGAGCGCCTGACCCAGGGCTTCGGTGGCGTCGCTGTCGGCAAGGAACGTATGCATGCGCCGATTCTAAGTGCTGGCGCCGAATGGCGCAGGCATGGCTCAGGGATTGGCGAGGCGTCGCAGGTGCGGCATCAGGTCGGAAGGCAGCAGGCCGCGCTGTCCATCCCATGCCGCTGCGTCGCCCGCGAGCGCATGCAGCAGCGCGCCGGCGCTGGCCGCGTCGAATGCCACAAGACCCTGCGCGCGCAACGCGGCAATCACGCCCGTCAACACGTCGCCCATACCGCCGACGGCCATGCCGGGATTGCCGGCATCGATCACGCGCAGCGCACCGTCGGGCGCGGCGATGATCGTACCGGCGCCTTTCAGCACGACGACACAGGCATGGCGCTGCGCGATCGCACGTGCGGCGTTGAAACGGTCCGCCTGCACCTCGGCCGTCGTGCAACCCAGCAGGCGTGCGGCCTCGCCAGGATGCGGCGTCAGCACGGCGTCGGGCAGCGCCTGCGGTGAAGCCGCCAGCAGATTGAGCGCATCGGCATCGACGATCAGCGGCCGTCCGCTGCGCCACGCCTGTTGCAACAACGCGCGCGCCCATTCGCCCTGCCCCAGGCCCGGCCCGATCGCGATGACGCCGGCGCGCGCCAGCATCGGTGCGAGGTCTTCCGAGGATTCGACGCCGCGCACCATCGCTTCCGGACGGCGCGCGAGGATCGCAGCGACATGCGCCGGTCGCGTCGCCACGCTGAGCAGGCCGGCGCCGGCACGCAACGCAGCCTCCGCACACAGGGCGACCGCGCCGCCGCTGCCTTCTTCGCCGCCGATGCACAGCACATGTCCCGACTCGCCCTTGTGCGTGTTGCGGCGGCGCGGCAACAGCCAGCGCGCCAGCGCCTCGTGGTCGAGCAAGGTCGCGCGTTCTTCCACGCCATCGAACGCAGCGGCTGGCACGTCGAGATCGTCCAGGGCCAACGTACCGGTGTATTCCAACGCATCGCCGGTGTGCAGTCCGGCATGCCGCGCGATGAATTGCAGCGTGCGTGTCGCCACCACGGCCACGCCGGGCACGCCGCCGCGGTCCGCATCGACGCCACTGGGCACGTCGAGCGAGAACACGGGCAGCGCCTGCGTGTTGAGTGCATCGATCAGCGCGTGCGCGCCCGCATCCGGCGCACGCGACAGGCCGATACCGAACAGCGCATCGACCAGCAGGTCGGCTTTCGGCAACACGCCATTGAACAGGGTGACGCGCCCGCCCGCGGCGACGTAGTCCGTGCATGCGTGCTGGGCAATGGGATTGGCCGGCACGTGCTCGGGCATATGCACCACCTCCACCGCGCGCCCCGCACGGTGCGCGTGTCGGGCCACCACGTAACCATCGCCGCCGTTGCTGCCGGGGCCGCAGACCACGACGACGCGTTGCGCCTCTGGCCAATGCATCAGCACATGCTGCCATGCGACTTGGCCGGCACGCTGCATCAAGGTGTAGGCGTCGCCGCCGAGCGTGCGCGTGGCGTTGGCATCCAGCGCCCGCGCGGCGGAGGTGGAATACAGGGGCACGGTGCCTGACATGCGCGGATTCTAGGACCGGGCCGGGTTGCGCGGAAGTGAATGCCGCTGGGCCACCTATACTTTCCGCATGCCGTCCCCCTCCTCGCCCTCGCTGCCGTCCGATCCCGCGACCTTGGCCGCGCGCGCGCGCGTGCTGGCGGGCGAGTTCGGCTTCCAGCGGTGCGGCATCGCCGGCATCGAGTTGGGCAAGGACGAGGACTATCTCCGCGACTGGCTCGCACAGGGCCTTTACGGCTCGATGGCGTGGATGGCGCAGCACGGCGACAAGCGCTCGCGGCCGCAGGACCTCATTCCCGGCACGCTGCGGGTGATCTCGGTCGGCCTGGACTACGGCCGCAACGATAGCGATGACGCCTGGGACACCCTGGCGGATGGCCGGCGCGCCTACGTGGCGCGCTACGCGCTGGGACGCGACTACCACAAGCTCATGCGCAATCGGTTGCAGAAACTGGCCGAGCAGCTACAGAAGGAATTCGGCGCCTTCGGGCACCGCGTGTTCGTGGATTCGGCACCGGTGCTGGAGCGCGCGTTGGCGCGCAATGCGGGCCTGGGCTGGATCGGCAAGCACACCTGCCTGATCGACAAGGACGGCGGGTCGTGGTTCTTCCTCGGCGAGATCTATGTCGACGTGCCGCTCCCCATCGATGCGCCCGCGACCGCGCATTGCGGCACCTGCATGCGCTGCATCGAGGTCTGCCCTACCCAGGCGATCACCGCGCCCTACCGGCTCGACGCACGCCGCTGCATTTCGTACCTGACCATCGAGCACGAAGGCGCGATACCGGAAGACCTGCGGCCGGCGATCGGCAACCGCATCTTCGGCTGCGACGACTGCCAGCTGGTCTGTCCCTGGAACAAGTTCGCCAAGCGCACCGACGAGCCCGATTTCCGTGCCAGGAACGATCTGGATACCGCGACGTTGCCTCAGTTGTTCGCATGGGACGAGGCGGAGTTCCTGCGCCGCACGGAAGGATCGGCGATCCGCCGCAGCGGCCATGAACGCTGGCTACGCAATATCGCGGTCGCGCTGGGCAATGCACCGACCACACCGGAGGTGGTTAGCGCACTGGCGAGTCGGCGCGAGGATGCCTCGCCCCTGGTGCGCGAGCACGTGGCCTGGGCGCTGGGCAGGCACCCGCACCCGGCCGACGACGGGCGGATTTAACCGCGCGCCGCGATCTCCGCCAGCAACGCCTGCGTAACCGGGTCCGAGGCAGCGCGTTCGCCTTTGAGGGCCGGCAGCAGGCCGTTGGCCAGCTGCTTGCCGAGCTCGACGCCGAACTGGTCGAACGCGTTGATGCCCCAGAGCACCGATTGCGCATAGACGCTGTGTTCGTACATCGCGATCAATCCGCCCAGCGACTCCGGCGTCAGCGCATCCAACAAGATCAGCGTGCTTGGGCGACCGCCCGCGTAGCTGCGATGCGGATCATCGCTGCGCTGTCCGTTGGCGAGCGCTTCGCTCTGCGCCAGCAGGTTGGACAGCAGCGCGAGGTGGTTCTCGGCATACGGCGCATCGCTGTTGATCGTGCCGACGAAATCCAGCGGCACGATGCCCGTACCCTGGTGCAACGCCTGGAAGAAACTGTGCTGTACATCGGTGCCCGCACCGCCCCACCAGACGGGCACGGTGTCGACGCCGACCGGACTGCCGTCCAGCTTCACCGACTTGCCCAGGCTTTCCATCACCAACTGCTGCAGGTAGGCCGGCAGCAGCGCAAGGCGCTGATCGTAGGTCATCACGCCCTGCGCAGCGTGGCCGAGCACGTTGCGGTTCCACACGGCGGTCAGCGCGTGGCGCACCGCGATGTTGTCGGCCAGCGGTGCGCCGATGGCATGCGCATCGAAAGCCGACGCGCCTGCCAGCAGGCGTTCGAAACGATCGAACCCGATCGCCAGCGCGATCGGCAGGCCCACCGCCGACCAGAGCGAATAGCGGCCGCCGACCCAGTCCCACATCGGCAACACGCGCTCCGGCGCGATCTCGAAGGCCGCCGCGGCGCGCTCGGGATTCGCGCTGACCGCATACAGGCGTTCGCTGCCGCCCAGCCAGTCGCGCAGGATGCCGCCGTTGAGCAGCGTTTCCTGCGTACCGAAGGTCTTGGAGATCAGGATCGCCGCGGTGCGCGCGGGGTCCAGGGGCGCCAGCGTGCGTTGCGCCGCTGCGCCGTCGACGTTGGACAGGAAATGCACGCGGAAACGTCCCGGCAGGGGATCCCGCAACGCATCAGCCACGAGCCTCGGGCCGAGATCGGAGCCGCCGATGCCGACGCTGACGACGTCGGTGACGCCGGTCGCTTCCAGCTGCGCGATCAAGGACGCCATGCGCTGGCGGACATCCAGCGCGCTGGCATAGGCCTCGCGCGCCACGACCGCGTCGGAATGCTGCCCGCGCAGCGCCGTATGCAGCGCCGATCGGCCTTCGGTGACGTTGACCTTTTCACCGTCGAACAGGCGACGGAACGCACCCGCGAGATCGGCGGCCTGCGCCTGCGCGAGCAGGGCCTGCCACGCCTGCGCGTCGTAGGACTGGCGCGCGAAATTGAAGTACAGCGGACCGGTACGCAGCGTGTTGGCCGCAACACGGCTGGGCTCGCGCACCAGCAGTTCGCTCAGCGGGATGCCGCGCAGGCGCGCGGCGTGGGCGTTCAACGCGTCGGAGCCGATGCTCATGTCAGGCCGCCTGCTTCGGGATGCTGCGGTTGGTGTGGGTGATGCGGTTCTGGCCGTCCACATACACCAAGGTCGGCTGGAACTGCTCGGCTTCCTGTTCGCTCATGCCGGCGAACGCAGCGATGATGATCAGGTCGCCCACCTGCACGTGGCGCGCCGCGCCGCCGTTGAGGGAGATGATGCCGCTGCCTTCGTCGGCCCGGATCGCGTACGTCGAGAAGCGCGCGCCGTTGGTGACGTCCCAGATGTGGACCTGTTCGAACTCGCGGATGCCGGTGGCATTCAGCAGCAGGCCGTCGATGGCGATGGAGCCTTCGTAGTTCAGCTCCGAATGGGTGACGGTCGCGCGGTGGATCTTGGTCTTGAGCAGGCTGAGGTGCATGGGGGGGCGCAATCCGGATCGGGGACGCGAAGTTTAGCCCCTCGCGCCTGGTGCGGCGTGCACGATCGTGCAACACCGCGTCCACCCTCGCCGCCGTCAGAATTCCAGGTTGTCGATCAGCCGCGTGCGCCCCAGCTTGGCCGCGATCAGCGCGACCCGTGCGCCCTGCTCGCCTTCGGCCGGCTCGCTCAGGTCGTGGCGACGGACGACGGTGTAGTCGACCACGTAACCCACCTCGGTGAGCCTGCGCGCCGCATCCGCTTCCACCTGCGCGCGCGACTGACCGGCCAGCAGGCCTTCGCGCATGGTGATCAACACCTTGCGGATCTCAGCGGCGCGCGGACGCTCATCCGCGGACAGGTACTGGTTGCGCGAACTCATGGCCAGGCCATCGGGCTCGCGCACGATGCTGCCAGCGAGGATCTGGATCGGAAACGCCAGGTCGGTGACCAGTTGCCGGATCACCGCCAATTGCTGGTAGTCCTTCTTGCCGAAGGCCGCCACGTCGGGCTGCACCTGGTTGAACAACCGGCCGACCACCGTGCACACGCCGTCGAAATGGCCCGGGCGGTGTGCACCTTCCAGCACGCTGCTGACACCAGGTACGTGCACCCTGGCGGCGAGTTCGACGCCGAACGGATACATCGACTCCACCGTCGGCAGCCACAGGACATCGCAACCAGCGCCTTCGAGACCGCTCATGTCCGCTTCCGGCGTACGCGGATAGCGGGTGAAGTCCTCGTTGGGGCCGAACTGGGTCGGATTGACGAACACGCTGGACACCACGCGGTCGGCGTACTGTCGTGCCAGCATCACCAACGAGTAGTGGCCAGCATGAAGATTGCCCATCGTGGGCACGAAGCCGACCCGCAGGCCCTGCTGCTTCCACTCCCTGACGCGTGCGCGCAGCGCATCCAGTTCGGTGATGGTCTCGATCATCGGGGCCCCTGTGGCGTGTCGGTGCGCGCGGCGCGGTCAGTAGGAATGGGCGTCGTCGGGGAACGCCCCGCTGCGCACTGCGTCGGCGTACGCGCGTACGGCGCCCGCCACCGAACCGCCTTCGGCTAGAAAATCCTTGACGAACTTCGGTCGGCGATGGCCCGTGTCGAGGCCGATGAAATCGTGCAGTACCAGCACCTGCCCATCGCAGCCGGGACCGGCGCCGATGCCGATGGTGGGAATGGCGATGTCGGCGGTGATCGTGGCCGCCAGCGGCGACGGTACACATTCCAGCACCAGCAACTGCGCGCCCGCGTCGGCCACCGCGCGCGCATCCGCGCGCAACTTCGCCGCGGCCGAATCGCCACGGCCCTGCACCTTGTAGCCACCGAAGGCCAGCACCGACTGCGGCGTGAGGCCGAGATGGCCGCAGACCGGAATGTCGCGCTCGACCAGGAAGCGGATCACGTCGAGCTTGTGGCCGGCGCCTTCAAGCTTGACCATCTCCGCCCCCGCCTGCAGCAGCACGATGGCCGCATCGAGCGCGCGCTCCGGCGTGGCATCGGACTGGAACGGCAGGTCGGCGACCAACAGCGCGCGATCAAGACCACGTGCGACCGCGCGGGTGTGGTACGCGATATCGTCCACCGTCACCGGCAGCGTCGAATCGTGACCCTGCACCACCATGCCCAGCGAATCGCCGATCAGCACCAGGTCCACGCCGTTACGGTCCAGGACGCGCGCGAAACTGTTGTCGTAAGCCGTCAGCATCACCAGCTTGCGCCCTTCGCGCTTGGCGTCGGCGAGGGCGGGAACGGTCCAGGGCTTGCTGTCGGCGTGCGTACTCATAGCCCCGCATTATCCACTCATAACGGATGGATGTTGGACATTTCGAGCGCGGACACAGCGTCCCGCGCATCGCCGTAACCCGGGATACGGGCCTCGGGCAGGACCTCGAGCAAGGGCACCAGTGCGAAGGCGCGTTCGTGCAGGTGCGGGTGCGGCACGCGCAGGCCCGGCTCGTCGACGACGGCATCGCCGTACAGCAACAGGTCCAGGTCCAGCGTGCGCGGCCCCCAACGCTCGCCGTCGGCACGCTGCCGCCCGAACACGGCCTCGACCGCAAGCAGTTGCGCGAGCAACGCGCGCGGCGCCAGCGTCGTGTCCACGAGCGCGGCCGCGTTGATGAAATCGGGTTGGTCTTCGCGCCCCCACGCCGGCGTGCGGTACAGGCGCGAAGCGTTCAGCAAGGCGATGCCTTCACAGGCATCCAGCGCCTCGAAGGCACGCTGCAACGTGCCGGCAGCATCGCCGAGGTTGGCCCCCAGGCCGATGCAGGCCCGGACGTGCCGCGTCATTCGGCGGAAGCAGCCGCGCCACGGCGGCGACGGCGGCGACGGCGCTTGGAGGGCGGTGCATCGTCACCCTGCAGATCGTCCGCAGGAGCGCCGACACCCAACGCGGCCGACAGTTCATCGCCCGACTGGGTCTGCGCTTCGCGCCAGAACGCCACGTCCTCGGCATGCTCGGGCGAGGCTTCCAGGCGCAGCACGAGGAAATCGAACGCCGCACGGAAGCGCGGGTGCGAAAGCAGCCGGACCACGCGCTTGCGCTGGCGATTGCCGAAGCGCGTCTGGAGCAGCCAGATCTCCTGCATCGGCAGCGAGAAGCGGCGCGGCAGTGCGACGGTGTTCAACTGGTGCAGGGTGACGCGGTCAGCCGCACGGCGCTGCGCTTCCTCGGCATGCACGCCGGAAGCCTGCAGGCCCATCAGGGCGCGGCAGTACGCCGGCCACAGCAGCAGCGCGAACAGGAACGCCGGCGATACCGGCTCATCGTTGGCCACGCGCTGGTCAGTACCGGCCAGGCCGGCCATGACCATGCGGCGCAGCGCACCGCTGCGGTTGGAGGCCAGTGCAGCGGCGGTTTCCGGCAGCAGCACCTTCAACAGGCCGAAGCGCTCCAGTCCTTCGAAACTCGCGACCGCGTGGCCGGACAGGAACAGTTTCAGGATTTCCTCGAACAGGCGGGCCGGCGCGGCTTCCGCCAACAGCGGCGCCAGCGGCGCGATCGGCGCCGCCGTGTCGGCTTCGATCTCGAAACCCAGCTTGGCGGCCAGGCGCACGGCACGCAGCATGCGCACCGGGTCTTCGCGATAGCGCTGCTCGGGATCGCCGATCAGCTTCAGCTGGCGCGCCATCACGTCCTCGAAGCCACCGACGTAGTCGCGCACCGAGAAATCATCGATGGCGTAGTACAACGCATTCGCGGTGAAGTCGCGGCGGACGGCATCGTCCTCGATGCTGCCGTACACGTTGTCGCGCACCAGCCGGCCGTTCTCCATCTCGCGATCTCCGCTGCCGTCGTCGCTGTTGGCGCGGAAGGTCGCGACCTCGATGATCTCGCGGCCGAATACGACGTGCGCCAGGCGGAAGCGACGGCCGATCAGGCGGCAGTTGCGGAACTGTTGGCGCACCTGTTCGGGCGTCGCATCGGTGGCGACATCGAAATCCTTGGGATGCCCGCCGACCAGCAGGTCGCGCACCGCACCGCCGACCAGATACGCCTGGAACCCGGCATCCCGCAGGCGGTAGAGCACGCGCAGCGCGTTCGGGCTGATGTCCTTGCGCGAAATGGTGTGCTGGTCGCGCGGGATGGTTCGCAGAGCGGTGGGCGGCGTAATAGCGGCGGTTCCATGCAGAAGGGGTTACGCGGCGGCCCGGATGGATTGCCCTGGGCGGTGCCGCCGCATATACTAATCCGCTACGCCGGTTTCACCAAAAACGCTCCCTTCGTCTAGTGGTTAGGACGTGGCCCTCTCAAGGCTAAAACAGGGGTTCGAGTCCCCTAGGGAGCGCCATCCGGCGAGGCGCCGCGGATTGAGAGCCGCGGCCAAGCGATCAGACGAAACCCCGCCACGGCGGGGTTTCGCGTTTCCGGCCCCCGCATTAAAGACGGTTTAATCGCTTCGGCCTAGCATGGGGGCCCGCCGTTCCCGAGGATGTCCCGTGCAGCGCCTGCTCCTGGTCGAAGACGATCGCATGCTGGGCGATGCGCTCGCCGCTGCGCTCGCGCAGGACGGCTGGTCCATCGACCGTGCCGAGGATGCCGCCGCCGCCCGACTGGCGCTGGTGGACCACGGCTATACCGCCGTCCTGCTCGATCTGGGCCTGCCCCGCGGCTCCGGCCTCGACGTGCTGGCCGCCCTGCGCCAGCGGTACGACACCACTCCGGTCCTGATCATCACCGCCCGCGACCAGCTGAGCGACCGCGTGCGCGGCCTGGATGCCGGCGCCGACGACTACATCGTCAAACCCTTCGAAGCCGGCGAACTCGGCGCACGACTGCGTGCCGTGGTCCGCCGCACGCAGGGTCGGGTGGCGCCGGTGCTGCGCCATGGCGACATCGTGCTGGACCCGGCGGACCGCTCGGTGCGCCAGGGCGATCGCCCGGTCCGGCTGGGCGTGCACGAGTACCGCACCCTGCTCGCACTGATGGAACGTCCCGGCCGGGTGATCGCGCGCGAAACGCTGGAGTCGCTGGTCTACGGCGGCGACGGCGCGATAGAGAGCAACACCATCGCGGTATACATCCATCAGTTGCGCAAGAAGCTGGGCGACGGCGTGATCGCCACCGTGCACGGATTCGGCTACCGCCTGGGAGATGGCGAATGAGTCATTCGCTCAAATCCAAACTGCTGCTCGCGGTGATGACGCCACTTGCGCTCGGATGGGGCTGCTGGCTGGGCGGCCAGCACTTCCAGATGACGCGCCAGCAGAAAGGCCATGACGACCTGTTCCTGCAGGAGGTCAGCGAGCAGATCCTGCTGTCGATGCCGGCCAACCTCACCGCCTTGGGCGATGGCCCACGCCTGCGGCTGCCCACGCGCCCGAGCATGGCCGGCCGCAAGTTCGACGCGCTGCGCTATCAGGTATGGATCCTCGGGCGCGACAAGCCTGTCGTGTTGTCCGAAGGTGCGCCGACCCAGCCGCTGAAAGCGGATTTCAAGCCGGGCTTCGTGGTCACCGAAGTGGCCGGTGAACCCTGGCGGGTCTACGCCGTCACCGACGCCGGCGGACGCATCCAGGTGCAGTCCGGCATGTCGTTGTCCGCGATGCGTGCCGAGCTGGCGTACTGGGTGAAGGTCAGCGTGTGGAGCGGGATCGTCATCCTGCTCATCCTCGGAATGACCGTCGGCCTGGCCATCCACTGGAGCCTGCGTCCGATGAACCGGCTGCGTCGCGAGATGGCGCAGCGCGAAGCGCACGACCTCGCCCCCCTGCCCTCCGCCGGCCTGCCCCGCGAGATCCGGCCGCTGGTGGACTCGTTCAACCTGTTGCTGGAACGGCTATCCGAAGCGATGCGCGGCGAGCGCCAGTTCCTTGCCGACGCCGCGCACGAACTGCGCACGCCGCTGGCGGCCTTGCTGACCCAGACGCAAGTGGCCTTGCGTGCCGGTTCGCAGGCCGACGCACGCGCCGCGCTGGAGCCGCTGGTGCAGGGCATCCAGCGCACCTCGCGGCTCGCGCAGCAGTTGCTGGATTCGGCGCGCGTGGATGCCTCGCCGCTGCGCGAGGATCAGCCGACCGTGCAGTTGCCCGACGTGGTCACGATGGTCGCGCGCGAATTCGAATCGATGGCCGCGCGACGCGGCCAGACCATCAGCGTGCACGCCGAGCCGGCCAGCGTGCGCGGCGACCTGGACGACCTCGGCATCCTCGCCCGCAACCTGATCGACAACGCGGTGCGTTACTGCGGCGAGCACGGGCGCATCGAGATCGCCTGCGGTACCGAGGACGATGGCCGCACGGCGTGGCTCGCCGTGCGCGACAACGGGCCGGGCGTGATGCCCGATGAGCGCGAACGCGTCTTCGAACGCTTCTTCCGCGGCAGCCACGGCAATGGCGAACGCGGCAGCGGCATCGGGCTATCGCTGGTCCAGCGCATTGCGCAGGCGCACGGAGCGGAGATCGATGCGGGTGACGGCATCGCCGGCCGCGGCTTCGGCTGCCGGGTGCGCTTCATCGCCGCACCCGACAACACCTGACGGCCGCTACTCGGCACGCCACCACGGCTGCGTACCCTCGGGCTGGTGGATCGCCAGCGGCGCGCCGATGACGGGCGTGGCGATATCCACGCCCGCATCGCGCGATAGTCCGTACAAAGTCTCCATCGGTTCGCTCCAGCGGTGGAACGCCAGGTCGAACGTGCTGTTGTGGATCGGCACCAGCCAGCGTCCGCGGAGGTCGAGATGGGCCTGCAGCGTCTGCGCCGGCAGCATGTGCACGTCCTGCCACCGGCGGTCGTAGGCACCGCATTCCAGCAACGTCACGTCGAACGGCCCGAAGCGATCACCGATGGTGCGGAAGCCGTCGAAATAGCCGGTGTCGCCGCTGAAGAATACGCGCGTGTCGCCGGCTTGGATCACCCACGATGCCCACAGGGTCTTGTTGCGGTCGAACAGCGTGCGCCCGGAGAAGTGCTGCGAGGGTGTCGCGGTGAACTGCACGCCGTCGATGTCGCTGTGCTCCCACCAGTCGAGCTGGCGGACCTTTTCCCGCGGCACGCCCCAGCGCACCAGGCGATCACCGACGCCCAGCGGTGTCAGGAAGACGTCGGTCTTCGCGGCGAGCGCGATGACAGTGTCGCGATCCAGGTGGTCGTAGTGATCGTGCGACAGCACCACGGCGGACAGCTGCGGCAAGGCCTCGAGCGACAGCGGCGGCGCGTGGAAGCGCTTGGGGCCCGCCCATTGCACGGGCGATGCGCGCTCGGCGAATACCGGGTCGGTGAGCCAGAAGCGGCCCTGGAGTTTCAGCAGCACGGTGGAATGCCCCAGGCGATACACCGTGCCATCCGGCGCCTGCGCCAACTGGTCCGCCGACAGTGCCTGCACCGGAATTTCGCTGGCGGGCACCGTGCCCGCCGGCTTGCCGCCGACCAGAAAATCCCACCAGAGCTTGCTGGTCTCGCGCCAGCCCAACGAGCGCGGTTTGCGCTCGTTCTGGAAGCCGTCTTCGCCATATTGCGGCGACTGCGGATAGGCGAGCGTGCTGCAGCCGGATGTACCGGCGTAGGCCGCGGCCGTCGCCGACACGCACACCGCAGCGGCCACGCGCTTCCAACGGCGACGCCGGGGCGCCTTGGCTTCGATCTGCTTACTCATCGCGCAAACTCCGCATCGATGTGGGAAACACGTACTGGATCATCGAGGCCGCCGCGGTGTGCCCCGGCAGCATCAGCGCGCTTTCCTGCGCCACCGGCACCTGCCAACGCAGATCGATGCAGCCCAACTCGTCGGCCATCGCGCGCGCCGCGTCGAACAGCGCCGAGGCGGCACCGGAGGGTCGGGCATCCGCGGATACGAACAGCGACTCCAGGTTGAAGTAGTAGGCCCGCTCGACCATCGAGAAGCCGACGGTACCGAACGCATAACCCTGCGGCACGCCATCGCGCTCGGCGATCCACGCCCACGCACGCAACGGGGCTTCAAACAGGGCCTCCATCAATTCCAGCACGCGCCCGCCGGCGGCGCGCTGGGCGCTGGCCCCGGTTGGCAGTTCCGCCATATGGCGGTCGCAGAGGTGCATCAGCGCAGCCGCATGGGTGCGCGCCACGCGGGTGACGCGGACGTGCGGCATGGGCGCGATGGCGCGGATCGCGGGCGCAGCGATGGCTTCGCGGCGCCGGGGAGATACGGTCAATGACATGGAGAGTTCCTCAGGAAGGAGACGGACTTCGCCTAGAAGCCGCGCGAAACACCGATGAACAACGAGGCCGCCTGGTCCTTGCCCTCCTCCACCAGCGGGCTGTCGCGCAGTGCGTCCGGCAGCGCGCGGTACTCCAGATTGCCGAGCAAGGCCCAGCGCTTGGCGAACGGGTGGACCACGGTGACGCTGGCGCGCGGCATCGTGACCGCGCCGGGACGGTAAGCGACCACGCCGCGTGCGATCTCCTCGTCGAGCGTGCCGTAGTAGTAGTTGGCCATGTCGTCCGATAGGCGAACGGCACCCACCGACGGAATCACCCGGGTGCGACCCAACGACCACGGGTAGCTGTAATCCAGCGCGACCGCATACCCGTCGCTGGTGCCGGTGACGTCGCCACGCACATCGAGCTCCAGCTTGCCGGCGACGCCTTTCCAACTGGCCGCCATGCCGAGGTCGACACTGTCGTTGCGGTCTTCGAGCAGGCTGCGGTCGATGCCGCGCCGCGCGAGTTCGGCCACGCCGAAATCGTCCGCGTCGATGCCGTCCAGGCGGCCGGCGACGAAGGCACGCAGCTCGAAACGGTCGTCCGCGTGCAGACGGTAGCCGAACGCGGCGCCGCGCAGGTAAAACCGGTCGCCGTCGTAGGCGATGTTCGGATACAAGCGCGTGCGCGTGCCTTCGCCGGCGTACTCGCTGTCGCGATGGACGACCGCAAGGCCGGCACTCCAGCGCGAGGACACCTCATCCTGCGCCTTGGCATCGGTGCGCTCGACGACCTGGGCGGCGGCGGACAGGGGAAACAGCAACAACAGGGGCGTGCAGGCGCGCAGCGCGCTCATGGGGGCCTCGACGTGGGGGAACCGGATACCCGGCCACGCCATGCTCCCGCAGGCTCTTTAAGAACTCCTTAAGCCCGCTTCAGAGGTCGATGATGCCCCGGCGGACCGCGATGGTGACCGCATGCGTGCGGTCGTTGGCATCCAGCTTCGCGAGGATGTTCTTCATGTGCGCCTTCACGGTCTCCTCGGAGATGGTGAGCAGCTGGGCGATGCGCTTATTGCCGTTGCCGTCGGCCACCTGCCGCAGCACCTCGATCTCGCGCAGCGTCAGCGCATCGTCGGATGCATGTTCGGCGATGCCGGCGGCGATCTCGGCAGGAATCCGGCGGCGGCCGGCGTGCACGCTGCGGATGGTATCGACCAGTTCGCGGCGCAGCATGCTCTTGAGCAGGTAGCCCGAAGCGCCGGCCTTGAACGCGCGCAATGCCTGGGCGTCGCCCTGGTAGGTGGTCAGCACGACGACCTTCGCATCAGGGAATTCGCGATGGATCGCCCCGATGGCTTCCACGCCGTTCATCTCCGGCATCTGCAGGTCCATCAGGGTCACGTCGGGGCGGCAATCCCGGAACACCTGCAGCGCCTCGACGCCATTGGCGGCCTCGCCGACCAGTTCCATGTCGGACTGGCCTTCGATCACCGCCGCGATGCCTTCGCGCAGTAGGGGATGGTCATCGACGGTCAGGATGCGGATCGGCATGGGCGTGGTCTTGGCGGATGCCAGGCACCGGATCCCGGACCTGTTTCGCCACGATACGGGGGGCGTCGCTACACAGGCAACTACACGGCCGTTGGCGCGTGCCGCCCACCCCCATTCGGGGGATCGGGCACTTGCCCCGATTGGGGTTATCGATGACGCGGCCACCCCGCACGATGGCGCTGGCTTGCCGCCTCCCCGTTGCTCGCCCCTCCCCCACATCGCCGCTCGAGGACAACGCCGTGGATGCCTCCCCGTCCCTGTTCCCGCACGTCTCCGCCGTTGCCGCGCCGTCCGCCTGCTACGTGTCCCCGCCCGATGCGCATCTGGAGAGTCGCGGCCTCAGCCCACGCGCGCTGACGCGTGCGCTGGACTACATCGAACGCCATATCGGCGACACGATCACGCTCGCCGACATCGCCGGCGCCGCCTGCATCAGCCGGTTCCATTTCGCCCGCCTGTTTCGCGTCAGCACCGGCCGCAGCCCGATGGAATTCGTGCTCGCCAAGCGCATCGCGTTGGCGAAGGAACAGCTGGCCCGTGGCCCGCAGAAGATCTCCGCCACCGCGGCCTCGCTGGGCTTCTTCGACCAGAGCCATTTCACCCGCACCTTCCGTCGGATGACCGGCTATTCCCCACGCGAGTTCTGCCACCTGCACGCGCCGGTAACCCGCACGGCGTGACCCTGCCTGTCGCCGCCGCACCGTGCGGCGGCCCTTTCCCCGGAGTCCTGCGATGGCCAAGGTCCTGATCCTCTACTACTCCGCCTACGGGCATATCGAAACCATGGCCCAGGCCGTCGCCGAGGGCGTGCGCGCGGGCGGCGCTAGCGTCGACATCAAGCGCGTACCGGAGCTGGTGCCGGAAGACGTCGCGAAGAAGTCGCACTTCAAGCTCGACCAGGCCGCGCCCGTGGCGACTATCGCCGAACTCGCCGACTACGATGCCATCGTTGTCGGGACCGGCACGCGCTTCGGGCGCATGTCCTCGCAGATGGCGAACTTCCTGGACCAGGCCGGTGGCCTGTGGGCCAAGGGTGCGCTGCACGGCAAGGTCGGCGCCGCGTTCACCTCCACCGCCACCCAGCACGGTGGGCAGGAGACCACGCTGTTCTCGATCATCACCAACCTGCTGCACTTCGGCATGGTGATCGTGGGGCTGGACTACGGTTTCGCCGGGCAGATGAAGCTGGACGAAGTGACCGGCGGCTCGCCCTACGGCACGACGACGATCGCCGGCGGCGACGGGTCGCGGCAACCGACGCAGAACGAACTGGACGCCGCCCGCTACCAGGGCCGCCGCGTCGCGGAAACCGCGATCAAGCTGCACGGCTGACGTCCGCGGGCAGCGCGCACGCCGATGCAAGCCGGCGTGCGCGCCGGCGCGCGACAGTGGCGCGTTTCCTTCACATCTGGAGCCCGACATGCCCACCGCCTCCCCCGCCGCCGGCAAGACCCTGCTCACGCCGAGCGACCACACGCTGGTCCTGATCGACCACCAGTCGCAGATGGCGTTCGCCACGCATTCCATCGACGTCGCGATGCTGCGCAACAACGTGGCCCTGGTCGCGAAGGGCGCCGCCGGCTTCGGCGTTTCGACGCTGCTGACGACGGTCGCCGAGAAGTCGTTCTCGGGCCCGCTCTTTCCCGAGATCCCCGAAGCCTTTCCTCAGGCGAAGGTGTACGACCGCACCACCATGAACTGCTGGGAAGACACGGCCGTCGTCGGGGCAGTGAACGCTTCCGGGAAAGGCCGCATCGTGCTCGGCGGCCTGTGGACCAGCGTGTGCATCGTCGGACCGGCCCTGTCCGCGCTCGACCAGGGCTTCGAGGTCTACGTGATCGCCGATGCCTGCGGCGACGTCACCGCCGAGGCGCACGAGCGTGCGATGCAACGCATGATCCAGGCCGGCGTGCGCCCACTGACCAGCGTGCAGTACCTGCTGGAATTGCAGCGCGACTGGGGGCGCAGCGCGACCTACGACCTGACCACCGGCATCGCCAAGGTGCATGGCGGCGGCTACGGGCTCGGCATCCAGTACGCCAAGAGCATGTTCGGCGCATCCGAAGGCGGCCACTGACGGCGCGCGCGATGGCCGCCCACACCGCTTCCGTTACGCATCCGGGCACGACATCGACCGGCTTGCTGGTGTTGCGTCTCGCTGCCGGTGGCTTCTTGCTGCCGCATGGCTTGGGCAAGTTGCTGGGTTGGTTCGGCGGGCCCGGTATCGCGGGATTCGCGGCCGAACTCCAGCACTTCGGCCTGCCCTCCGCACCACCGTTGCCACTGCTGCTCGCTGCGCTTCAGACCGCCCTGGGCCTGATGGTGGTCGTCGGTGCATTCACGCGCATCGCGGCACTGGGTTCGGCGGCGTTCCTCAGCGTTACCGTCGCCTTGAACCTGTCGCATGGCTGGTTCTGGATGCACGGGGGTATCGAGTATCCCCTGCTGTGGGTGCTGGCCAACCTCGCGGTCGCGCTAATTGGCCCAGGCGTCTTGTCCTTCGATGCCCTGCGCGCGGCGCGCACGGAAGGCGCGCATGGCCGTTGACGATACGCGCCGCCAGGTGCTGAAGACCGTGGCGGCTGCCGCCACGCTCGCGGCACTGCCCCGCGATGCCCGCCCCGGAGAGTCCCGCATGGCCGACCTGATCCTGCGCAATGCGCGCATCACCACGCTCGACACCGCCCTGCCGTCCGCCAGCGCGATCGCCTTCGCCAATGGGCGCGTACTGGCGGTGGGCGACGACGCCCAGGTGATGGCGCATGCCAACGACGGTACGCACGTCATCGATGCCGGCGGGCGCCGGCTGGTGCCGGGCCTCAACGACAGCCATACCCACCTGATCCGCGGCGGGTTGAACTACAACCTCGAACTGCGCTGGGACGGCGTGCGCTCGCTGGCCGACGCGATGGCGATGCTCAAGGCGCAGGTGGCTATCACCCCGGCGCCGCAGTGGGTGCGCGTGGTGGGCGGCTTCAGCGAATCGCAGTTCGCCGAGAAACGCCTGCCGACGCTGGACGAGCTCAACGCGGCCGCGCCGGACACGCCGGTCTTCATCCTGCACTTGTACGACCGCGCGTTGCTCAACCGCGCCGCACTGCGCGCGGTGGGCTACACGAAGGACACGCCGAACCCGCCGGGCGGCGAGATCCAGCGCGACAAGGCCGGCAACCCGACCGGTCTGCTGCTGGCCAAACCCAATGCCTTGATCCTGTACGCCACGCTGGCGCTGGGGCCGAAACTGCCGGCGGAATACCAACGCAACTCCACCCGGCACTTCATGCGCGAGCTCAACCGCCTGGGCATCACCTCGGTGATTGATGCGGGCGGCGGCTTCCAGAACTATCCGGAGGACTACCGGATCATCGAGCAGCTGCACACCGACGGGCAGCTGACCGTGCGCATCGCCTACAACCTGTTCACCCAGAAAAAGGGCGAGGAGCTGGCCGATTTCCAGCGCTGGTCCGCGATGCTCACGCCCGGCCAGGGCGACGATCTGCTGCGCCACAACGGCGCTGGCGAGATGCTGGTGTTCTCGGCGGCGGACTTCGAGGATTTCCGCGAACCGCGCCCGGACCTCCCCGCCACGCTCGAGGGCGAGCTGTCCGGCGTGGTGCGCTTCCTCGCCGAGCAGCGCTGGCCGTTCCGCATCCACGCCACCTACGACGAGAGCATCACCCGCGTGCTCGACGTTTATGAGCAGGTGAACCGCGAAGTGCCGTTCGATGGGTTGCATTGGATCGTCGACCATGCGGAAACCATTTCGCCGCGCAACATCGACCGCGTGCGCGCGCTCGGCGGCGGCATCGCCATCCAGCATCGCATGGCGTACCAGGGCGAGTTCTTCGCGCAGCGCTACGGCAAGGACGCGCTACGGCATACGCCACCGGTGCGGCGCATGCTGCAGGCCGGCGTGCCGGTCGGCGCCGGCACCGATGCCACGCGCGTGGCCAGCTACAACCCGTGGGTGGCGCTGTACTGGCTGGTCAGCGGGCGCACGCTCGGCGGGCTGCAGATGTACGGCGACGACAACCGGCTGGAGCGCGAGGAAGCGCTGCAGCTGTGGACGCACGGCAGCGCGTGGTTCTCCACCGAGCAGGCGCGCAAGGGCCGGCTGGCCGTCGGGCAGTTTGCCGACTGCGCGCTGCTGTCGGCCGACTTCTTCAACGTTGCCGAGGACGAAATTCCCAACATCACCAGCGTACTGACCGTGGTGGACGGCCGCATCGTGCACGGCACTGGACCGTTCGCGCCGCATGCGCCCGCGCTGCCCGCACCGATGCCGGACTGGTCGCCGGTCAATCGCTTCGGCGGCTACCAGGGCGGCACGCTCGCCCAAGCCAGCGCGGCACTGGCGCATGCGCACGGCCCGACCTGCCGCGTGCACGCACACGAGCAGGGACACGCCCATGCGGCGCACCGCGTCGTCCCCGCGGGCGACCTGCAGGCGTTCTGGGGCGCGCTCGGCTGCGCGTGCTTCGCGTTCTGACCATGTCCGCGTCCGCCACGCATGGCCCCTGGTCGCCACTGGGACAGCCTACGTTCCGCGCGCTCTGGCTCGCGATCCTGGTCGGCAACATCGGCACGTGGGTCCACGATGTCGCGGCCGCGTGGATCATGGCCGAGACGACCAATTCACCGCTGATGGTCGCTGCCGTGCAATCGGCCACCACGTTGCCGGTCGTGGTGCTGGCCATCGTGGCCGGTACGCTGGCGGACATCGTCGACCGGCGCCGATATCTGATCCTCGCGCAGTTGTGGATGCTGCTCGTGGCCAGCACGCTGGCCGTGCTCGCCCACCTCGACCGGCTGGGTCCATGGACGCTGGTGGCGCTGACGTTCGCGCTCGGCATCGGCGCGGCGATGGCGATGCCGGCGCAGCAGGCCACCACACCGGAACTCGTGCCCAAGCCGATGCTGGGGCCGGCGGTGGCGCTGGGCTCGCTGAGCATGAACATCGCACGCGCCATCGGACCGGCGCTGGGCGGCCTGATCGTCGCGCAGGCCGGCATCGCCTGGGCGTTCGCCGTCAACGCGGTGACCTTCCTCGGCGTGGCCATCGTGCTGTGGCGCTGGCGCCGCGCGCCGACTGCCTCGGTATTGCCGCCGGAAACCTTCGGTATCGCCCTGCGCGCCGGGCTGCGCTACGCCTCGCGCGACAGCGTGCTGAAGGCCGTGCTGGTCAAGGCGGGCTGGTTCTTCACCTTTGCCAGCGCGCTGACCGCGCTGCTGCCGATCGTCGTGAAGCAGGACCTGCACGCGAGCGCGGGCACGTACGGCCTGCTGCTGGGTTGCATCGGCGCGGGCGCCATCGGCGGCGCGATGCTGCTGCCCGGGCTGCGCACGCGCATGGATCCGGACCGGATGGTGCTGTACGCGACGCTGACGTATGCCGCGTGCGTCCTCGCCATCGCGCTGCTGCGCTGGGTGCCCCTGCTTTATGCCATCGCGCTGCTGGCCGGCTTCGCCTGGATCGCGGTGCTGTCTTCGTTGCAGATCGCCGCGCAGACCGCGGTGCCGGCGTGGGTGCGTGCACGCGCACTGTCGCTGTACATCGTGGTGTTCTCCAGCGGCATGGCAGCGGGCAGCCTGGGCTGGGGTTGGTTGGCGCAGACGTTCGGCACACCGCGTGCGTTGCTGGCCGCCGCCCTCGGCACCGCGGTGGCGGCCGTCATGGGTGCGCGCTTCCGCTTGGGCGAAGCCGCGCACGTCAATGTGACGCCCTCGGGCCACTGGCCGCAGCCGGTGGTCAGCCCGGACCTCCACGACGATCGTGGGCCGGTGCTGGTGACGATCGAATACCGCGTCGATCCGGCACGGCGCCACGACTTCCTGCAACGCCTGCAACCGCTTGGCCATGCGCGGCGCCGGAACGGCGCGCTCCAGTGGGGCGTGGCGGAGGACAGCACGCAATCCGGCGTGTACCTGGAGTACTTCGTCGACGCCTCATGGCGCGAACACCTGCGCCAGCACGAACGCGTGACCGAAGACGAGCGCGTCCTCCAGGACGCCCTGCTCGAAACGCTCGTCGATCCCGTGCAACGGCCGCAGGTACGTCATTTCATCGGCGGTGCGCCGGGCGCCATGTTGCCGACAGCACCTTCGAGCCACGGAGGTTTGGCATGAATTGGAAATTCATCGCCGGGCTCCTGCTCGGTTTCGGCATCGGCTTCGGCTGCCGCGCCTTCGGTGTGCCGGTGCCTGCGCCTCCGGTGCTGGTCGGTGCATTGCTGGTCGTGGCGATGACCAGCGGCTACATGCTCGCGGACCGTGCCATGGTCCGGCGTGAAGCGCGGCATCGACGCGATTGCGGTGGGCCGACCGGCCAGGGCGCGCGGAGGGATGCGCCGTGATCACGGCACTGGTCGGCATCGCACTCGCTCTCGCCATCGGCTTCGCCTGCCGCTGGCTCGACATCCCGGTTCCCGCGCCACCGCGTTTGCAGGGGGCACTGCTGGTGGTCGCGATGACGGCGGGTTTCCTCGCCGCGGACCGGCTGCTCGGCTGAAGCAGTCGGATACGAAGAAGGGTGCGCCATGCGCACCCTTCGCTTCACCACGCCATCGCGCTTACTGCATCGTCGGCAAGTCGAACACCAGCACCTCGGCGCCGATGCCACGCTCGATGCTGACCAGCGGCTCGTCCCGATACAGCAGCGCGTCGCCGGCCTTCAACGCCTGGCCATTCACGGTCGCTTCGCCGCGCGCGATGTGCACGTAGCCCAGACGACCCTGTGCAAGGCGCAGTTCGCCCTTTTCGCTGCCGTCGAACAAGCCCACGTACATGCGCGCGTCCTGGTGGATGCTCACCGAGCCGTCGGCACCGTCCGGGCTGATGGCCAACCGCAGGCGGCCCTGCTTGTCGGTGGCGGGGAACGACTTCTCTTCGTACGAAGGCTTTACACCCTGGCGATCGGGGATGATCCAGATCTGCAGGAAATGCGTGGTGCCGGTTTCGCTGTAATTGAACTCCGAGTGCTGCACGCCGGTGCCGGCGCTCATACGCTGCACGTCGCCGGGCACGATGCTGGAACTGTTGCCCATCGAGTCCTTGTGGCCCAGCGCGCCTTCCAGCACGTAGCTGATGATCTCCATGTCGCGATGGCCATGTTCGCCGAACCCGCGGCCGGCGGCCACGCGGTCTTCGTTGATCACGCGCAGCGGACCCCAATGGACGTGCTTGTCGTCGAAGTAGTTCGCGAAGGAGAAGCTGTGCCAGGAATCCAGCCAGCCGTGGTTGGCGTGGCCGCGCTCGTGGGCAGGACGCAGGGTAATCATGGCGGGAACTCCTTCAGTGGTGGATGTGGCGCGCAGCATGAATGAATGCATTTATGGAATAAATAAGACAAAATCTAATTACTTGTTCCATTTATGGAATTATAGCCGCTGGGCGACACCAGCGCGCCCATCCATCGAGCCTGCCCGCCCGCTGCGCCGGCGTCGCGGATCCTGGTGCGCGCCGGGGCCATCATCGGGGCCGCGTCATCGCGTCGCAGTGAAGGTAGTCGAGGATGCGGGGCGGCAATTCCCCTCACCCCTGTTGGCCGTGTGCATTAAACTTGCGCGGTTTCCGTTCGAGCCCGTGTCTTCATGCCCTTCGTCGTCACCGAAAACTGCATCAAGTGCAAGTACACCGACTGCGTGGAAGTCTGCCCGGTGGACTGCTTCCACGAAGGCCCGAACTTCCTGGTGATCGACCCGGATGAATGCATCGACTGCACCCTGTGCGAACCGGAATGCCCGATCAACGCGATCTATCCGGAAGACGACGTGCCCGCCGGCCAGGAAGGGTATGTCGCGCTCAACGCGGAACTGTCCAGGGCGTGGCCGGTGATCACCACGCGCAAGGACCCGCTGCCCGACGCGAAGGAATGGGAAGGCAAGCCGGACAAGCTTCCGCTGTTGGAGCGCTGAACATCCCCGATGCAATGAAAAAGGGCGCCGATGGCGCCCTTTTTCTTTCCAGCGATGTCCCTGGCGGGATCAGCCGCCGAGCTTGGCCTTCAGCGCCGCCAGCAGTTTGACCGCCGCCGGGTTGGTGGCCGGCAGACCACGCGGATCCACTGCGGACACATAAGCACCGGCGTCCACCGCGCTCACGCGCACCAGGAAGCTCGCGCCTTCGTAGCTGACGTCGTACGTGCCGAGCAACTGCGCGCGGCTGGCGATCGTGGCGCCCTCGACACCGGCCAGCGCCTCGCCGACGCGGGTGAACGCATCGTCACGGCTGCCCGCAACGGTGAAGCCACCCGCTGCATTCGACGTGGCACCGGCGGAAGCGGCCGGACCGACGTTCGGAACCTGCATCGCGCCGCTGGTGTTGGGCACGTTGAGATCCGGCGGTACTTCCAGCGGGCGGGCTTCCGGCGCGAGCGCGTAATCGCCCTTTGCGCCCTTCTTGAACCACGAGCAGCCGGCGACGGACACGACCAGCAGCACCAGGGCAAGCGGACGCACGAGGGAAGACGAAAGACGCATGAAATTCTCCTGGGTTCAGGCCGCGATCGTTTCGCGGCTGGATTGTGCTTCCAGCGACTGGGCCAGCGTGGCCAGTCGGTCGGCAGTGGGGGCATGGACGTCGGACAGCGACAGCAGCGGCAGGCGCAGGCCGTGGCCGATGCCCTGGCGCTGCAACAGCGCCTTGACGGGAATGGGATTGGATTCGACGCCGAAGAAGGCGTAATGCTCTTGCAGCTGCTCGTCCAGCGTAGCGACCGCATCGGCATGTCCGCCGCGCGCCAGATCGCACAGGCGACGGAACGTGTGCGGCAACGCATTGGAGCCGACCGAAATCAGCCCATCGGCGCCGGCCAGCATCGCGCGACCCGCGGTGGGATCGTCGCCACTGAGGATCGCGAAGCTTTCGCTGCGCAACGCCAGCAACGCGGCCATGCGCTCGGGTTCGGCGCGTGCTTCCTTGATGCCGATGATGTTCGGATGGTCGACCAACTGCGCCACGGTTTCCGGCAGCAGGTCGCAACCGGTGCGGCCCGGCACGTTGTAGAGCACGACGGGCAGCCCGCCCTGGTCGGCGACGGCACGGTAGTGCGCCACCAGGCCCGCCTGCGTCGGTCGCACGTAGGGCGGCGTCACGACCAGGGCTGCGTGCGCGCCACCCTCGGCGGCGCGACGGGTGGCGGCAATGGTCTTGGCGGTGTTCATCTGGCCGGTGCCCGCCAGCACCGGCAGCGCGCCACCCACCGTTTCCACAGCGATGCGCAGCAGCGTGTCGTATTCCTCGTCGGAGAGCGCGGCGGCTTCGCCTGTCGAACCGGCCACCACCACACCCTGCGTGCCCCCGTCCAACTGCTGTTTGAGCAGCGCGCGCCAGGCTTGCAGGTCGAGTTCGCCCGACGCCTGGAAGGGCGTGGCCAGTGCGGTGATGCTGCCGGAAAGGTGCAAGGGAGGTTCTCGGTGGGAGGATCCGGGCGCCCGGCGGCGCAAGTAAGCGCGGTTATCCCGGCACGCCCGCAATGTCCGCTGCATGTTACTTGCGGGCTCAAAGGGCGGGCAAGTATGCTGCCAGCGTCGCCGGGCACTGGCCCGGCTGCCATTCAGCCAGACCGCAATGCCGGAAGCTCCTTTGACCGATTCCACGCCCCGGCCTTCGCCGACCGAAAACCATCTCCTGATCACCGCCTATACGACGCATCCGGAGTCGCCGCTTCTGTCGGTGACACGCCGGATCGCGGACAGCGGCTGCAATCTGGTGGACGCACGGCTGTCGACGGTGGGCCGCGATGTCTCGGTGACGGCACTGGCTACCGGCTCCTGGGATGCGGTCGCCAAGCTGGAAGCCATGCTGTCGCGCCTGGAGCGCGACGAGGGTCTGAAGCTGGTCTTCTACCGCACCGGCCCGAAGGTGGTGCAGTCCAACCTGCTGCCCTACATCGTGGAAGTGGTCGCCGCGGACAAGCCCGGCATCCTGTTCCAGCTGGCCGACTTCTTCGACCGCCAGGGCATCACGATCGAGAACCTGCAGAGCACGCGCTATCGCGCGATGCAGACCGGCGCGGAGATGTTCTCGGCGCAGGTGACGATCGGTGTTCCCGCCAACATGCACATCGCCGCGTTGCGCGACGATTTCCTTGAATTCTGCGACCATCTGAATCTGGACGCGATCATGGATCCGATGAAGTTCTGACGATGACGGCCAAAGGCGCGAACGCTCTGCCCAAGTCGACACTGAAACTGCCGCTGGCGCTGTCCGGCGGGGAGACCACCACCCTCGCCGACTACGCCGGCCAATGGCTGGTGCTGTACTTCTACCCGAAGGACAGCACGCCCGGCTGCACCACCGAGGGCCTGGACTTCAACGCCCTGCTGCCGAAGTTCAAGAAGCTCAACGCCACCGTACTGGGCGTCTCGCGCGACTCGGTGAAATCGCACGACAACTTCTGCGCCAAGCAAGGCTTCAAGTTCGCCTTGGTCAGCGATGCCGACGAGAAGCTCTGCCAGGCCTTCGACGTCATCCACGAGAAGAACATGTATGGCCGCAAGGTGCTGGGCGTAGTGCGCAGCACCTTCCTCATCTCGCCCGACGGCCGCATCGCGCAGGAATGGCGCGGCGTGAGGGTACCCGGCCATGCCGAGGCCGTGCTGGAAGCCCTAAAGGCCCACCAAGCCCAGTGACCAAATCCTCTTCCACTCCGACCACCATCCCGCGCCGCGGCGGGTCATGGTGGCGCGCTGCTGTGCGCGTTTCCGCGGCACCCGTTGTTGCGTCATGTGTTCACACATCTTCCTCCATGAGGTTGCCTGAATGACCCGTAGCAAGCGTATCTATGTGTTGGACACCAACGTGCTGATGCACGACCCCACCGCGCTGTTCAAGTTCGAGGAGCACGACGTCTACCTGCCGATGCAGGTGATCGAGGAGTTGGACAACGGCAAGAAAGGCACGTCGGAAGCGAGCCGCAACGCGCGGCAGGTCAGCCGTTTCCTCAATGAACTCGTCGAGGCGTCCGGCCTGGACAATGTGGCCGCCGGCATTCCGCTGGTGCAGCCCAACAGCCTGCAGCTGCGCGGCTCGAAGAGCGCCGGCCTGTTGCGGTTCCAGACCAGCCATTTCGAAGCGGGCAAGAGCTTCGGTGCGGTCATCCCGGACAACGCCATCCTCGGCGCGATCCTCGCGCTGAAGGAGCAGGAGCCCGAGATCCCGGTGGTGTTCGTCTCCAAGGACATCAACCTGCGGATCAAGGCGGCGATCGCCGGCATCGTGTCGGAGGACTACGAGAACGACCGAGCGCTGGACGATTTCAGCCTGCTGTATACCGGCGCGGATCCGCTGCCCGAGGACTTCTGGCAGCGCTACGGCAAGGACCTGCGCTCGTGGACCGACAAGGGGCGCACGTACTACGAAGTAACGATGGAGAAGGATGCGGGCTGGTACCCCAACCAGTTCCTCTACCTGCCCGGCGACGACGAATCCGAATTCCGCGTCGCGCGCGTGGAAGGCGACAAGGCCACGCTGCAGATCGTCGACGATTTCCGTCACAGCCAGCACGCGGTGTGGGGCATCAACGCGCGCAACCGCGAACAGAACTTCGCGCTCAACGCACTGATGGATCCGGAAGTCGACTTCGTCACCCTGCTCGGCACCGCAGGCACGGGCAAGACGCTGCTGGCGTTGGCGGCCGGCCTGGCGCAGACGATGGACCAGCAACGCTACCGCGAGATCATCATGACCCGCGCGACCGTCAGCGTGGGCGAGGACATCGGCTTCCTGCCCGGCACAGAAGAGGAAAAGATGACGCCGTGGATGGGCGCGCTGACCGACAACCTGGAGGTGCTGACGCATAACCAGGAAGGCGGCGCATGGGGCCGTGCGGCGACCAATGACCTGCTGGCATCGCGCATCAAGATCCGCTCGATGAACTTCATGCGTGGCCGCACGTTCCTGAGCCGCTACCTGATCCTCGACGAAGCGCAGAACCTCACGCCGAAGCAGATGAAGACGCTGATCACCCGCGCCGGCCCGGGCACCAAGATCGTCTGCCTGGGCAACGTGGAGCAAATCGACACGCCCTACCTGACGGAGACGACATCGGGCCTGACCTACGCGGTGGACCGCTTCAAGAACTGGGCGCACAGCGCGCATATCACGCTGCGGCGTGGCGAGCGCTCCCGCCTGGCGGATTACGCATCGGAAGTGCTATAGCGCCTTGGGCCGCTGCGCTGACGCTCTCAGCGCGGCGGCCCTACGCTCATCGTCATGCACGATCCCTACACACCGCCGCAAGCATTCGTGTCCCCCGTTCTGGACGGAGGCGCGCTCACTGCCGGTGGCATGCAGTGGCGGCGCATTTTGCTGGGGGGGACCGCGCTGTTCGTAGGGCTACTCGCTTGGGCCGTCGCGGCCGGCTTCATGACGCCCACCGTCGCATTCTGGCTCAGCCCCGACGGAGAATGGCTCAATGTTGCGGTGCATGTCCGGAAGACCGTTTATTTCGCTGTGGCATCGGCCTGTTACTGGTGGTTCGCTTCAGGCTTGCGAGAGCGACGACTAGCGCACGTGATGCTCACCTGGTTACTGGTTCAAATACTCGACGCAACGTTGGTCATGGCCGTGATGCAGGTATGGCCAAATCAGCTTGCGTGGAAGCCCCGGCTATTGGAATTCTTGCCTGCGCTCATTGGCTGGGGATTGAGTTGGCTCTGGACGAAGCGCCAGCAGCATGTCCGGCGCGCGGATCCCTGATACCGCCATGGGCCTGCACCTTCCCCGCTGGGTCTGGATCGGCGCGGTCGCGCTGGCCTGCGTGGCGGGGATGGTCAACGTCATCGGCTACCTCGGCTTCGAACACCAGGCGGTCAGCCACCTGACCGGCACCACCAGTCTTTTGGGTGCCGCGCTCGCACAGGGCAATCTGCGCGCCGTGGCGCACCTGTGGGGCATGCTGATCGCCTTCTGCCTGGGCGCCATGCTCAGCGGGCTGATCATCCAGGATCAGACGCTCAGGCTCGGGCGTCGCTACGGCGCGGCGCTCGCGCTGGAGGCCTTGTTGCTTCTTGCTGCGATTCCGTTGTTCAAGCAAGAGCAGATCTGGGGCGCATTGCTGGCCGCCACCGCGTGCGGCCTGCAGAACGCGATGGTCACCACCTACAGCGGTGCGGCGGTGCGTACCACGCACCTCAGCGGCATGTTCACCGATCTCGGCATCGGCCTCGGCCACCTCCTGCGCGGCATGCCGCTGCAGGTACGGCGACTGACGCTCAGCGGGTTGATCATCAGCGGCTTCCTGGGAGGCGGCGTGCTTGGCGCGCTGCTGTACCGGCAGTTCGGTTATGACGCCCTGCTGGCGCCCGCCCTGCTGACCGGCCTGACCGGCACGGGCTACGTGGTCTACCGGCAGTGGCGACAACGAGGATCGGTCGCCGACGCCTAGGCCAACCAGGGCGACGCGGTGGCACAATCCCCGCATGACGCCTCCTTCCGTGGTTTCCGCCCTCACCATCGCCGGCTCCGATTCCGGCGGCGGCGCGGGCATCCAGGCCGACCTGAAGACCTTCGCCGCGCATCGCGTACACGGCGTGTCCGCGATCGCCGCGCTCACTGCCCAACACACGCGCGGCGTGACGGCGGTGAACGTGCCGCCGATGGATTTCCTGCGCGCGCAACTGGACGCCTGCTTCGACGACTTCGACATCCGCGCGGTGAAGCTGGGCATGCTCGCCACCTCCGAGGTGATCGGCGTGGTCGCCGATGCCTTGCACGATCATCGCCCCGCGACGATCGTGGTCGATCCGGTAATGGTGGCGACGAGCGGCGCCAAGCTGCTCGAAGACAGTGCGCTGCATGCGCTGCGCACGCAGCTCCTGCCCCTGGCGCACGTGGTGACGCCCAATCTCCCTGAAGCCGAACTGCTGCTCGGCCGGCCGATCCCCGACGCCGCCGCCATGCGCGGCGCCGCGCAGGATCTGCTCGCCCTCGGCGCACGCGCTGTATTCCTCAAGGGCGGCCACCTGCCCGGCGACGGCGACGTGGTGGACCTGTACGTCGATGAGTCGGGCATGACGGAAACCTCGCACGCCAGGTTGGCCTTGGAGGCGCACGGCACCGGCTGCACGCTGGCTTCCGCCATTGCCGCGCGTTGCGCGCTAGGCATGCCGATGAAGCAGGCATGCCTGGCAGCCTCCGACTACGTGCATGCGGCATTGCGCGGCGGCTATCGCCCCGGCCGCAGCGACATCCTCGTGCTCGATCACTTCGGAGCGGCGCCCGACGCATGAACACCTTCGACATCGACATCGCGGCGCTCGATATCCCGTTGTGCTCGCCGGATGGGCATGGCTACACGCTGCTCGCGCGCATCCCGGCGACCGCGATCTCCGCACTGCTGTGGATTCCTGCACTCGGCGTGGCCGCACGCCACTACCTGCCGTTCGCGGACATGCTGGCGGCGCGCGGCACGGCGGTGTTCGTGCACGAATGGCGCGGCAATGGCAGCAGCACGCAGCGGGCCGGTCGCCGCCAGGACTGGGGTTACCGCGAACTGCTGGGCACCGACCTGCCGCTGAGCCACGCCGAGATGCAACGTCGCTTGCCCGGTCTGCCTCACGTGACCGGCGGCCATAGCCTGGGCGGACAGCTCGCGGCCTGCTACCTAGGCGCAGAGCCGACGGCATTCGAGCGGTTGTGGCTGGTCGGCAGCGGCACGCCGTACTGGCGTACCTTCCCCGGCTTGCGCGGCTACGCCCTGCCCCTGTTCTATCAATTCGCCCCGTGGCTGGCCCACGCCTGCGGCGCCTTGCCCGGCCGCCGGCTCGGTTTCGGCGGCGACGAGGCGCGTGGCGTGATCCGCGACTGGGCGCGGGTCGGCCTCAGCGGACGTTACCGCGCGGCAGGCTGGCCGGCGGATCTGGAAGCCGGCATGCGCCAGGTGCGCATCCCCATCGACGGCGTGCTGTTCGACGACGATTGGCTGGCACCCGAAAGTTCGCTGCGCGCCCTGATAGCGAAGATGCCCGATGCTCCGTCGCGCATCGAGGTGCTGCATCACGTTGCCCTCGGCACGCGCGCCGATCACTTCGCGTGGATGAAGCAGCCGCAGGCGGTGGTGGACGCGCTGCTTGCCTGACCGCTGGCTCAGCAGCCCACGACGATGCAGTCGCGGCCTTGAGCCTTCGCGCGGTAAAGCGCGCCATCCGCACTGTTGATCCAGTCGGATACCGTCGCGATGCCCGGGTGCGGTTCGGACAGGCCGATGCTGACCGTGCAGCGCAACCCGCGGGCGGAGAAGGAATACGCCGCCACCTGCCGGCGCAGGCGCTCCGCGGCCACGATCGCCTCCTCCCAGCGCGTGTTCGGCATGACGATGCCGAACTCGTCGCCGCCGTAGCGTCCGCCGGTGTCGCTGTCGCGCAGGCAGGCCTTCAGCAGCCGCGCGAACTCCTCCACCACCTCGTCGCCGATAGTGTGGCCGTAGCCGTCATTGATGTCCTTGAAGCGATCGATGTCGATCAGGACCAGCACCGCAGGACGCGTGAGCCGCTGGTAGCGCTGGAGTTCGGACGTCGCTGCATGCAGCCACTGCTGGCGGTTCATCAATCCGGTGGCGGCATCGAAGCGTGCCATCTTCTCCAACAGCACCTTCTGCTGCCGGGCCTTGCGAGACAGCGAATGCGTGGCGATGCTGATCGCCATCGGGTAGATCGCCAGGAACGGAAGGCAGGCGAGTACGACGGGATAGCTCGTGAAAGGATCGAACGCGAACCCCCATGCCGCACTCGCCGCCACACAGGTCAGCACCATCGCGGCGAGCGTGCGCTGCGCGAAGCGGCCACCGCCGATGATGATCTTGTCCATCGTCAGCATCACGGCGAGCAACATGCTCGGCAGCGCGTCGAACTGCATGGCAGCGATCCAGAAACCGCCCATCGCCGCGTCGAACGTCAGGTTCTGGAACTCGGCCTGCAACGGTTCTTCGACCTGCGCCTTGACCCGCAGGTAGGCCAGGTGGGGCCAGAGCGCCGCGTTGGCGACCAGCAATGCCCACAGCCAGGGCGAAGCCCCGTGCTCCCACAGGACCGCCGCGACGCAGATGCCTCCCAGCCCCAGCCCCAGCGCGCGCATCCGGTACATGCGCAAGCCGTAGCGTGAGCGGTTCTGTTCCGCCATGTCGCGCGCAGCATCGATGGGCAAGGGGATCCAAGGGTGCCGGGTTGGCCGGATTTTCGACCAATCGCGCCGATGGCACCAGCCCGCGCCGTACGGCCACAGGCTCCGTTATGCCAAACCGATCACATCGTCGCACTCAGGCGGCGGGATATCCCTGCGGATTCAACGACTGCCAGCGCCATGCATCCCGGCACATGGCTTCTACCCCGAGTTCCGCGCGCCAACCGAGCGTGCGCTGCGCGAGCGAAGGATCGGCGTAGACCTCGGCGACGTCGCCGGGTCGTCGCGCCACCACCTGGTATGGGATCTCGCGCGCCGCCGCGTCGGCGAACGCCTTCACAAGCTGCAGTACGCTGATGCCCTGGCCGGTACCCAGGTTCACGGTGAGATTGCGTCGCTCACGCGCGACGAAATCCAGTGCGTCGGCGTGCGCGCGGGCAAGGTCCATGACGTGGATGTAGTCGCGCACACCGGTGCCGTCCAGCGTAGGCCAGTCGCCGCCGAAAACGCTCAGCCGCTCGCGCCGCCCCACGGCCACTTGGCAAATGAAGGGCATCAGGTTGTTGGGTATGCCGCCCGGGTCTTCGCCGATAAGCCCCGATACGTGCGCACCGACCGGGTTGAAATAGCGCAGGTTCACCGCGTGGAAATCGGCATCGGCGCGGCACAGGTCGCCAATCAGCTCCTCCATGACCAGCTTGGTGCGGCCGTAGGGATTGGTGACCTGCAGGTGCGCGTCCTCGCGGACGGGCACGCTGGCGGGGTCACCGTAGACGGTCGCGGAGGAGCTGAACACCAGGCGCTTCACCCCGGCCTGCTGCATGCCGTGCAGCAGGTTGAGCGTGCCGCCGATGTTGTTGTGGAAATAGTCCAGCGGACGCTCACAGGATTCGCCCACCGATTTCAGCGCGGCGAAGTGGACCACAGCGTCGAAGGGCTGCCGGGCGAAGAATCCGCTCACGGCTTCGCGGTCGCGCAGATCCAGAGGCTGGAAAGGAACCGGCCCGCCGGTGATCTGTTGCAGACGTGCCAGCACGCCCGGCGAGCTGTTGCTGAAGTTGTCGGCCACCACCACCTCGTGGCCACGCTCGACGAGCACCACGTAGGCATGCGCGCCGATGTAGCCCGCGCCACCGCACAACAGGATCCGCATCTCGACTCCCCCGGTCGTGTCGCCGTCCATTCCCGTGGACGATCACAAGGGATACGCAAGCGACGCCCCGATCAGGCCAACGACCGCGGGGTTGTCCTGCGTTCGACGGTTTGGACGTTGATCGGCACGACAAGGGGCACGGACCCGGGGAACGTCCGCACCGCGCCACCGTATAGACTCTTCTAAGCGCTACACCTACAGGGGATTTCCACATCGATGAACGCTCCACTGCCCACCCTGGACCAGGCCAGGATCGCCGTGATTGGACTGGGGTATGTCGGCCTGCCGCTGGCCGTGGCCTTCGGCCGCAAATACCCCACGCTGGGATTCGACATCAACGGCAAGCGCGTCAGCGAACTGCGCGGACACCACGACCATACGCTGGAAGTCTCCGCCGACGAACTGCGCGACACGCCGCAGCTTGAGTTCAGCGACGATCCGGCAGCCTTGGCCTCGTGCAATGTCTTCATCGTCACCGTGCCCACGCCGATCGACGACTACAAGCGCCCGGACCTGCGGCCGCTGGAGTCGGCGAGCCGCACGGTAGGCCGCGCCATCGGCAAGGGCGCCGTCGCGATCTACGAATCGACGGTGTATCCCGGTGCAACCGAAGAAGCCTGCGTGCCGATCATCGAGCGCGAATCCGGCTTGGCCTTCAACCAGGACTTCTATGCGGGCTACAGCCCGGAACGCATCAACCCGGGCGACAAGCAGCACCGCCTGGAAACCATCATGAAGGTCACGTCCGGCTCCACGCCGGCGGTCGCGGATTTCGTCGACGCGCTGTACGGCAGCATCATCACGGCTGGCACGCACAAGGCCAGCAGCATCCGCGTGGCGGAAGCGGCGAAGGTCATCGAGAACACCCAGCGCGACGTCAACATCGCGCTGATCAACGAACTGGCGCTCATCTTCCATCGCCTCGGCATCGACACCCACGAAGTGCTGGAAGCCGCGGGCACCAAATGGAACTTCCTGCCGTTCCGCCCCGGACTGGTCGGCGGCCACTGCATCGGCGTGGACCCGTACTACCTGACCCACAAGGCGCAGCAGATCGGCTACCACCCCGACGTGATTCTGGCCGGCCGCCGGATCAACGACGGCATGGGCAGCCACGTGGCGCGCCGCGTGGCCAAGCTGATGGCGCGCCGCAACCTGCCCACCGCCGGTGCGAAGGTGCTGGTGCTGGGACTGGCGTTCAAGGAGAACTGCCCGGACGTGCGCAACACGCGCGTGGTGGACATCGTGGCCGAGCTGCGCAGCTACAACGCACAGGTCGACGTGCACGACCCGTGGGTCAGTGCCGACGAGGCCAAGCACGAATACGGGCTCGATCTGGTGGCGGAGCCACAGGCGGGCCAGTACGATGCCGTCATCCTCGCCGTCGCCCACCGGCAATTCAGCGAGCGTGGTGCAGACGGCATCCGTGGTTTCGGCAAGCCGGGCGCGGTGGTGTTCGACGTGAAGCGCACCCTGCCTCGCCACGCGGTGGACGACTGCCTGTAATCCCTTCCTCCCCCAGGAGTACCTGATGCGCGTACTGGTCACCGGCGCCGCCGGCTTCATCGGCTCCCACCTCAGCGAGCGCCTGCTCGCGCGTGGCGACGAAGTGCTGGGCTACGACAACCTCAACGCGTATTACGACCCCTCGCTGAAGGAAGCGCGGTTGGCCCGCCTGACGCCGAAGGATGGCTTCAGCTTCGTGCGCGGCTCGCTGGAAGACCGCGCCGCACTGGACGCCGCGTTCGACGACTTCAAACCGCAGCGCGTGGTGAACCTGGCGGCACAGGCAGGCGTGCGCTATTCGCTGGAGAACCCGCAGGCCTACGTCGACAGCAACATCACGGGCTTCCTGAACATCCTCGAGGCCTGCCGCCATCGCGGTATCGAGCATCTGGTGTACGCCTCGTCCAGCTCCGTCTACGGTGCCAACCGCAAGCTGCCGTTCGCGGTGGAGGACAGTGTCGACCACCCGGTCAGCCTGTACGCCGCCAGCAAGAAGGCGAATGAGCTGATGGCGCACACCTACAGCCACCTGTTCAACCTTCCGACCACGGGCTTGCGCTTCTTCACGGTCTACGGCCCCTGGGGTCGGCCGGACATGGCGCTTTTCCTGTTCACCCGGAAGATCCTGGCCGGCGAGCCCATCGACGTGTTCAACCACGGCCGCCACACGCGCGACTTCACCTACATCGACGACATCGTCGAGGGCGTGATCCGCACCCTGGACCGCGTCCCCGGCGCCGATCCGGACTACGACCCGCTGGCGCCGACGCCGGCCAGCTCGCTCGCCCCGTATCGCGTTTACAACATCGGCAACCACCAGCCGGTGGAGCTTTTGCGCTACATCGAGGTCCTGGAGGAGTGCCTGGGCCGCACGGCGGAGAAGCGGCTGCTGCCGCTGCAGCCGGGCGATGTTCCCGACACCTACGCCGACGTGGAGGCGCTGAGCCGCGACACCGGCTACTCGCCCTCCACACCCATCGAAACGGGCGTGCGTCGCTTCGCCGAGTGGTACCGCGCGTTCTACCAGGTCTGAGGCTCGCCCCGCCGGACGTCGTCGTGCGTCCCGCATTGGCCGGATTCCCGCATTGCCCCCGTTGTAGTGGGCATCAGCAGATACAGGGGATCCTCGATGAAACGCGTCTTCACCGGCCTCAGCGCCCTCCTCCTGGCCGTGTTCCTGACGTCCTGCGCGACGTCGTCCGGCAGCGAGAGCGCTCCGCCCGCCACCAGCACGTTGGCCACCGATGCCTACCACATCGGCGTCGACGACATCGTGCAGGTCTCGGTGTGGCGCAACCCCGAACTGGGCATCACGGTGCCCGTGCGTCCGGACGGCATGATCTCCGTGCCGCTGGTGGGCGACGTCGCAGCCGGCGGTCGCACCCCGGCCGAAGTGGCGAAGGATATCCAGGAGCGCCTGGCCACCTACGTGCGCGATCCCCAGGTGGCGGTGATCCTCACCGACCTGCGCAGCCATGAATACCTCTCGCGTGTTCGCGTCACCGGCGCCGTCCGCCAGCCCGTCTCGCTGCCTTACCGTCCCGGCATGACCGTGCTGGACGCGGTGCTGGCCGCCGGCGGCATCACCGAGTTCGCCGCCGCCGATCGTTCCGACCTGCATCGCAAGACGCCCGAAGAAACCCGCACCTACGCCGTGCGCCTGGACCGCATCCTCAACCGGGGCGACCTGAGCACCAACTACACCGTGTCGCCCGGCGACGTCATCACGGTCCCCGAGCGTACTTTCTGATGAGCCAGAGCAACCTTCCCGCACGGCGCGGCTATTCCGCGCCGGCTGCGCCGTCCACTGCGCTCTCTCCCAACGACCTGGCGCCCATCCTGATCCGCGAGGCGCGCCGTCATCGGGTCGCGCTGGTCGGCATCTTCGCCGCCGTCGCACTGCTGACGCTGGTCGTGGGCTTGCTGGTGCTGCCGAAGAACTACACCGCGTCCACCACGATCCTGGCGCAGGAGAGCGACATCATCCAGCCGCTGCTGGAAGGCCGCGCCGTGGCCACCGAAGTCGTCGACCGCGCGGGCATCGCCCGCCAGGTGATCTATAGCCGCAAGGTGCTGGAAGACGCGATGAAGACCGGTGGCTGGCTGGAAGACAAGCCCAGCGCCATCGAGCAGGACCGCCTGATGGAGCAGATCAAGGGCCGCATCGCGATCACCAGCCCGCGTCCGAACCTGATCCAGATCACCTACCGCGACAGCGACGCCAAGCGCACCTACGATGTCACCGAGCACCTCGGCGAGATGTTCATCAAGGAAAGCCTGGCAGCGAAGGAACGCGAGAGCCGCGAGGCCTACGAATTCATCGACAAGCAGGTACAGGACTACCACGCCAAGCTGCTTGAGGCGGAAGAGCGCCTGCGGTCCTACCGCTCGGCCAACACCGATGCGCAGCCCGGCAGCGCCACCGACGCCAACACCCGTATCAGCGCGTTGCGCACCACGGTCGAGCAGACCCGCATGTCGCTGCTGGAACAGCGTTCGCGCGAGGGCGCGATCGCTTCGCAGCTCTCGGGCGAATCCGCAGTGACCGCCGTGCAGACGCGCGAGAGCCTGTATCGCGGCCAGTTGCTCGAGCTGCAGGGCCAGCTGGACCGGCTGCTGCTCAACTACACCGAGCAGCACCCCGACGTGGTCCGCGTGCGCCACCAGATGGCCGACCTTCAGCAGGCGATGACCAACGAACAGAATCGCCGCGCGGCCGCACCGCAGGGCGCCAGCCCGTTCGACGAAGCGCAGATGAACCCGCTCTACCAGGAGCTGCGCAGCCAGCAGGCGCAGACCCGGCGTGAAGTGGCGGCCACCGCCTCGCGCATGGCGATCGCGGAATCGATGCTGGGCGACGAACTCAATCGCAGCCGCCGCATTGCCGACTCGGAGAGCGCGCTCGCCGAGCTGACCCGCGACTACGAAGTCAACCGCGACATCTACCAGGACCTGCTGCGTCGTCGCGAGAATGCGCGCGTTTCCATGCAACTCGATCGCGAGGAGCGCGGCCTGACCCTGCGCGTGCAGGACCCGGCCACCATGCCGCTGCGTCCGACCGGCCTGCGCTTCATGCATTTCGCCATTGGCGGCCTGCTGATGGCGGTGGGCATTCCGCTGGGCCTGCTGTTCCTGCGCGCTCGGTTCGATCCGCGTATCCGTTCGGCGCAGCAGTTGCAGCGGATGACCGACCGACCGCTGCTGACCGTCGTGCCGACCTACCACTCGCCGCGTGATCGCCGGCAGGAACTCAGCCGCAACGCGATGAGCGTCGGCATCCTGGCGCTCGTCATCCTCGCGTACGGGCTGGCGTTCGGCCTCAAGCAGCTTGCTGCTGCCTGAGGCCCAGCCATGAACCCACACGCCACCATGGAAAAGCCCGTGACCCCGGACAACGAACGACTGCACGGCGTGCCCCACCGCGCCGAACCCTCCCGCTCGCTGGCCCTCATGGACGAGCCGAAGGCGCTGACGCCGCGCGAGCTCGAAGATCGTCGCGTCATCCACCGCAACGACTCGGTCCGCGAACAGGCCGATGCGTTCCGCGAACTGCGCACGCGCCTGCTGACGCTGGGCGGCGAGCGCAATTTCGTCACCCTGGTGGCGCCGGTTTCGCACGGCTGCGGCGGCAGTTTCGTCGCCCGCAATCTGGCGGCCGCCTTCGCGTTCGACGACACCAAGAGCTCGCTGCTGATCGATTGCGACGCGCTGCACCCCACCCAGCACACCGCGCTGCACGTCGATGCCGGTCATGGCGGCCTGATCGACTACCTCGAGGATTCAGACGCCGATCTGGCGCGGATCCTCTACCGTACCGGCGTGCCTCGCCTGCGTCTGATCCCCAGCGGTCGCCAGCGCGAGATGACGGGCGAGGCGTTCAGCTCATTCCGCATGCGCGCGATGGTCGACTCGCTGCGCAGCCGCTATCCCGACCGCTACCTGGTGCTGGACAGCCCCTCGGTGCTGGGGTCCCCCGATGCGCGCATCCTGTCCGAACTGGCCGACCTGGTAGTGCTGGTCGCCGGCTATGGCAAGGTCACGCCGGACAAGCTGGAAAAGGCCATCGGCAGCTTCCCCGCCGACAAGGTAGCCGGCGTGGTGTTCAACGAAATCCCCTGAGAACGCCAAGGAGCTTCGGCATGCGACCTTCCCGCCTCCGCATTTCCGCGCTAGCAACGTCCGTGCTGGCCGCGTTCTCCGGCCATGCCTCCGCCGCCCGCGTCGACTACACCATCGACCTGGGCATGGAGCGCAACAGCAACGTGACGATGGCGCCGTCCGATCCGATCGAGCAGCGCTACCTGCGGGGCGGCATCGGCTTCAGCATCACCGAGAGCATCTCCGCCCTCCAGCTGAGCCTGGACGGGCGCGCCGAATATAGAGACTACGAAGACGACATCTTCGCCGACACGGTCGATGGCACGCTATCGGGAAGGATGAATTGGGTCGCCATTCCCGACCGGCTCTTCGTCGTGGTCGAAGACAACCTCACGGTGCAACCCGTGGATTCGCTGGTGCCCGACGGACCCGGCAACCGCCAGCAGGTCAACGTCTTCTCGGCCGGTCCGACGATGCTCTTCAATTGGTCGCCGCAACTGCATGGCCAGGCGGAACTGCGCTATGTGAACAGCGACGCCGAAGTGACCGAGGAGTTCAATTCTCAGCGTCTCGCCGCCGCCTTGCGCACGATCCGGGAGCTCACGCCCACCAGCCGTATCTCGCTGAACCTGCAGGCGCAGCGCGTGGATTTCGACGACGACATCGTCGCCCGCGACTACAACCGCTACGACCTGTACGGCCGCTATGTCCGCGAGCTGGCGAATTTCCAGTTGGGCGCGGATCTGGGCTATTCGCGCATCGACTACCGCCAGGGCGAATCGCGCTCCGAACCGCTGTTGCGTGCCGACGCAGAATGGACGCTGTCGCCGCACAGCCAGCTGACCGCCGTGGTGTCGAGCCAGTTCTCCGACACCGCCACCGATGCGCTGGCCGGCATCCAGTCCGAATCCACCGTGCCGGTCAACGTCCTGACCGGCGACGCGGTGGTGAACGCATCCCCCTACGAGGTCCGCAGCCTGGACCTTGGCTACAGCTACACCGGCACGCGCTTGAACCTGTCGCTGACGCCGTTCGTGCAAAAGCGCGACTACGTCGATTCGGACGAGTTCGACCAGAAGACGCGTGGCTCGCGGTTCGACCTGCACTGGCTGATGCGTCGCGGGCTCTCGCTGGGCACCTACGCCACCTGGGAACGCCTGGACTACACGCAGCTCGGGCGCGAGGACAAGACGACGCGGGTCGGTGCCAGTCTGGAATACCAGTGGGTACGTCGCTGGGCGGTGCGGTTGCACGCAGAGCGCTACAAGCGCGAGAGCACCGACCTGAACCAGGACGTCGCACAGAACATCGTCTACCTGAGCGTCGCTTACTCCAACCGTTGAGGGCACCGGCATGCGCGCCTCGCCTTCCAAGCTGAAAACCCATGGCATTCCCAGCGCGATCCTGCTCGGGTTCGCCCTGGTGGCCGCCGCGATCGGCCATTGCGGCGCCGCGGATGCGCCCGAAAGCACGCCACAGTCCCCCGAGCGGGCCGTCGCGGCCCCGCCGCCGCCCACCGCAGCGCCTGCCACGGCTCCGGCCGTTGCGACCGGCGTGGACCAGTTGAAAATCGATCTGTCATCCGTCGACCGGCGATCGCCCGCCTTCGGCCGCTTCCGCAGTTGGGTCGACAGCGCCGTGTCCGGCAGTCCTGGCTATGCGTTCTCTGCCAGCGACGCCGCGTTGATGGCGTTGTCGGGCGGCGGTGACAAGTATTGCAAGCTGGCCATCCGCATGGTCGAGCAAGAAGTGAACGAGGCCGAAAGCGCCATCGCTTCGGGCGGACGTCCGGCCATCGCGGGCGACTCCTATCTCGAAGTCGGACCCCGGATCGCCGATCTGGCGATGACGCTGCATGCCTGCCGGCCCGACATCGCTCCCGCCCAGCAACAGCGCTGGTCCGCTCTCGCCGAGCAGGCGGTCTGGAACGTCTGGAACCCGGCGCGCGCGCAATGGGGCGGGCGCACCCACGCGTGGACGGGCTGGTCGATCGACAACCCGGGCAACAACTACTACTTCAGCTTCATCGAAGCCACCATGTACTGGGCGCTGGTGAGCGGCAGCCCGACCTGGATGGAAGAACTGCGGCAGCGGCGCCTGCCGCCATTGAAGGCCTACTACGCCGACCTGCCGGGCGGCGGCAGTCGCGAGGGCACCGGTTACGGCGCCGCGCAAATGCGTCTGTTCGGTCTCTACCGACTGTGGAAGGACAGCACGGGCGAAGACCTGGCCGCGGCGAACACGCATGCACGCGACAGCATCCCCTACTGGGTGCACGCCACTGTGCCCACGCTGGACCGCTTCGCGCCGATCGGCGACCAGGCGCGCAGTTCGGTGCCGGAGTTGTTCGACTACCACCGTCGGCTGGTGCTGGAAGCGCGCCAGCTGACCACGGACGCCGATGCGCTGGCGCTCTCGTCCTGGTGGTTGCGCAACATCTCGGTGCCGCGGATGAGCCAGGGGTTCAATTCGCGCTATGACCTCCTGGCCGCCGGCGAATCGAACGAGGCACCCAAGGCATTGGTCTACTACGCGGAAGGCGCCGGCCACCTGTTCGCGCGCAGCGACTGGGGTAAGGACGCGATGTGGATGTCCTTCGTCGCCGGCCCCTACAACGAAAGCCATGCCCACCAGGACCAGGGCGGTTTCACCCTGTTCGCGCGCGACTGGCTGGCCGTGACCGAAAACATCTGGACCCACAGCGGCATCCAGCAGGGCACCCCCGTGCACAACGTGGTGCGGTTCGAACGGGCAAACGCCGATGCGCAGCAATGCGCCGCGCCGCGCGGCGACACCGTCGTACACCAGTGCGAATCCACCCGCTCCCGCTCGAAGGTGACCGTCACTCCCCGTCCGGACGGCGGCGTGACGGCGCTCGCCGACCTGACCCCGGTCTACCGCGACAACCCCGCCCTGCAGTCCTGGCAACGCCGTATCGACTTCGGCGGACGCAAGCTGCTGGTTCGCGACGACTTCCGGTTGGGAGCGGGTACACGCGCCATCTTCCAGGTCAACGTACCGGAGCGCCCGGTGGTCCAGGGCAACGAAGCTGTGGCGGGCCGTTTGCGCATCCGCGTGCTGGAACCGGCCAACGCGACCCTGCGCGTGCATACCTGGAGCGACGACGATCCCCAGGAATTCCGACGGGGATGGCGGGTGGACGTAGCCGGTGGCCAGGACGGCTATACCGTCGAACTGAGCGAAAAATAGGGCCTTTCACCGTCCTGCCCGCAGCTTTCAGCGCACCGGGCACGCCATCACACTCCCGTGAACTCCCCTGCCGCTGGCTGAACCGGCGCGCATTTCTGTGACCCAGGGCGTCCGTTTTGGAAAATGCCCCACGTTATGATCCGCCCCGCCGTTGCGCGGATCGCATGTAGCGAGGGGGCGCTGCAGCGGGTAGCCACCAGCCTCAGGGCTGTCGTCTTCCAATTCTTTCGTGCGCGGTTTTCTTGCCAGGAGAACCCCCTTGTCGCGCACGCCCGTTTCCCCCCGCACCGCCCGCCGGCTCCCCGTCGCCCTGTTCCTCGGCGCCGCCGCACTTACCTCTTTGACCGCTGCCAGCGCGGCTGGCGGCCTGTTCGGCCAGCGCGCCCAGGCCCTCGCCTCCGACGCCTGGACCCGGGCCGAAGACGACTTCGCCGACCTGCGTGACGCAGGGCGCGACAACGTCATCCGCTTCTGGACCCGCACCACCTCTTCCGCCAAGGCGGCGCGCCGCGCACGCGAACGCGTTGCCGTGACCCCTTCGATCGGCAGCGGATCGCTCGGAAACCTAGGTAGCACCACCCCCTCCATCGGGACCGACTCCAGCCCCGTGCTCAGCAGCGGCGGGCGGGTCAGCTCCAACTCCTCCCGTCCGCGCGTGGTCAACCTGCCCCTGCCGGTGCCTGCCGTGGACAAGAGCTCCGCCGCCTACACCCGCTTCAAGGGGTGGGTGGATTCGGCCGTGGCCGGCAGCCGCGGTTACGGCTTCAGCGCCGCCGAGGCCGCGTTGATGTACCAGCTTTCACCCGAAGCCAAGTACTGCACCCTGGCCATCCAGATGGTCGAAGAGCAGGTCACCGCTGCCGAATCGGCGATCGCTGGGGGTGGCCGTCCCGCCGTCGCCGGCGACTCCTATCTGGAAGTCGGCCCGATGATCGCCGACGTCGCATCGACCATGACCGCCTGCGCAGGCAGCATCACCTCCAGCCAGCGCACCCGCTGGTCGGCCTATGCCGAGCAGGCCGTGTGGAATGTCTGGAACTACAACAGCGCCCAGTGGGGCGGTCGTGCCCAGCCGTGGTCGGGCTGGTCGGTGACCAATCCCGGCAACAACTACTATTACAGCTTCGTCGAAGCCACGATGTACTGGGCGCTGGCCAGCGGCAGCAGCACCTGGTTCAACTTCCTGCGCGATAACAAGCTGGCGGCGATGCAGACCTACTTCGCCCGTCTGCCCGGCGGCGGCAGCAGCGAGGGTACCGGCTACGGCACCTCGCATATGCGCCTGTTCTCGCTGTACCGCATCTGGCGCGATGCCACCGGCTACGATCTGGCCAACGCCAACAGCCATGCGTCGGACAGCATTCCGTATTGGATCCACGCCACCGTGCCGACGATGGATCGCTTCGCGCCCATCGGCGACCAGGCGCGCAGCTCCGTCCCGGACCTGTACGACTACCACCGCCGTCTCGTGCTCGAAGCGCGATCGGTCAACACCAACCCGGTGATCCAGAACCAGGCGACGTGGTGGCTGAACAACATCTCGATCGCACGCATGGGCTCGGGCTTCAACTATCGCTACGACCTGCTGCCGGCCGGCACCACCGCCACCGTGCCGACCGATCTGATCTACCACGCGCGCGGCACCGGCCACCTGTTCGCCCGCACCGGCTGGACCCGCGACGCGATGTGGGTGGCGATCGTCGCCGGCCCGTACAACGAGAGCCACGCCCACCAGGACCAGGGCTCGTTCACCCTGTTCTCCGGCGACTGGCTGGCCGTCACCGCGAACATCTGGAGCCATAGCGGCATCAACCAGGGCACGGACGTGCACAACCTCGTTCGCTTCGTTCGCAACGGCACCGTCGCGCGCCAGTGCGAATCCACGACGAAGGCGTCGACGATGACCGTCACGCCGGGCAGCGGCGGCGCGTTCACCGCGGACGCCAACCTGACGCCGTCGTTCTGCAACGCCGACGCGGTGACGAACTGGCAGCGCAACTTCAACTTCGCCAACCGTCGCCTGACCGTGCGCGATACCTTCAGCATCACCAGCGGCACCACTGCGACGTTCCAGGTGAACGTACCGGTCGCGCCCACCCTGGTGAACAGCCGAGAAGCGACGGCCGGCCGCCTGCGCGTACGCGTGATCGAGCCGGCGAACGCGACGATCAACTCCAACTTCAGCAGCGGCAAGTACGTGGAAGACGGCGCTCGTTTCCGCATCGACGTACAGGGCGGCACCACCGGTTATGTGGTGGAGCTGAGCGAGATCTGATCCTCAAAAGCCGTACAGCGTCTGCCGCCCGCGCTTGCGCAGGCGGCGACGCATGTCGAGCAAAGGTGTCGGCACGTAGCTGACCGACATCAGGCCGATCCGCTCCAGCGTCGGCCGCTCGAACAAGGCGCGCACCAGCAGCCGGCGTGCCGGCGAGGGGCAGCGTGCATGGATCAGGTGGCGCGCGAAGTCCGTGCGGATCGCGCGCAACTTCCAGCGGATATCGCGACGCGGCAACCCCAGCGATTCGCCGAGTTCGCGCGCGTTGCGTATCTCCGCCAGCGCACAGCGCTCGATTCTGCTCGTCAGGCTGCCTTCGGCCGGTGTGTAGTGGCCGACCAGTCCTTCACAGGCGCGCACGCGCCAGCCCGCGTGCGCGATACGCAGCCACAGGTTGTAGTCCTCGGCACCGATCAGTTCCGGCGCCTCGAAGAAGCCGCCCAAGCGTTCGAAGACACTCCTGCGTACGACCGTCATCGACGTGCAGATACGGTTCGCTCGCCACAGCAGATCGAAGTCCATCTCTTCCGGCAGCATCAATCGATCCAGGCGCGCGGCGCCATGCAGCAGGCCGACATCTTCATCTCCCGCGAGCGCCAACTGCGCCTGCATCTTGTGCGGCAGCCAACTGTCGTCCGCATCCAGGAACGCGATCCACGCGCCGCCCGATGCACGGACCCCGGCGTTACGCGCGGCCGCGGGACCAGCATTCTCCTGCTGCAGCAGGACCACGCGGCCGCCGTAACCGGCGACGATCCTGGCGATCTCCGTGCGGTCCGGCGATCCATCGTCCACCACGACCACTTCGCGCGCGGGCAAGGTCTGCGCCATCACGCTGTCCAGCGCATGCGCGAGCGTGGCGGAGGCATTGAAGGCGGGGATCACTACCGTGTAATCGGCGGCCGTCACGGGGGAAGACGGTGCCATGGTCAGGCGGGCCTCGACACGGGACTTCGCTTCAGCAACGCGTGCGCCATGTAGTGCAGCATGCACCACGCGGAGCGCGGCCAGTTCAGCTGCTCGGTCTCACGGTAGATGCGCCATTGCCACCCGGCCGCGCGCAACTTGTTCGCCGACACGGAGCCGCCACGCACCAGGTAGTACGCCAATGGACGCGCCTCCGGCACGCGCTCGGCGTGGCCGGCGCGGCGCACCCGGTCCAGCCAGAACACGTAGTCTTCGTGCCCCATCTTCTGGAAGGCCACCTCGCCGAGCGAGCGCACGTAGATGCCCGTGAGATTGCCGATCCGGTTGCTGTAGAGCATGCCCGCATAGTCGACGCGCTCCGGCGGCACCACCATCGTGAGCGCGCGGCCATCCTCGGCCACCCGCTGATAGGCGGTGTAGCAGACGCGGGCGCCGGTGCGGGCCATGTGCGCGAGTTGCAGCGCGAGCTTTTCCGGATCCCACCAGTCGTCGCTGTCCAGGAAGGCGACATGGGTGCCCCTTGCCGCCTGCAAGCCACGGTTGCGTGCCGCGGCGACGCCGCCATTGGCCTGGTGCACGGCCACCACGCGAGGATCGCGCTTGGCGTAGGCATCCATGATCGCGGCCGAGCTATCGCGAGAGCCATCGTTGACCAGGATCAGCTCGACCTCGCGATGACTCTGCGTCAGCACCGACTCGATCGAACGCTCCATGGTCGCTTCCGCGTTGTATACCGGCATCACCACGCTGACGAGCGGAATGCGGGTGTCCGTCGCGGGCGCCGCGGCGTTCATGCCGCCGCCTGCGCCTGTCTACCGCCGGCCCACGATGCGCGTGGCGGCGGCAGGTGGTAGTCGCGATAGTCGCCGGGATTGCCTTGCATGCCGGCTTCGGCAGCCTTCACGATGTTGTATGCCTCGCGCGCGCTGACATAGTGCAGCACGTACTTCTGGCCGTCGTTGTAGGCGGACTCCAGGTAGTCGTGCATCGCATCCACCGGCGGCCCCAGCAAGGTGTCGATATCGCCTTCCTGGGTGCCGTGGGTATGGATCTTCACGAAGACCCATTCTGGCTTGCCCTCGACATGGACACCGGCATGCACCCAGGCATCGACGCGCTCGGGTGTGGGCGGCTGGCCCTTGCGCACGTCGGCATTCTCGATGCGCGGCACCAGGCCCATGCGGCGATCCTTCCAGTTCAGGCCCAGCGGGCCCTGGATGAGCATCAGATCGCCGGTGGCCTGGCCGCCAACGCGCACCGGCACGCCGGTGTCGTGCGACTTGGGTGCATGCGCGTCGTCGGTCGCGTAGTAGATGCTGTTGATCGTGCGCGTCTGCGTGTCGCTCGGCGCCGACGGCAGCGTGAAATCGGCATAACAGCCTAAGTCGCGGAGCAGGATCAGCTCGTTGTCCAGTCCGCACCAGCGTCCATCCGGACGCGAGTTGTCCAGGCACCAGTTGCCATGGATGAAGCCGAAACGCAGCTCTCCGGTGGCGGGGTCGCGCGGTAACGCGCCATGGCGCTCGTGCAGCACGCGGCAGAACCGGGCCATGCCTTCGTTGAAGTTCGCCTCGGTGTCGTTATCGTGGTGCAGGTGCACCTCGATCTCGCCATAACCATCGCTGCACAGGGCCGACAACTTGTCGAGATACTCGGGAACGTACTCTTCTTCGGGATAGAAGAAGCTGTGCTGCGGCGGCCGCCCATCGGCGTCGCGGTAACGACCGGCCAGCGTGCGATAGTCGCGGCACCAACGATCGACGCGCTCGCGCTGCTTGGCTTCGTCGGCGCCATGCCACATCGGCTCGAAGTGGTCGACGAAGCAGAACATCACGTGCACAGGACCCGCCGACGCAGGCACGCGCGGTCGGCGAAGGTAGCTGCCAATCCAGATCTCCATGTTGCGCGAACGCAACAGCTTCCACACGGCCAATGCGGCCACCGCGAGAATCGCGACCGGAACCGCCAGCCAGACCAGGATGTTCAAGCGTCCCCCTTGCTTTTCAGCGTGCGCTCACGCCTTCGTCACCATCGAAAACGCGGCAACGGCGGCACACCGGCCATCGGGGATCAGTGGAGATGCGGTAGCGCGCGCAGTTCGAATCCTTGCGCCTTCCAGGCAGGGATCAATTGGCGCAGCAGTGCCAGCGAATGCGCGCTGTCGTCGTGCATCAGCACGATGTCCCCCGCCCGAGGCGGGTGCCGTTGGATCGTTTCGAGCAGGTCCGGGACGGGCCGCCGGCTGTAGTCCAGGCTGTCGTAGGACCAGTAGTCGATCCGATGCCTGCGGCTGGCGAGCTTCGCCAGCATGGGCAGCGTCAGCACGCCGCGCGGAGGGCGGAACGCATGCCGAACGCGGCCATCGATGCCTTGAAGCACGCGCTCGGTGCGATCGATCTCTTCGAGTTGCTGCGCGAGCGTCAACGAATCGAAGATAGGATGCGAGTAAGAGTGGTTCCCCAGCGTGTGGCCTTCGGCGGCAATCCGACGGGCCAGGTCGGAATGGCGCTCCGCCTCGCGCCCGATGAGGAAGAAGCTGGCCTTGGCATCGTGCTCGGCCAGCAGGTCCAGTAGCTGGGGCGTGAACTCCGGGTGCGGGCCATCGTCGAAGGTCAGGTACAGCGTGCGTCCGTCTTGCGCAGGGCCCGCCGTCGCCAGCCAGCCATTGGGCAGGAAGCGCAGCAGTTTGAGTCGTCGCGGACGTGGATTCATGGTGATGCGCAGGGAGGGGAAGGACGGCTCACGACAGGCGTCCCTGTACGGCCATGGTGCACGAATCGCAATCCGGCGGATCGTAGAGGCCATGGTACCGCTCCGCCATGGTCCGGAACGAGGCCTCGGCCTGCGCCCAGGCCTGGCCCGCGCGGCCCATCCTGCCCGCCTCGTCGCCTCCTCGCAGCAGCGCGATCAGCGCCGTCGCGAGGGCGGCCACGTCGGCGGCCGGCACAAGACGGCCATTGACCCCGTCGCGGACGATCTCGCGGTTGCCGCCCACATCGGTGGCCACGATCGGCAATCCGGCCGCGCATGCCTCCAGTAGCGCGATCGAATAGCCTTCGCTGGCCGACGAGAGCGCGAACACATCCATGCCCGTCAACAGACGCGGCACATCGTGGCGGTCGCCCAGGAACCGGACCGCATCCGACAGCCCCGCCTGCTCGGCCTGCGCTTCCAGCGCACCGCGCAGCGGTCCGTCGCCGACGATGGCGAGCACCGCTTCCGGCACCTGCATGCGGACCTTCGCGAACGCGCGCAGCAGCAGCGCGTGGTCCTTCACCGGCTGAAGCCGTCCGACCGTACCGATGACGCGGCTGCCCACCGGCCAACCCAACTCGGTGGCCAGCGCCTGGCGCCCCGTCGTGTCGGCGGGCTTGAAGCGCTCCAGGCGGATCCCGTTCGGCACCGACAGCAGGCCACGCCGCGGTCGAACGCCCTCGTCTGCGAAGCGCTCGCGCGCCGCTTCGCAAACAGCGACGGCGTAGTCGGTGAAACGCATGCTCAGGCGGTACAGCCATTCCTGACGCCCACTGCGCACCCGTCCGCCCATGCCGTGGCGCGTGTTGATCCGGCACTTCAAAGGCAGGCCCAACGATGCGATGACGGCGTAGTAGTGCGCCATTGCATTATGGGTGTGGAGCACGGCGTCCGGCGATTGCCGGAGCAGCGCGCGGGCGCGCCGCAGCGCATGCAGATCCATCCCGGGCCGCTTGCCGCAAGCATCCACGCGCACGCCGCTGGCGAGCAACTCCTTGGCCAGCAAGCCCAGTTTGAAGAGGCAGATCACCCGGCACTGGTGCCCTGCTTCGCGCTGGCTGGCGATCAGGTCCACCACGGTGCGCTCCAGGCCACCACGATCCAGGTTCTCGACGAAATGCACGATCTCCACGCTAGCCCTAGCCCCTTAGTTCAGACACGGTGACACGCTGCTTGCCGGTCGGCGTCAGCGGAATTTCGTCCGTGAAGCGGAAGTCCAGGGCAACGCTGTCGCCCACTACCTTGACCAGCTCGCGCCGCACGAGTTCGATCACCGACGGATCGAAGCCCTCGTCGCGCACGATCAGGATCTCGAAGGCATCCAACTGCTTCTGCACCACCTGGTAACGACGCACGCCTGTCGCGGCCAGGAAGGCGTAGACGATGTACTCGCCCGGCACGAACCGCCCATCCGGCGTGCGCAGCGCGTCCAGCTTGCGTCCATCCACGCTCGCAAGCCGCGGCAACCCGCGCCCGCAGGCGCAGCGCCCGTGGCCCGGCGTGGCCAGATCGCCGTTGACGTAACGCAACAGCGGCATGCCGTAGTTGTGCAGGTCGCTGACCACCAGCTCACGCGGACCCTCCGGGCCGGCTCCTTCGCCGTGGCCCAGCTCCACCACCAGGTGGTCGGCGTTCACGTGCAGGCCGTCGCGGTGTTCGCACTCCGCCGCGATCAACATGAACTCGCGGCACCCATAGGTGTTGTAGGCAGGCGCGCCGAAGGCCTGCTCTATACGCTGCTTCTGCGAGGCGTGCAACGCCTCCGCCGCGCCGAGGATGCGCATCGGCGCGTGCACGCGCCGACCGCTGGCGATCAGCCAGTCCGCCATTTCCACGATCGGTGCGACATACGACACGATGGTCTCCGGACGGAAGCGATCGATCGCGTCGGCGTACTCGGCCATGCGCGTGCGGTCCATCTCGAACGCATTCAGCATGCAGCGGTTGAAGGCCCCGTGGTAGAGCCGGTCCTTGCGCTTCTGCGCGCCGATCGGCGTACCCCACAAGTACAGCGTGCGTTGGCCCAAGCGCGCACCCGCCCAACCATAGCCGCGCCACATGACCGCGACGCGACGCTCGTAGCTCTCGCGCGTGTACCCGAATTTCAGCGGCTCACCGGTCGAACCGCCGGTGGTCTTGTAGAGCAGGCCCTGCCTGTACGGATCGGCGATGAGGCGATCGAAGTTGGCGCGGATCGTAGGCTTGTCGAGTACCGGCAGGCGGGCGAAGTGCGCGAGGTCGCGTATGTCATCCGGCGCAGAGATGCCCAGCGCGCTCCACGTTTCCCGGTAATAGGGCACGTGCTCCCAACAGTGACGGATCAGCTGCTGCAGCTTCTGCCACTGGAGCGCGTCGATCTGCTCGGGCGCCAGCCATTGCTGGCGCTCGTACTCGCGCAGGTAGGCCAGCGTCTTGCGGCCGCGCAGGCCCGATTCATAGGCCGGGAACAGCACATGGCGGAAAAGCGGTTCGTAAAGACCGGTCATGAGATCCCCTCCCCTGCTCGATCGTGCGCCCAGGCCAACAGCCGCGCGCCGGCGTGCGGGCGACCCGCCGCGAATCGCCGGTGCAGCTGCTGGAGATGCTCGATGTCGTCGCGCGTCCAGCAACGCAACAGCAGCGTGAACAATGCGTACGAAAGCACCAGCAGCACGCCACCCAGCAGCACCGCCGCCCAGGGCACCAGGTGCCCACGCAACGGCCATGCCAGCGCCGCGGCCAGCGCACCGGCCAGTAGCACGCGCCCCAGCGCACCCCAGGCCGGCCGCGCATGGCTGACCTTGATCGCGAGTGAGATGTACAGCGTGGCATTCACTGCTGCCACGGTCAGGTAAGCGGCCACGGCTCCCACCAGCGCGTAGTGCGCGATCAGCACGGCGGCCAGCGTCAGCTTGAGCGTGCCGCTGGTGATCGCGAGCACCAGGATGCTGCGCTGCCTGTCCGCACTGACCAGCAGACTGGACGCGCCCTGCGCCATCGTCGTCATGCAGGTGGCGAACAGGCACGCGGAGAACAGCGGTCCGGCCGCCCAGTACTCGCGCCCGTACAACAGATGGATGACGTCATCGCCGAACACGAGGCCGAACGCCATCAGCGGCACGGCCAGCAGCGAGAGGTAATGCGTGGTGCCGACGAAGCGCCGCGCCGCGACTTCACGGCCCTGGCTCAGGGCATTGGCCATCATCGGCAGCAGCAGCGCGCCGAACACGCCCGGCACCAGGGCCGCCGCGCCCACCGCGAGCTGGTAGGCCACCTTGAATTGGCCGGCATCGTGGCTGTCTGCATACAGGTTGAGGAACATCACCTCCACCTCGCTCGCCACCAGGAAGCTGACCGACACGGTCAGCGCGGTCCATCGCATGTGGTGGCTGATCCGGGCGCGCAGCGCCGGCGGCAGCACCACGCCGGGCTGGCGCGGGGGCAGCAACGGGCGGATCTGCCGCAGCGACATGACATAGAAGACGATGCCCGACAACGAGAACACCGCCAGCAGCCACTCGACGGGGGCGTCCAACTGCCATGCCGCGATCACCAGCAACAGATTGATCGGTGTCGAGACAAGCGCCACGATCGCCGTCGCGCGGAAGTTCTCGAATCCCTTCGCCACGCCGATGTTGAACATGTACGACGAACGCAGCGCCACGCCCACGATCAGGAAGCCGAGCAGCAGCGTGTGGTTCATGCCCGGGGCGACATGGTCGCCGGCGAAGATGAACAACGCGGCGCCCGCCAACAGCACGAACAACATGAACACCCGCTGCGCTTTCCGCAGGTAGCTCAGCACGTACGGGATCTGCTCCAGATGCCCCGCGCCCCGCAGTTCGGCGACGAACTTGATCGCCGCGCTGGCCGTGCCCGAATTGGTCGTTGCCACGCCCATCGCGACCAGCCAGATGACCAGGCTGTAGGTACCGAATCCGTCCGGGCCCAGGTGACGGGCGATGATGATGGACGTGAGCATGCCGAGCACGTACTCGGTGTACATGCCCACCGAGGAGAACAGGGTGTTGCTGAGCGTGCGCGAGCGTTCGTTCATGCCATCGCCAACAGGACCTTGACGGTCAGATACAGGCCGATAACGCCGATTACGGCGTAGGCGGGCCAACGGATGATGTCCTTCTCCAACGAGAACGCCGGAAGGCTGGGGTACGTATTGCGCATGCGCGTGTAGTGGCCGACGACCATCGCCACCAGCAGGTACAGGATCACCACGTAGCTGCGGCTGAGGAAGAACGCCGCGGTGAAGAAGCCCACCAGCGAAATCAGCATGCACAGGCTCAGCGTCTTGTCCGTGCGCCACTCTTTCAGCGCAACCTCGTCGGGTACGTCCATCGGCACGTCGTCGATGATGTCGTCCTCGCGGTTCACGATGGCCATCATCATCCGGAAGCAGTACCCCACGATCGCCAGCCAAACGGTGAAGCCGACGATGCCGGTCTCGGCCAGCACCAGCACGAAGGAGTTGTGCGCGGTCAGCTCATGCAGGTCCGAGTAGCCACCCGCGCCGATGCCGAACACCGGACTGCCGATGAACATCTGGATGCCTTCGTACCAAGATTCCACGCGCCCCATCGCCGAGGCCTCGGAAACGTCCATCTCCTGCATGCGCGAGGGCAGCATCATCAGCCCACCCAGCGCACCGGCGCCCAGCAGGCTCGCCCAGAAGATGCCGCGCGTGCGCCAGATGTACACGCCCAGCATGGCCACCAGCGCCAGCAGCGTGCCGCGGGAATTGGTCAGATAACAGCCCCAGACCAGCAGCACGATCGCGGTCCACCAGAACAGGCGCTTCAACCCGAGCCAGCCTCCCCGCGAGCTCAGGTAGAAGGCCATCGGCAGGCACATCACGAACAGCAGGCCGAGGTCGTTGGGGTCGTTGAAGATGCCCACGTACTGGATGCGCGTGCCCTGCGAGAGCTCGACGCCGGTCCAGCCGATGCCCGTGCTGGCCTGGTCGATGCCGTGCACCGCCAGCACCGACGCGCAAATGACGAACACCGACATGACCGCCTGCATCCGCGCACGCGTATCCACCGTGTTGGCCAGCAGCACGTAGGCCAGCAGCACCGGCGCGAAAACGAAGAAGACGAACAAGGCACCGCCCGCCCAACCGTTCACCACCTTGGACACCATGGCGATGAACAGGAATATCGGAATCAGCAGGAATTGCGGCTGGTTGAACGACTTGCGCTGCGAAAACAGGAACAGTCCGGCCGCCAGCACCAGCGCGATCGACTGCATGGGCGGGCCCGGTGATTCGGCCACCGCCGGGTAGTCCTGGGGCCTGATCAGCACCAGGACGAGGTACAACAACATGAAAAAGAACATGATCCCCTGTCGCTCCCGTGCCTCAGCCTGTGCGCAATCGCGAGGCGTAGGTGAACAATTCCGGCATCGCCATCATGGCCTTGAACCATGGCATGTCCATGTGGCGCTCCACCGGCAGCCGGGGAAGCGAGAACTGGGTGCGCGGCCCGAGCCGACCGATGCCGGCCACGTAGCTGCAGGCCAGGCGGAACCCGGCCGAACGCACGGCTTCGACGGTGTCGTGGTTGAACGCATCCGGGCCACCCACCGGGTAGGAGATGACCTGCACGGGTACGCCCAGCTCGCGCTCCAGCGCGTCCTTGGAGCCCTGCACCTCGGCCACCATCCGGTCCAGCGGCAGCTTGGCCAGCATGCGGTGGTCCACGCCATGCGAGCCGATCTCCATACCGCCGCGCTGCATTTCGCGCAGCTGGTCCCAGGTCATAGGCTTGCAGTCCGGGTGCCCGGCCGCACGCGGGATGCCCCAGTCCGATTCCAGGCGCGCGACGAGCGCCGCCTGGCCGTCGTCGTCCAGCAGCTTCACGCGGTACAGCAGGTCGGCTGCCTGGCGGCGGCGGTCGGGCAGGTCCGCTTCGACCGTCCAGTCCACGTCCAGCTCGGGCACGTGCACGCGCGTGCCGGCCGGCGCCGAGCACAGCATGTGCACCAGCCAGTCGTAGGCGTAAGGCCGGCCCGAATCGATGTGGCCGGTAGACACGAAGAACATCGCCGACATGCCCAGCTCGCGCAGGATGGGGAAGGCGATGCGGTAGTTGTCGTCGTAGCCGTCGTCAAAGGTCACCAGCGCTGCGCCTTCGGGCAGCGGCTTGCCCTGCTCGATCAGATCCACGACCTGATCGAAACGCATGGGCACGAAATGGGTCTTCAGGTGCTGCATCTGCTGGCGGAAATCCTCCGCCGACGCGCTGATGAGCTCCGGATCGAAGCTGAAGCCCTGCGGGTCCTGCGACTCCAGCACCCGGTGGTAGGCGAGCACGCGCAGCTCGCCGTGCGCCTTCGGCCGCACCCGCTGCAGGAACGGCAGCGCGCCCAGCCGATGGCACCATCGGGCCAGCAACTGCCGGCGCCCGACGCGCGCGGCCACGCTTATCGATGATCCCCTGGTCATCATCTTCCGCAGTTTCGGCAACCTTGCCTGTGCCCCTGAATACGCAGAAAGCACCTCTCAGCGGCCAGTCCACGGGCTGGCCGGATCGGCCCCCGTATCACGTATGAATGGGGAAAGCAGAAATCATGCGCCGCTACGGCGTGGGCAGCGATACAGGGGCGCGGCACTGATGTCGGACGATACCGACTTCGTCAGCATGTACGAAGAGCTGGGGCTGAATGCCGAATGCGGCATGGCCGCCTTCAAGCAGGCCTATCGTCGGCGTGTGGCCTTGCTCCACCCCGACACGCAGGGCCAGGCTTCCGACCTGCCGCGCCTGCAACGGCTGAATCGCCTGTACGAATCGGCGATGGAATTCCACCGCGTGCACGGTCGCCTGCCGGGCGCTCCGATCGCGCCGCAGCGTCCGCAGGCGCCGCGCCTGGAGCGGATCGCACCCGCGATGCCAGTAGAAGACGACGGCTTCGAACCGCCGCGTTCGCGCCGCCGTTATCTGTTGCTCGGCGCCTTGCTGGCTGCCCTGCTCTACTGGCTGGGTGCGAACCGCACCTCGATTCCGACCCTGGATCCAGGGGCCCCCGGCGACAGCGCGTCCGCCGCATGGCAGCCACGTTCGCCGAAGCAGCTCGAACTGGGCATGGACCTCGACCAGGCGCGACGGATCCTGGGCGAGCCGACCACCGAACACGCCGCGCGCTGGCAGTACGGGCCATCCTGGGTCGATTTCGAGTGCGGCAAAGTCACCGGCTGGTACAGCGCGCCTGCGCAGCCGCTCGAGGTAGGCCGCGACTCCGCGCACCAGGCGAGCGAAGGTCCGCACGGCGCGGCCACGTGCGGTTGAACGACGACGGCGAAGGAGACAGGGACATGTGGAGCGATACCGCCAAACTGCTGAGGAAGGCCCAGCGCCGTCTGTGGATGAAGTACGCCCTGCGCGGCGTGGGCGGCAACGACAACCATGCGCGCCTGGAACTGGCGTACCGCATGCCGGACCCCTGGAACATGGAGTCGCCGATGGAGCGTGCGCGCTTCGAGGCGACCAACCGGGTGATCGAGCAGGCGTTCGGCCGTGTCGGCTCCGTGCTGGAGATCGGCTGCGGTGAAGGCCACCAGACGCAGTACCTGGCCAAGCTCAGCGACGAACAGTACGGGCTCGACGTCAGCCCCGCCGCGATCGAGCGCGCCCGCGTGCGGCTACCCCAGGCCCACTTCGCCGCCGCCGACCTGTTCCAGCAACCGTGGGGCGAAGAACGCCATCGCTTCGACCTGGTCACCGCGTGCGAAGTGCTCTATTACCTCAGCGACCCCGCCGCGACGATCGCCCGCATGCGCCACCTGGGCCGTTGCGGTCTGGTGACGTTCTTCGCGCCGGCCTGTGGCCGCGTGGGGCCGCACGTGGAGGCCATTCCCGGCCTGCAGAAAACCTGGATCCACCATGGCGGCACCGCTTGGCTGATCGCCTGGTGGCGCGATGAGTGACCCCTCGGCCGCCCTACAGGGGCGTGGCGTGGTGTATTTCGGCAATGACTGGAACGCGGAGAACCGCACCAGCAGCCATCACGTCGCGACCTGCCTGGCGCAACGGATGCCCGTGCTCTACGTGGATTCGCCCGGCATGCGCGCACCCACCACCTCCGGACGCGACCTCAAGCGCGCATGGCGCAAGCTGACGGCCGCGCTCAAGCCGCCTGTGCAGGTGCGCGAGGGCTTGTGGCACTGCACGGTCCCGCAGCTGCCGTTCCGCCGCATTCCCGGCGTCGATGCCTTCAATCGCGTGTTCAGCCGTTGGGCCGTTCGCCGTGCGATACGCAAGACCGGCATCGACCGCTATCTCTCGTGGTTCGTGGTACCACACCCGGGGTTCCTGGCCCACCGGCTGGGCGAGGATTTCTGCGTGTACTACTGCATCGACGACTATGCCGCGCATCCTGGCGTGGATGCCGACCTGATCGGTCGCCGCGACGATGCGTTGAGCCGTGAAGCCGACCAGTTGTTCGTCGCGCCGCCCGCCTTGCTGCCCATCAAGCAGGCGATCAACCCAACCACCACCTATGCGCCGCACGGCGTGGACCTGGACCTGTTCCTGACGGCGCGCGCGCCGGAAACCCCTATCGCCGAGGGCGCACGCGGGCTGAACGGTCCGGTGATCGGCTACATCGGTTCGTTGCACGAGTGGATCGACATCGAACTGATCGCCTGGCTGGCGCAGGCGCGGCCGCAGTGGAGCTTCCTGCTGGTGGGCCACGCCGCCGCCGACGTGTCCGCGCTACGCGCGCTGCCTAACGTGCGCCTCGCCGGCCCGCAACCCTATGCCACGCTGCCGACCTGGGCGAAAGCCTTCGATGCCGCGATCATCCCGTACCGGATGAATCGCCAGGTCGCCAACGCCAATCCGCTGAAGTTGCGTGAATACCTGGCCACCGGCAAACCGGTGGTGAGCACATACAACCCCGAGATCGCGAAGTTCGCGCAGTGGGTCCGCATCGCCGAAGACCGCGAGAGCTTCCTCGGTGCGCTCGATCAGGCCTTGGCCGACGACAGCGCCGCCGCCGCCGAGGCCCGCGTGGCCGCCGTCGCTGCACAGACTTGGGACCGCCGCGTCGACGACGTGCTGGCGACGGTCGCGCGCGCGCTCGATGGCCGATGACACTCTATTCCATGATGACCCTTTCCCCATGACCCAACCCGCTTCCACCCGCCTCCGCGTCGCCCTCGTCGGCGCTGGCTACGTTGCCACCCATCACCTGGCTGCGCTCAAGCAACTGGATTTCGTCGACGTGGTCGGCATCTGCGATCCGCAACTGCCGGCCGCGAAGGCGCTCGCCGATCGTTTCGGGGTGAAGCGCGTGGCTGCGCGCCTTGACGACCTTGCCGACCTTCAGCCGCAGGCCGTGTACGTCCTTACGCCACCGGCCTTCCACGCCGCCATCGCGCTGCAGGCGATGGAGATGGGCTGCCATGTGCTCGTCGAGAAGCCCATGGCCGACACCGTCGCCGACTGCGAGGCCATGATCGCCGCCGCGCGCACGCGCAAAGTTCAGTTGGGCGTCAATCACTCCGACCTGTTCGATCCGGTGCTGATGCAGGCCGTGCAGGCGGTGCGCGACGGACGCATCGGCGACGTCGTCTCGGTGGAGATCGTGCGCAATTCGGAGTACCCGCCTTACGCGGGCGGCCCGTTGCCGGGTTCGGTCACGCAGGGCTCCTACCCGTTCCGCGACCTCGGCGTGCACGGCCTCTACACCATCGAAGCCTTCCTCGGCCCGGTGCAGGACCTGCGCGTGGATTACCAAGCGCGTGGCACCGATCCGAACCTGCACTTCGACGAATGGCAGGCGCATGTCCAAGCGCGCGATGGCGTGGGCCGGCTGCTGTTGTCGTGGAATGCGCGCCCGATGGAGAACCGCGTCTTCGTGCGCGGCACCCGCGGCACGATCGAAGTCGACCGCTTCCTGCAGACCTGCCGCATCCACCGCGTACTGCCGGGACCGAAGTTCATCGGCATCGTCGCCAACGCGTTCTTCAGCGCGGTCAAGGATGTCTTCCGGGTACCGTGGAACGTGGTGCGTTTCGCGACCGGCATGCTCAAGCCGTCCCCGGGCATCCGCCGCGGCGCCGTGGAATTCGCGCGCGCCGCCCGCGACAACGCCACACCGCCTTTCACCGGTGACGACGCACTGCGCATCGCGCGCCTGCTGGAGCCGGCCTGCGCCGCGCCCGATGCCGAACGCATCGCGCTGCTCGAATCGCGCTACGTCGACCTGCCGCCCGCCGACGCCCTGGTGACCGGTGCTGCAGGTTTCCTCGGCAAGCGCGTGGTGGCGCGCCTGCGCGAACAGGGCAAGATCGTGCGCGTGCTGGTGCGCAGGCCGGTGGCGGCTTATACCGCCGATGCCGGTGTCCAGACGGTCGTGGGCGACCTGGGCGATCCGCGCATCGTCCGCCATGCGGTGCGCGGCGTGCCGCTGGTTTACCACGTGGGCGCCGCGATGCGGGGTGGGCCGCGCGATTTCGAGGCCGGCACCGTCTGGGGCACGCGCAACATGATCGAGGCGTGCGTGGCCGAATCGACCGCACGCTTGGTCTACGTCAGCTCGATGAGCGTATTCGATCACGCCGGCCGCGATCCGGCGGCCGTGATGACTGAATCCTCGCCGCTGGAACCGCATCCGGAATGGCGCGGTGCGTATACCCAGACCAAGCTGTCGGCCGAACGCAGCGTGCTCGATGCCATCGCGCAGCACGGCTTACCCGCCGTGATCGTGCGGCCCGGCCAGATCTTCGGTCCCGGCGCGGAGAAGGTCACGCCGAACGGCGTGATCGGTCTCGCCGGCCGCTGGGTCGCCGTGGGCGATGGCGCGATGGCGCTGCCGCTGGTCTACGTGGACGACGTGGTGGATGCGCTGGTCTGTGCGGCAGAAGCACCGCTGCCGACGCAGCGCGTGTTCAACGTGGTGGATACCTCGCCGGTGACCCAGCAGGATTACCTGGCGCGTTGCCGTCGTAAGCTCGGCAGCGAAGTGAAGGTGGTGCGCGTTCCGCGCTGGACGTTCATGTTGCTCGGCTTCGGCGTGGAGCAACTGGGCAAGGTCCTGCGCCGCGACGTCCCGCTGACGCGCTACCGCGTGCGCTCGCTGCGCCCGCTTGCCAACTTCGACACCACCGCCGCACGTACGGACTTGGGCTGGACGCCGCGAACCGGCGTGGAGAAGGGGCTGGATGCGACGTTCGGTTAATGACGGCGCGCCGACCGCACGTTACGACGTGCGGGTCGAGCGGCTGCCGGACATGGAGGCGCTCGAAGCCCGCTGGCGGGCGCTTGAAGTTCGCAGCCGCTGCAGTTTCTTCCTGAGTTGGATCTGGATAGGTACCTGGCTGCGCACGCTGTGCCCCTTGCCGCGTGCGCGTCTGATGTCCGTGTGGTTGGACGGCGAATGCGTCGGCATGGGCATCGTGGTCGAGCAACGCCGGTGGTTCGCGCTCGGCCTCAAGCATGTCCGCCTGCACCAGGTGGGCGAACGTGTCGCCGACAGTATCACCGTCGAATTCAACGGCGTGCTCTCGCTCGATGGCTGCGAGCATGACGTGCTCGCCGCCTGCGTGGCGCACTTCGAGCACCGCGAACGCCACTGGCTGACCCTGTACCTGCCGGGCCTGGACATGGATGGCATTCCGCTTGAACGCCTTCGTTCGCCGCAGCTGCGCCTGCAGATGATGGCGCGACCTACGCCTTACGTGGACCTGGCCACCCTGCGGCTGACCCATCAGGACTACGTGAGCACGGTGCCCGGCAGCAGTACGCGTGCGCGCCTGCGCCGCACGGCGCGCAAGTTGACGGACCAGTTCGGCCCGCTCGCCTGCAGCACGGCGGTGACGCTGCAGGATCGGCTGGCCTTCTTCGAGGAGCTCGCGCGACTGCACCAAGCGCATTGGGATGAAGACACCGGCGAGCAGGGTGCGTTCGGCGATCCGCGCGTCATCGCGTTCCACCGCGCGCTGATCGCCGCCTCCACCTCGGACGCGGGCGTGCATCTGATGCGGCTGGAGGCCGGCGACGCGACCGTGGGCTATCTCTATCATCTGGTCTGGCGCGGCACGAGTTGCTTCTACCAGGCCGGCATCGACTACCGGCAGGTGGGCCAGGCCGGCAGTCCGGGCCTGCTGCTGCTCGCCAGCGCCATCAACGAATTCCTCGGCAACGGCTTCGACCGTTACGAGCTGATGGCGGGCCACGTCGACTACAAGCGGGCGCTGTCGATGGCCGAGGGCCGCATGGGATGGCTGTCGGTGGACCGGGTGGGCTGGCGTGCGCGCATCGTCGACCTCTACCGTCGTCGGCGCGGCGACGAGATCGTGCCGTGAGTCTGCGCACGCGCTTACGCCCGCTGGATGACCTGTCCAACGACGATCTGCGCGCGTGGGAAAAACTGGCGAAGTCTTCCGCCGCGTCGGTGCCGTTCCTGCACCCGGGCTTCGTGCTCTCCGCCGCGCGGTGGCTCACTCCCGATGCGCCGCCGTTTGTCCTGACGGTGGAGCGCGACGATGCCTTGCTCGGTCTCACCTGTCTGCAGCGCCGTGCGCCGAACCTGTTCGTGCCGGTGCCGCACTGGCGCGCCTACCGGCACCAGCACGCCTTCCAGTCCGGAGTGCTGCACCTGCCTGGCGAGGCCATCGAAGTCGCGGGCGCCATCGCCGCACGCATGCGCGAGGGCACCCTGCGCGATCGCGCGATCGTCTGGCACAACGTCGCCGGCGACGGCGAACTGTGGGCCGCATTGCGCGACCAGGCGGACCTCGCCTGGTCGCAGACCGCGCTCTCGCAGCGGCCCGTGCTGCGGCGCCACCCCGACGACGTGCCGGCGGCGGCGCGCGTCCGTGCCGCCACCGTCAAAGATCTTCGCCGGCGACTGCGTCGCTTGCAGGAGCGCGGCGACGTCAGCCTGCGCGTCCTGCAGGGGACGGAGGCGGACACGGCGGCGGCGATGCGGCACCTGACGCTGGAAGATGCCGGCTGGAAGGGCGAGCGAGGAAGCTCGATGTTGGCCTCGGAGGGCGAGCGCACGTTCTTTCTTGAACTGGTGCCGCGACTAGCCAGCAGTGGCGGCATGGTGTTCGTGGAAACGCTGTGCGGCGACCAGGTGGTGGCGAGCAGCAGCAACCTCCACCTGGGCGGCGGACTGAGCGGCTTCAAGACCGGGTGGGACCCTGCGTTTGCGACGAGCAGCCCGGGCAAGCTCAACGAGTGGCACCTGCTGCAGGCACTGGACCAGCAATGGCCGGAACTCACGCTGTTCGACAGCCAGGCGCACGAAACGTCCTACATGGCCGAATTGTTGCCGGACCGACAGCCGATGGTATCGGGCATCCTGCACGTGGGCCGCCCGCACCGCATCGCAATGGCCGGCGTAAGACCGTTGCGACCCCTCGCCTATCGGCTGGGACACGACGACTGAGGCACGCGGATCAGGCGATCTGCGCGTGGTGCCAGGCAATCTCTTCGGCCGACATGCTCAGGTGCGCCTGCTCCGGCCGGAGCTGCGCCGGTGTCGGCAGGCCTTCGGGCGGCAGGCTGCGCCAGAACCGTCCACGCCCCAGGCGCAGGCTGCGCACGGTGGCGAAGCGACTGAAGCCCATGGCCGCATGCGCACGCAACGATGGCCGGTTGGACACGCTCACATCGGAGAAGTACTCCATCGGCGTGGACTCCACCGTCATGCCCGCGCCCATCATCGCCAGCAACAGGCGGCGGCCGCGCCGCTCGGGCACGACGAAGGCGTCGCGCAGCCACACCTGGGTTTCGTTCAGCGGAACCTGCCAGGCGAATTCGTCCATGTAGCGCGGCACGCCGTGCAGCGCCCAGAACCATGCGACGAGCTGTTCGTCTTCCTCGATAGCGAAGCAGCGCATGCCATGGTCGTAGCGCCGCTGCAGGCGTTCCGGTTTTCCCGACATGCCGTTGGCGCGATAAGCCTGGACCAAGCGCGCCTTGTCGGCTTCGCGCATCTCCAGGAAACGCTGGTTTTCCGCAAGCGCCAACTGGCAGCTGGTCGCCGCGCGACGGCGCAACAGCGCGATGGCGTTGAACTCGATCATGACGTGCCTTCCCCTTGCCGCGTCCGTATTCCCGGGATCCTCGAACGGGATATCCCGATACCTGCCAGCGCGTCCCCGACCAGGCCGCGCGCGAACCCCCACAGGCCTACACCATACACAACCACGCCGACCAATACTTCGGTGGCCAGTCGCAACGGCGCGCCGATCGCGGGCCCCATTGCCCAGCGCCATGCCAGCACCGCGAGCGCCATTGCCACGCTCGCCAACGCGATGCGCAGCAACGCGGGGCTGAGCCCGCGCAGGCGCAACCCATCGATCCGGCAGGCCTGCACCGTCAATACCCATTGCACCAGCGCCGCTACGCCGATCGCCGCGGAAGCCCACAGCACGCCTCCCTTCGACAACGACCACAGCGCCGCGACGAGGCTCGCCATCGTCGCGACTTCGATCCACATCAAACGATGGTTGCGTCCATGCGCCGCCAGGAACGCCGACAGGATGAAGCTACCCGGGCCCGGCAGCGACGCGATCGCCAGCACGCTCAGCAGCGGCGCCACCTGCGCCCACGTGGGCGGCAGCAGCGCCTCCACCAGCGTCGTCGCGCACACCGCCAGGCCAGCCGACATGGGGAACAGCACCAGCGCCGTGAAGGTCAACGCGCGCACCATCAATGCCGGGCGCGCAGCAGGGTCGGCCCGCACCATCGCCGGCATCATCACCGTGCCGATGTGGCCACCGACATAGACCGCAGGCAGCTGCGCCAGGTTGAATGCCAACCCGTAACTGCCGGCATCATGCGCGCCGACCAGGCGTAGCATCAGCGGCTTGTCCCAGTAGCGCGCGCCTTCGCTCAGCACGATTTCGCCGGTGATCGGCGCACCGAAGCGCAGCAGGTCGCGCAGGCGCTTCAGCGGGATTCTCACGGGCGCCAACCAGCTGCTCAGTCCCGTCGCCGACAGCGTGATGCCTGCGATCACCGTCGATTGCGCGATGAAGGCGAGGATCATCGAGTGCCCGCCCAGCGCCGTGGTGCTGACCAGGGTCACCGCGACGATGGCGTAGACGATGTCGCCCAGCGCGGTACCGGCGGCGATGCGGCCGAAGCGCATCTCGCGGGCGAGCAACTTGTCGGGGATCGCACCGATCCGGCGAATGCCGATGCCGAGCAGCGCGCCCGGCAGGTACTCCGCCACGCGCGGCGCCTGCAACCACGACGCGAGCGCCGGCGCTGCGAACCACAGGCCCGCGATCATCACCAGTCCGGCGGTCAGGTAGACCACGCTGGCGGCAAAGATCGCTTCGCGGCCCTGGTCGCCCTTCACCACCACGTACTGGCCGCAGCCCCAAGCGGCCACCCAGTTGCCGGTCAGTGCGACGACCGTCGCCACCGTGACCTCGGCGACGATGTCGGGCGTCAGGTGGCGTGCGACCAGCAGCGTGCCCACCAGCCCGACTGCGCGGCCCAGCAGGCCGCCGACGATGCCGTAGGCGGCCGAGGAAGCGATCTTGGCGAACAGGCCCGGCGCCGCGGTTCCTGCGTCGCTCATGCGTGGCGTGCTCGGGGGCGTGGGTGCAAGCGGTTGTCCTGGACGGCCGGAATGGAGAGTGCGACGGCTGCCGCAGGGTGAGCATGCCTCATCGATTCACCAGCGTGTGCATGCGTGCCGCCTTCCAGTTGCCACGGATCCATTCCATGGCCGGACGTTCGACCAGCCGGTGCAGGAGCGTGGCCAGCGCCAGCGAGAGCGCGGCCGCGCCCAGGCAGGCCAGCCAGGCCGGCACGCCCACATGCTCCAGATGGTGGATCACCACGAAGCCGATGGCCTGGTGGACGAGGTACAGCGTGTACGAGATCGCACCGAGAGATGCGAAGAGCCGCGTATCCAGGAACGCCAGCTTCCCGCGGATGAACAGCGCGAAGATCGCGCAACACACCAGCGCCACCGGCAGGAAGATCGGGCGCTCCCCGATCGCGATGGCAAGCAGCGCGCACAGCAACATCGTCAGGTTCAGCCGCCACTCCGCCGGGTAGCGGTGCAGACGGTAGAACAGGATGCCGATCGCGAAGAACGGGATGAAGCGCAGGATCATCAACTCCCGCACCCAATACGAAAAATGCCAGTGGTGCTTCTCGCACAGGCCCTCGATGGTCGCCAGCACCAGCCAGCCGCCAATGATCCAGTGGATCCGCTTCAGCTGCCCCATCAGGTACCAGAACAGCATCTGCACGTAGAAGAACAACTCGATCTGCAGCGTCCAGTAGGAGCCATCCAGGTGCTCCGCGCCCAGGATCTCCTGCACCATGGTGAAGTTGAGCATCGCCTGCCCGGCGGGCAGCTGCTGCAGCGGCAAGCCCACGCTGTAGACCACGCAAGCGGTCAGCAGTACCGCCACCCAGTAGGCCGGGAACAGGCGGGAGAACCGAGACACCACGAAATCGGCTGCCGTACGGGTACGCTCCAGCGTCATGAAGATCACGAAACCGCTGATCAGGAAGAACAGGTAGACGCCGTACTTCCCCGCCAGCAGATCCACCGGCATGCCCTTGGCATGGCCGATCTGCTCCTCGTAACGCGTTGTGAAGTGGTAACCCAGCACGGCGACCGCGGCGATACCGCGCAGGGCATCCAGTTCCACCATCCGCGAGGGCGAAGACGTTTCGTGACCCACCCTATCCCCCTGCATCGGCATGACTCGGCTTTTACAACGCCAACCACGCCATGCGGCGGACAGTCCGGCGCCGTCATCCCGTTCCCCGCATGCGCATCCTGATCGTCACCTCCCAGTTCCCGATCGCCGGGGAACCGAACCGCGGCCGCCCCGTGTACCAGACCGTGCGCGAACTTTCGCGTCTGGCGCAGGTGAAGGTGCTCAGCCCGATCGCCACGTATCCCCGCTGGGCGCAGCCGCGCAGCTACCTGTACCGCGCGGCCGACGACGGCCACGTGGCCGCCGGCTGCGATGTGGATTACGTCACCTACCCCGCTCTGCCCGCGCTGAGCCGCCCGTTCAACGGCCACCTGTGCGCTCAGGCGCTGGCGCGACCGGTCCGGGCATTCGCGCCTGACGTGGTGTTGGCGTACTGGCTCTACCCCGATGGCTACGGCGCCATGCGCGCCGCGCGCGCGGCGGGCGTGCCTTTCGTGGCCGGCGCGCGTGGTTCCGATCTGCGCGTGCGCGATGCCATCAGCCGCCGCCTGACCCAACCCGTCGTCCGCGCCGCGCAGCGCCTGCTGGTGGTCAGCGAGGACCTGGGCCGCGTCGCCGTCAGCCAGTACGGTGCGGACCCGGCGCGCATCCGCGCGATTCCCAACGGCTGCGATGCCGCCTTGTTCCACCCGGGCGACCGCCGCGCGGCGCGCGAGGCGCTGGGGCTGCCGCAGGATGCGGAGGTGGTCCTCTATGTGGGTCGCCTGGTGCCGGAGAAGGGCTTGCGTGAGCTGCTGCACGCGACACGTCGGCTGGCCGCCGCCCGGCCGCGGGCGCGCGTCGTCTTCGTTGGCGACGGCCCCATGCAGGCCGAACTCGCGGCGGCCCTGATCGCCGAACCGGGATTGCCGCTGCACCTGGCCGGGGGCCAGGCACCGGCGGAAGTCGCGCGCTGGATGGTCGCTTCGGACCTGGTGACGTTGCCGAGCTACTCGGAGGGCCATCCCAACGTGCTGGTCGAGGCGCTCGCCTGCGGTCGTCCGGTGGTCGCCACGCCCGTGGGGGGTATCCCGGAAGTGGTCGATGCCGCCAGCGGACTGCTGGTGCCAGCCCGCGATGCGGATGCGCTGGTCGACGCGCTGGCGCAGGCGCTCGACCGGCGATGGGACGAAGCGGCACTCGCGCAACGTTTCTCCCGCGACTGGCAGCAGGTGGCGCGCGAGACGCTGCTGGCCTGCGAGGAAGCCGTCGCCGGGGCACAGACCGCGCGCAGCGGCTACGCGGCCGATTCGGCCTGACACCAACACGGACACGGACAGGGGATACGGCACATGTGCGGAATCGCGGGTTTCATGGGTCCCGATGTGGTCACGGCCAGCGCACGCGATGCATTGGAGCGGATGATCCATCCGCTCGCGCATCGCGGCCCGGACGGTTTCGGCTTCCATGCGGCGCCCAGCATCGGCCTGGCGCATGCGCGGCTGTCGATCATCGACCTGTCCACGGGCGACCAACCGATCCACAATCCGCGCCGCACCGTGTGGACTGTCTTCAACGGCGAGATCTTCAACTTCGTCGAACTGCGACAGATGCTCGAGGCCAAGGGCCACCACTTCTACACGCACTCCGACACCGAAGTGATCGTGCACCTCTACGACCGTTACGGCGAGGATTTCGTCCAGCACCTCAACGGGCAGTTCGCCATCGCGTTGTGGGACAGCGAGCGCCAGCGCCTGGTGCTGGCGCGCGATCGTGCCGGTATCCGGCCGCTCTACTACACGCGCCAGCGCGGCCGCATGTGGTTCGCCTCGGAAGTGAAATCACTGCTCGCGGTGCTGCCCGAATGCGCGCACCTGGAAACGCAGGCGCTGCTGCAGACGCTGACCTATTGGGCGCCGGTGGATCCGGAAACCCTCTACCAGGGCGTGCAGAGCCTGCCGCCCGGGCACGTACTGACCGTCGAGCGCGACGGGCGCCAGCACATGCGCCGCTACTGGGACTGGACGTTCCCGGACGCGCAGGACACCTCGCCCGCGCGCTACCCGTTGACGCTGGAACAGGCCACCACCGAACTGCGCGAATTGCTGGTCGACGCCGTGCGCCTGCAGCTGCGCGCCGACGTGCCGGTGGGCGCCTACCTCAGCGGCGGCCTGGATTCCTCCGGCATCGTCGCGCTGATCCGCGGCTTCACCGACACGCCGGTGCGCACGTTCTCGGTGGCGTTCGAAGATGGCGAGTTCGACGAGAGCGAATACCAGCAGGCGATGGTGCGGCACCTCGGCACCGAGCACACCACGCTGACCTGCACGCGCCGCGACATCGGCGAAGCCCTGCCGCGCCTGATCCGCCACACCGAGACCCCGGTCCTGCGCACCGGCCCCATCCCGCTGATGCTGCTGGCCGGCAGCGTCCGCCGGCATGGTTACAAGGTCGTCCTGACCGGCGAAGGGGCCGACGAAGTGTTCGGTGGCTACGATCTGTTCAAGGAAGCGAAGATCCGCCGCTTCTGGGCACGCCAGCCCGATTCCCGGATGCGCCCGCGCCTGCTGCAGAAACTGTACGGGTACCTGCCTAACTCCCCCGTCAGCAACCCGGCGTTCGCGCAGTCGTTCTTCGGCCAGGGCATGGAGCATCTGCACCGGCCGATCTTCGCCCACGTGCCGCGCTGGACCACCTCGCAGCGCGCACTCGCCTTCCTGTCGCCCGAACTGCGTGCCACCGCCATGCGCTGGGATGCGCTGGAGGCCTACGAACAGACGCTGCCACCGGACATGGCGCGCTGGAGCGATCTGGCCCGCGACCAGTACGTGGAGGCGAAATCGCTGCTGGCCGGCTACCTGCTGTCTTCGCAGGGTGACCGCGTGGCGATGGCGAACTCCATCGAAGGCCGCTTCCCGTATCTCGACCATCGCGTCATCGAATTCGCCAACCGCCTGCCGCCCAGCTTCAAGATCCGCGGCATGACCGAGAAGTACCTGCTGCGTCGCGCACTGGCCGACCTGCTGCCGCCGGACATCGCGCAGCGGACCAAGCAACCGTACCGCGCCCCCGACAGCCAGAGTTTCTTCTTCGATGGCAAGCCGCTGGACTACGTGGCCGACCTGTTGTCGCAGGAGTCGATCCGCGAGGCGGGCTACTTCGATGCCGCTGCGGTCGGGCGTCTGGTGGAAAAATGCAGGCAGGGCCGGGCCACCGGCTTCGGCGACAACCAGGCCTTCATGGGCGTGCTGTCCACGATGCTGGTGCACCGGCAGACCGTGGAGACACGCCTGGCGCCGGCCGGGGCCACGGCACAGCCTTCGGGCGCGATCGCGTAACACCGACCACGCGGCATATCGAGGAATCAAGGCATGGATTGGCGGGTCAAGGGCATCATCCAGAAGGTTCTCGGCGCGTTGCCCGGTGGGCATACGATGCACTTCCACTTGCAGCGGCGTTTCGGCGGCCTGCGCGATTTCGATGGCGAGCTCGCGACCAAGGTGGACGACTGGGAGATCATGGTCGGCCATCTGCGCGATGCTGGCATCGTGTTGCCCGGGGTGCGCGCCTTCGAGATCGGCACCGGCTGGTATCCGACCTTCCCGTTCGCCTGTTATCTGGCGGGTGCCGCGCGCGTGACCACCTACGACCTCAATCCGCACCTGCGCATGGACCTGACGATCCGCTGCGCGGAGGTATTGGGTGGCTTCCTGGGGCGCATCGCGACTGCGGCGGGCACGCCGCTCCCTGAGGTCGAAGGCCGTCATCGGCGACTGCTCGATGCCCTGCGCAAGGGATCGGACCTGGAAGCCGCCAGCGATGGCGTGATCCACTATCGCGCGCCCGCCGACGCCACCCGCAGCACGCTGCCCGACGGCGATGTGGATGTCGTGTTCTCCAACAGCGTGCTGGAACACGTGCCGCCGGACGTCATCGACGCGATGTACGCCGAATCGATGCGCGTCCTGTCGCCGCGCGGGGTGATGTTCCATTCGGTCAACTGCGGCGACCACTACGCCTACGTGGACCGCAACGTCCACCAATTGAATTACCTGCGCTACTCCGACGAGGAGTGGCAGCGCTGGAACAACGCCTTCCTCTACCAGAACCGCCTGCGCGCGCACTGGTTCGTCGATGGCGCGCGCCGGCACGGCTTCGACATCGATCTCGACACCCGCACCACGCGGGCGGAACGGATGAAGCAACTGGCCGCCATGCCGGTGCATCCGACGTTCGCGGACGTGCCCGCTGAACAGCTCTGCATCACCAGCGTGGACTTCATCGCGCGCAAGCCGGCGTCGACGACGGCCGCCTGAAGACGGTGCTGTGTTACGGAGCGCCGGCCGCCGGCGCTGCCGGCGCGGGTTCCGATACGGCGGCCGGCGCGGGTGCGATGCGCAACAGCTTGCCATCGGGCGCCGGCGCGTCGACCAGCACGTAGAGCGCGCCGTCCGGCCCTTGCCGCACGTCGCGGATGCGCTGATTGCGGTCCACCAGCAGGCGTTCCTCATGCACGACGCGATCGCCGTCCAGTTCGAGCCGGATCAGCGCCTTCGAGGCGAGCGCGCCCAGGAACAGATTGCCTTTCCAGCCCGGCAATGCATCGCCGGTGTAGAACGCCATTCCGCTGAGACCGGGCGACTTCATCCACACATGGTGAGGCGGTTCCATCCCGGGCGCGGCGTTGCCTTGCGACCCGGGCACCGGACGCCCGCTGTAGTCCACGCCGTGGGTAACTACCGGCCAACCGTAGTTGAGGCCCGCCTTCGGCAGGTTGAGTTCGTCCCCGCCCATCGGTCCATGTTCGGTGGCCCACAACTGGCGCGTGACCGGATGCAGCGCCGCCCCCTGTACGTTGCGATGACCGTAAGACCAGATTTCGCCGCGTGCCCCGCCCTTGGCTACGAAGGGATTGTCAGCCGGCACGGTACCGTCCGGACGAATGCGCACGATCTTGCCGGACAGCTTGTCCAACTCCTGCGCCGTCGCCGCGCCCACTCGGTTGTCGCCGTGGGTGACGAACAGGTGCCCCTGATCGTCGAACACCAGCCGTGCGCCCACGTGCGTTCCGTGCGACAGCTTCGGTTCCTGCCGGTAGACGACGTCCGCATCGATCAGTGCGTTGCCCTGCAGCTTTCCGCGCACCACGGCGGTCCCGGCCTTGTTGCCGCGCAACGTGGGTTCGGCGAAGGCCAGGTACACCAGGTTGTCGTTGGGGTAACCGGGCGACAGCGCGACATCGAGCAGGCCAGCCTGGCCGTCGACGAAGATCTTCGGCAGCCCGGCGACCGGTTCCGACACGCTCCCGTCGGGGGCGATCCGTCGCAGGCGACCCGCGCGTTCCGTAACGAGCATTCCGCCATCGGGCAGGAACGCCACTGCCCAAGGATGATCGAGGCCGATCACCTGCTCCGATACCGTAAACGCCTGCTTTTCGGAGGCGTACGTCACGGCCGAGGCATCCAGCACCGTGCGCGGCGGCGCGGCGGGTTCCGCGACAGGCGCGTTCTGCCGGCAGCCGGCCAGCACCACCAGGGCCAGCATCAGGAAGGAAGCACGCATCGTGGACTCCTGTCGGTGACGTCGGGCGGCGATGGTAGCACCGGGAATGTCCGCGCTGCCCCCCCGTCCCCTTGGCCGGTGAACGTCCGAACCGCCGTTCATCTGGACAGCAACGGAACAGGAAATGCCGGGGACACCATGCCGCAGAAGCAACAGATCAAGACCTTCATCCTGCAGAACTTCCTCTTCTCGGACGATCCGTCCGCCGTGGGCGATCAGGACTCGCTGATCCAGGGAGGCATCATCGATTCCACCGGCATCCATGAACTCGTCTTCTTCCTGGAAGACGCGTTCAAGCTGCAGATCGCAGCCGAGGAAATGACGCCGGCAAATTTCGATTCGATCCAGACCGTCGACGCGTTCGTTTCGCGCAAGCTCGCCGTCGCCGTCTGAGCGCCCCTGCCTGCCGATGGAGCGCCTGACCGCCCGCCTCGCCCGGAACGCTCGCAGCGCCCCTCAGCGCGTCGCGATGATCGATGGTGCGCGGTCGGTCGACTACGCGACGTTCTGGCAGCAGGCGTGCGGTTTCGCCCGCTACCTGCGCCATGCCGGGCTGCAGCCGCAAGACCGCGTGGCCTTCGTGTTGCCGAATCGCATCGAGGCCGCCGCGGCGATCTATGGCACGTGGCTGGCCGGAGGCGTGGTCGCACCCTTGAACGCACAGGCGCGTTCGCGGGATTTCGGCCCCTGGCTGCGACATTGCGGGGCTCGTTTCGTCGTGCACGAAGCCGGCCATCGCGACATGGAGCAGACGCTCGCCCAATGGGATGTCGTCGCCTCCCCGCCGCTCGCCATCGAACTCGCCTCCGAGACGGCACTGCCGCAGGTGGACGGTGACGACGCGGACCTTGCGATCGAGGGCGAAGCGGATGCGAGCCTGGCGCAACTGCTGTACACGTCCGGCACCACAGGCGATCCCAAGGGCGTGATGCTCAGCCACGCCAACGTGGCGGCGAATACCGATGCGGTAATCGCCTATCTCGGACTCACGACGCAGGACACGGTCGTCAGCGTGCTGCCGTTCTACTACGCCTACGGCGCGTCGGTGCTGCACACCCACTTGGCCAGCGGCGCGTGCATCGTGCTCGGGCCGAGCATGGTGTTTCCGATCCAGGTGCTCGACGCCGTACAGCGTCATCGCGCCACCGGCTTCTCCGGCGTGCCGTCGACCTACGTGTTGCTGTTGGACATGCTGGAGCGACGTGGCCACGACCTTGCCTCGCTGCGCTACCTGACCCAGGCCGGTGGCGCGATGGCCCCGGCCGTCGCCGACCGCGTGCGCGGCCTGCTGCCCGATACGCGACTGTTCCTGATGTACGGCCAGACCGAAGCGACGTCGCGGATCAGCTGGCTGCCGCCCGAACGGCTCGACGAGAAGCGCGGCTCGGTCGGCATCCCCGTGCAGGACACACATTGGCGCGTCATCGGCGAGGACGGCACGCCCGCCACGGTAGGCCAACCGGGTGAAGTCTGCGTGCGCGGCCCGGGCATCATGCTGGGCTACTGGAACAATCCCACCGCGACGCAGGTCGTGCTGCGCGACGGCTGGCTGCACACGGGCGACCTCGGCTACGTGGATGCGGACGGCTACCTGTTCCTCCAGGGCCGCCGCAGCGACATGATCAAGACAGGCGCGCACCGCGTGCACCCCACCGACGTGGAGGAAGTCATCGCCGAATTGCCCGGCATCCGCGAGGTCGCGGTGGTCGGCGTCGACGACGACGCGCTGGGCCAGGTGATCAAGGCCTTCGTCGTCGCGGACGAAGTCCTGCCGCGCGCGGAAGATCGCATCAAGGCGCACTGTCGCGCGCGCCTGGCCGCCTACAAGATCCCCCGACACATCACCTTCGTCGATGCCCTGCCGCGCACTGCGTCCGGCAAGGTCCGACGTATCCAACTGACGGAGCAGACCGCAAGCCCATGAGCCAGCTCGACCACCACGTCCTCGACATCGACTACCAGAGCGAAGCCGACCGCATCTGCGCCCGCCTGCGCGAAATCACCGCACGCCAGTTGCACCGGCGTGGCCTGGTCGTCGCGATCTCCGGCGGCATCGACAGCTCGGTCAGCGCTGCGCTCGCGGTCCGCGCGCTGGGTCCCGATCGCGTCTTCACGCTGATCCTCCCCGAGCAGGATTCCTCCGACGACAGTGCGGCGCGTGCGCACATCCTGGCCGAGCATCTCGGTGTGCGGACCGAAACCGTGGACATCGCGCCGGCGCTGGCGGCCATCGGCTGCTACCGCGCGCGTGACGAGGCCGTGCGCAACACGCTGCCCGAGTACGGCGAAGGCTGGAAGTTCAAGATCGTCATCGACGGCGGTACCGAAGGCCGCATCAACCGCTTCCGCCTGATCGCGCAGTCGCCGGACGGCGCGATGCACGAGCGCGACCTCGCGTTGGCTGACTACCTCACGATCGTCGCCGCCACCAACTTCAAACAGCGCATCCGCAAGACGCTGGAATACTTCCACGCCGACCGCCTCAACTACGGCGTGGTCGGTACGCCGAACCGCGTGGAGTACGACCAGGGCTTCTTCGTCAAGAACGGCGACGGCTCGGCCGACGTCAAGCCGATCGCCCATCTGTACAAATCGCAGGTGTACGGCATGGCACGCCACCTCGGCCTGCCCGAGCGCGTCTGCGCCGCCATCCCGACCACCGACACCTACAGCCTGAGCCAAGGTCAGGACGAGTTCTATTTCGCGCTGCCTTACCAGCAGATGGATCTCGCGATCTGGGCGCTCAACCACGACCGTCCGGCCAGCGAGCTCGCCATCGCCCTGGGCATCACCCCAGCGCACGCGCAGGCCGTCTACGACGACATCCGCAACAAGCGCCGTACCACGAAGTACTTGCACATGGCGCCGGTGCTGGCCGGCGACGTTCCCGAACTGGACTGAGCGATGAACGCCATGCCCACCACACCGCAGTATCTCGTGGAGGCCGGCCAGCCGGCGCGCGACCGGGAGACGGTGCTGTCGCTGTGGCGAGGCAACCTGGGCCAGGATGCCCGGATGACGGCGAAGTACGAATGGTTCTATCTGCGGTGCCCGCACGGCGAGCCGCTGCTCGAACTGCTGCTGGACGTACCGGGCGCGACCCACGTGGGTACCGCATCGGCCGGTCGCCGTCGCCTCGTATGGCAAGGGCGCGAGCTGCGCGCCGGCGTGCTGGTCGATCTAGCGGTATTGCCCCAGCATCGCTCGCTCGGTCCGGCGCTGATGCTCCAGCAGGGCCTGATCGCCGCTGCCGACCAAGCATTGGACGTGCTGTACGGGTTCCCCAACCCCAAGGCCGCGCCGGTGTTCAAGCGGATCGGCTATGCGCAGCCGGCGCACCTGGTCCGTTACGCGCGCGTGTTGCGCCATGCAGGCTACCTGCGCGGCCGCATGCCGGGCTGGCTGACCAAGCCCGTGGGTTGGGCCGCAGACGTCGCCATCACCTGCCGCGACGCGTTTTCCCGCCTGCGTGGGCCATCGCTGTGCTCCGCCTGGGCCGACCAGGCCGATGCGCGTATCGATGCGGTGTGGGCCGAATCGCCCAAGGACGACAGCGTGATGGCGGTGCGCGACGTCGCCCACCTGCGTTGGCGGTTCGATGAATCCCCGCTGGCGACCACACGCTATTTGCTGGTCAAGCGCGAACAGGATCGCGCACTGCAAGCCTGGTTCGCCGTACAGCGCATCGAAGGCACGCTGCATGTGCGGGATTTCTGGTCGGTGGATGGCGCACGCGGCATGGCGGCGGCGCATGTCGGCGAACTGCTGCGCGCGGCACGCAAGCTGGGCTGCACGGCGGTCTCGGTGGAAATCTGCGCACCCGACGCACAACGCGAGGGCTGGCATGCGGTCCACTTCGTGGAGCGCGGCCGGCGCCCGGTCTTCATGCGCTGGACGTCACCTGATGCCCCGTTCGCATCGGCGCCGATCTTCCTGACCTCGGCCGACGAGGACGAGTGACGCGTTGCCCCGCGATGCGGGGCAGGCCTCGGATCAGGCCAGGCGGCGTGCCTGCCGCCGGAACAGGTACAGGGCCAACCAGTCGTCGCGGAAACGGCCCTGCGCATCCACCACCGCATCGGTTTCGAAACCCGTACGCCCCAGCAACCAACCTACGTCGGGCGCGGTCGGGTTCAACACGGGCACGCTGGTGAACACCAGTTCGTAGCCCGACTCGCGTGCGCGCTGCGCGATATCCGCATCGAACGACCCATGCGGAAACGACATGGATTCGGCATTCGCATTCGCGTGCCCGAGCTGGTGCGCCAGCGACATGCGAGCGCCCGACAACTCGGCGTCGAGATCGGCTGCGAGCCGCATCGGCGTGTGCGTCTTGCCATGCAATCCCAACGCGACGCCGCCCGCCTGCAACCGCTGAAGCTCCTCGACCGTGACCATGTGCCGGTGTCCGTCATCGAGCTGCGCCATGAAGGGCGCCAGGACCTGCTTGCGGACGCCGGCCTCCAGCGCCTCCAGGCGGGCGATGACGGCGCGCAGAGCCGTCATGGATTCCTCGTCGGTGGAGGTCGCTGCCGCCTCGCCCGCCGGCAGCGCGGCGGCCAGACCGCGCACGGTCACGGCGCCCCGCCGCCACGCGGCGATCAGTCGCTCCTGGAAGAAGGGCTGACGCGTCCCGATGGCATCGGCCACGACGAACATCAGGGCAGGCAAGCCTGCTCGCTCCAGCGCGGGCAGCGCGTAATCTGCGTTGTCGGCCCAGCCGTCGTCGAAGGTGATCAACAAGGCGCGCTTGGGCAGCGCCGCGCCTGTCCGGCGAGATGCGAGCACCTGGTCCAGCGAGACGACGTTGTAATGTCGCCGGAAGAAAGCCAGCGACTGCTCGAGCCACCCGGTGGCGAGGGTGTAGTCCGGATCGCACGTGGTCCAGCGCGGATCGTCCGGACTCAGGGTACGATGGAACATCACGACGGTCAGGCTGTCCGCATTGCGCAGCCGATGGTAAAGACCGAGCAGCCCAGTGGTATAGAGCAGCTTCTTGGAGACGTCCTTCAGCATGGCGGCCCGCATCGAAGTTTCAGTGATTATACCGACGTACAACCGTCGGGACCTGTTGCCGCGCGCGCTCGATTCCGTGCTCGCGCAGACGCTTGCTGTGGACGAGATCATCGTCATCGACGACGGCTCGACCGACGGCACCGACGACATGCTGCGCGCACGCTACGGCGATCGCGTTCGCTACGTGTGGCAGCCTAACGCGGGCGTATCCGCCGCGCGCAACCATGGCCTGCGTCTGGCGCAAGGCCGCTACCTGGCGCTGCTCGACAGCGACGACCTGTGGCTCCCCGCGAAGACGGCACTTCAGGTCGCCTTCCTGGACGCGCACCCCGATTTCGGCATGGTCGTGTGCGACGTTGAGCGTGTCGACAGCGAATATCGGCACATCGACGTGTTCCGTCGACGCGACACCCTGCGCGAGGATGGCTGGGTGCTGCGCTGGGTCCTGCACAACCCGGCGCTGGCACCCGCCTCGGTGCTGATGCGCCGGGAAGTCGTCGAACAGCTCGGCGGCTTCGACGAAGGATTGCGCACGGCCGAAGACCTGGAGTTTCACCTGCGCGTGGCACGGCACTGGAAGATCGGCGTGGTGGAACAGGCGCTCGTGCGCGCGATGCGTGGCCACGACGGCCTGTCCGCGGCCGACAGCACCTACGACGACTACGTGCGGGTGGTGGAGGCCGCCGTCGCCGGCGCGCGCGGCACCGTCGACGACCGGGAGCTGGACGAGGCCCTTGCAGGCACGTACGCCCGGAATGCCCGCGGCATGCTCATCCGTGGCCGCTGGAAGAAAGGCGCCGCGCTGGCGCGACGTGCCTGGCACCTGACCCGCGACGCGGAGTTGCGGGGCCAGATCAAGGCGCTCGTGCCCTTCGGCATCAAGCGCCTGCTGCGCAGCCTCGTGCCAGGCTGATACGACGGCACGGTGCTGCTGCCGGGCGCGCTCAGCGCGCACCACGACCGAACAGCACCACTTCCACGGTCTGCAGCAAGATCATCAGATCGAACACGAGTCCGTGGTTCTTCACGTAGAAGAGATCGAATTTCAGCTTCTCTTCCGCGTCGCGCACGGAAGCACCGTAGGGATAGCGCAGTTGCGCCCAGCCCGTCAGGCCGGGCTTCACGCTGTGGCGAACGCCGTAGTAACGCACCTCGTCGTTGAGCATGTCGACGAAATGGGGCCGCTCGGGCCGGGGGCCGACGAAACTCATGTCGCCACGCAATACCGCAACGAGCTGCGGCAGTTCATCCAGGCGCGTCTTGCGGATGATACGGCCCACCCGCGTACTGCGGTCATCGTCCTTGCTGGCCCAGACCGCCACGCCGTTCTTCTCCGCGTCCACCCGCATGCTGCGGAACTTGGTCAGGGTGAAGTGGCGCCCGCGCTCGCCGACGCGCGTCTGGCTGTAGAACACCGGGCCGCCCGACTCCAGCCACACCGCCAGGCCCACCAGGATCATCAACGGCCAGCTCACCACCAGCAGCACGCAGCCTGCGATCAGGTCGAAGAACCGCTTGCTGAGGCGACGCGGTGTCGAATAATCGAACCCGCCCGAGAACACTAGCCAGGACGGGTCAACCGCATTGAGCTGGACCATGCCGGCCTCGCGCTCGAAGAAGCTGGACAAGTCGACGACCGACATGCCGCGCTGCACGCACAGCAGCATCTGCTCCATGGGCAGACCGCCACGGCGTTCGTCCGGCGCGATCACCAACTCATCGATCTGCAAACGCTCGGCCAGGTCATGCAGACCTTCCTCACCGCGGTGGATCAGCAGGTCTTCGCGCACCTGTACCGGCTGGCCCGGGACGGGCACGAATCCCACCACCGTGAACGTGCGGCGATCCGACCGGCGACGCATGCAGGAATTGATGAGGTCGGCGTTGCGGCCGGCGCCGAGGATCAGTACGCGCTGTTTCAGCACGTCGGAATGGAAGAGGCGCACCCATGCCACGCGGACCAGCACGATGCCCGCCAGACCGATGGCCAGCGAGATGGCCAGCACGCCACGGCCCAGGTAAGCCTGCGGCAACAGGTAGTAGAGGACCACCAACGCGATGCCGCCGAAGGCGAAGGACAACGCCACGCGCAGCACGAAATCCATGCGGGTGTGCCGCACATGCGTCTGATAAAGCCCGAACGCGGTCATCGCGCCGGTGAGGGCCAGGGCGACGACGAGCGCACGCCACGGCGTCTGTTCCAGGAACTGCACCTGGTATTCCGGATCGGTGTGGAAGCGGATCCACACCGCCGCCATCACAGCCGCGAACAGCACGACCACTTCACCCAACCACAGGAACCGGATCACCCGGTCCTTGCGGCTCTTGTGTGTTGCCTTCATCGACATCCCCCTGATGCGGCGCAGGTCCCGGCTCCCAAGCCAGGCCGCGCTACGTTCGTTCCGACGGCGGCGGTGCTGCCCCCTCCGGGGCCTGAAACCGCCGCGTCCCAGTACGCATACATGTCCGACACACCACTTCCAACGCGACTTGCTGCCATCGCCGGACAGCCGCGGCAAAAAAAAGCCGCCCACGAGGGGCGGCTTGGGTGATGCGGGAGATCCGGCGACTCAGGGCCTGACGACGCCCCTGCGATAGCGCGTGACCGGCGACTGCCGCCAGCGCGGACGATCCCGGGGCGGGATCGGCACGGTGGCGTCCGGGGATGTCACCGCTGGCTGGGAGGCCGTGACCGGCTGGCCCGCGCTGCCCGACGTTCCGCCGGGAATCAACGGCTGGGACCCGTTCACCCGGATCGGGTCGGAGACCTGATCGATGTCGAACTGCTCTAATGCACCGACGTCGATCCTGTTCTCCAACGTCAGGCGGGCATGCGCATCGCCGATGGCGAGCTTGGTCCGCAGCGGTGGATCGAAGGCCGGCAGCAGCTGGGGCGACGGGAACGGGAATGCGGCCGGGGTGGTCGGCGTGTTGTTGCCCGCATTAAGCAACGGGCTGCCCGCGCGCGGGCGCAAATTGCGCTGGGCCAGGTCGACGAACATCGGATCGGTGCCGCGCAGCGTCCCGCTCCACTCGGTCGGCACCAGGGTGGCGGCCGATTGCACCCAGTTGTTGGAACCGGCCACCTTGCGGCCATCCGACCACGGCTCGCGGCTCTGCGGGCCGCAATACGGCGTATCCACGTTGCTGGCGGGATTCTCCCGCACGATGGCAGGCGCACTGCCCGAGGCCGGCTGGTAGACGACGTTGTTGTGCATCTCCAGCGAGCCCTGACCCAGTTGGACCAGCACGGCATTCGCCGAGCCGGAACGGTCCAGCAGGATCGTGTTGTTCACCAGCCGCGTGCGGCCTTGGTTGCGCCCGTTGAGATCGCCACCGATACGAAGCGCGTTGCCGGAGCGACTGGTCGAACGGTGGATGATGACGTTGCCGACCAGTTCGGCGTCTTCACGGCGCAGGTCGGCCGTCCAGCCCGATTTCTGCGTTTCGCAGTCCGGACCGATCAGCTCGACTTCGTGCAGGTCGGAGCCCTCAATCCAGTTGTAATGAATCTCGGCCCGCTGGTGGCGCACGCGCACCAGCACGCCACCAGTGGCGCTGTGCACGTAGTTGTAACGCATGCGGAACACGGTATCCGGGTACGCGACCTCGTCCGATTGGATGTAGAGGGCGTGCCGGCGATCGCCCTGCCCGGAGCGCGCGATCTCGCTGTATTCCAGCGTGAAGGAACCGGAGTTCTGGTCGGCAGCGAGGATGCCGTGCGACGGGCAGTCGTGCACATAGGCGTCGCGGACGGTCGCGTTGTGGGCTTCGCTGAAGATGCAGCTGCTGGTGCCGCCGGTGACTTCGAAGCCCTCGAAGACGATGTGGTTGGATTGCTGAAACTTGATCGTGTGGGCGCCGCCCGACAACACGGGTCGCGTGGCCCCTGCGACGCGGCGCCAGCGGATGGTCACCGGGCTGGCCTCGGTCCCGCTATCGTCGTCGCCCACCACGATGTTGCCCGCGTAGGTGGTGTTGCCGTCCACCTCGACGATGTCGCCTGGTGCGAGGTTGACGCTGTTGAAGAACGTGGTGAGCTGCGTGTACTGGCGGCCGGGTCCGACGTTGTACGTCGCCGCCGCGGCACTCAGCGGCACAGCGGCCAGCAGCCCCAGCCCGAGCAGGGGTTTGGAAAGAAGCATCAATTCGACTCCCGCGACTTCGCGCGTTCTGTATCCCCTGCCCTGACATTCTCGCGGCCCGGGCGTGAATGCCCTGCTAATCCGGGCGTCGATTAGGCAAAGCGTATGAGACGCCTTCCTCAAATCCAACACAGGATCACCCATCATCACGACATGAGCAGGCATGCCCGGCCGCCTCGCCACCGAAAAATGTTGCCGGGAAGTTATTGACGGGTGAAACCGCTTCGTGCAGAATTCCGCGTCTAACGAAACGCGCCCGTAGCTCAGCTGGATAGAGTACCTGGCTACGAACCAGGCGGTCGGGAGTTCGAATCTCTCCGGGCGCGCCATTTTCGAAACAGGCAGACTTAGGTCTGCCTGTTTTTTTTCGTCCTCGCGAAAGTTCGTGCAATCGTAATAGCGCGCGCAATGAAGCGAAAAAAAAGAAGGCCCCGCAATGCGGGGCCTTCTCGTCAAACTGGCGGAGTGAGAGGGATTCGAACCCTCGATAAGGCTTTTGACCCTATACTCCCTTAGCAGGGGAGCCCCTTCGGCCACTCGGGCATCACTCCGGGGGTTTTCGCTCGCCGCAGGCATCCTGCAGCGGCCGCATAGGATAGCGGCTCGCCGCTCATGCGGCAAACACATTCACTCCGAAGTGACGTTCTCGGACGCCGAAGGCGAACCGATCTCTTCGCCACGCTGGATGCGTTGGTAGATTTCTTCGCGATGCACGGCCACATCCTTGGGCGCGGTGATGCCGATACGCACTTGGTTGCCTTTGACGCCAAGCACGGTCACCGTGACCGAATCGCCGATCATCAGGGTTTCGCCGACACGGCGGGTCAAGATCAACATGTTTCTTCTCCGTAATCCGGCAAAGGATAGTGCCGGGGGCGCGCCGACCCCGTGAAAAGGGGGTGGCGGCTTCCTGGTACATTCATGAACCTAAAGCATGTTAGCGGCCGGAGGCGCACGGCCGCAAGCACCGGATAGTCCAATAAGGGGGTTAGCCGAGGCGCTGCTGAACCCATTCAGGAATGCCCTGAAGGGCCGTGGCAAGGGCGGGTCCGTCCTCACCACCACCCTGGGCGAGGTCCGGGCGACCACCGCCCTTGCCCCCGATCTGACTGGCGACGTGGGACAGGAGTTCCCCCGCCTTCACCCGCCCGGTTGCGGCACCGTTCACGCCGGCAACCAGAGCCGCCTTACCGTCCGCGGTGCCGGCCAGCACGATGACGGCGTCGCCAAGCTGCTGCTTCAGTCGGTCCACGGCATCACGGAGCGCCTTGGCATCGAAGCCCTCCAGGCGCGACGCGAGGACCCGGATGCCGGCCACGTCCACCGCCGCGCCAGCCAGGTCGGAGGTGGCGCTGGAAGCCGCCTTGGCCCTCAGGGACTCGAGCTCGCGCTCGAGCTTCTTCTGCCGATCGGCCAGCGAACGGACCTTGTCGACCAGCTCGGTGGCATTGCCACCCAGCAGGGTAGCGGCCTCAGCCAACCGATGCTCCTCGTCGGTGACGTAGTCCAGCGCGCCCTGCCCCGTGACCGCTTCGATGCGACGAACGCCCGCAGACACACCGCCCTCGCTGACCAGCTTGAACAGGCCGATGTCACCCGTGCGACCGACGTGCGTACCGCCGCACAACTCCGTGGAGTACCCGCCCATCTTCAACACGCGGACGTGTTCGCCGTATTTTTCGCCGAACAGGGCCATGGCGCCGAAATCCAGCGCCTCCTGCATGCCCATGTGGTGGACCTCGGCCTGATGATTGGCCCGGATCTGCGCGTTGACCCGGCGCTCGATCTCGGCCAGTTCGTCCGCCGTCATCGGCTGGAAGTGCGAGAAATCGAAACGGAGCCGATCCGGCGCCACCAGCGAACCCTTCTGCTGGACGTGCGTACCCAGTACTTCGCGCAGGGCGGCATGAAGCAAGTGCGTCGCGGAATGGTTGAGGATGGTGCTGGCGCGTCGCGCGGCATCCACCGACGCGACAACGTGATCGCCGACTTTCAGGCTGCCCTTGGCGACGCGACCGACATGACCGTGGAACTGACCCGCGAACTTGAGCGTATCGGCAACATCGAACTCGACGCCCTGCTCTGCCAGCACGCCGGTATCGCCTACCTGACCGCCGGACTCCGCGTAGAACGGCGTGCGGTCGAGGATCACTACGGCATCGTCGCCCGCTTCGACCGACTGCACGGGACGACCATCTTTCAGAAGCGCGACGATCTGCAAACCACCAGCATCCAGCTGGTCGTAACCGAGGAATCCCGTCGGCGAGAGTTGCGCCACCAGATCGGCAGGCAGGCCGGTCGTCGAGGCGAACTTGCCGGCGGCGCGCGCGGTTTCCCGCTGCTGCTCCATGGCTGCGTCGAAACCCGCCATGTCCACCGTCAGTCCGCGCTCGCGTGCGATATCGGCGGTCAAGTCGACCGGGAAGCCGTAGGTGTCGTACAGACGGAAGGCATCCGCGCCCGGAATCACGCCATCAGACACGCGAGATGCGACGTCGCCGAAAATCCGCATGCCGGCGTCGAGCGTTTCGGCGAAGCGCTCTTCTTCCGCCTTGAGCGCCTTTTCGACCAGATCCCGCGCCGCCGGCAGCTCGGGATACGCGTCTCCCATCAGCTCGGACAACGTGCCGACCATCTTGTGGAAGAACGATTGACGCACGCCCAGCATCCAGCCATGGCGGAGCGCACGACGGATGATACGGCGCAACACGTAACCACGCCCTTCGTTGGAGGGCAGCACGCCATCCACGATCAGGAAGCTGCAGGCGCGGATGTGGTCGGCAATGACACGGAGCGACTTGTTCTCGAGATCGGCCGTCTCGGTTAGCTCGGATGCCTTTTGAATGAGCGCCTGGAACAGGTCGATCTCGTAGTTCGTATGGACGTGCTGGAGTACGGCGGCGAGACGCTCCAACCCCATGCCGGTGTCGACGCAGGGTGCCGGCAGCGGCACCAGCGTGCCATCAGGCTGGCGATCGAACTGCATGAAGACGTTGTTCCAGATCTCGATGTAGCGATCGCCATCTTCGTCTGGGGAGCCCGGAGGGCCGCCGGCGATGTGGTCGCCATGGTCGTAGAAGATCTCGGTGCACGGACCACACGGGCCGGTATCGGCCATCTGCCAGAAGTTGTCCGATGCGTAAGGCGCGCCCTTGTTGTCACCGATACGGACAATGCGCTCGGCCGGCAGGCCGATCATGTTGTGCCAGAGGTCGTAGGCCTCGTCGTCGGTGTGATACACCGTGACCAGCAGGCGCTCCTTGGGAAGCTTCCAAACCTCGGTCAGCAGCTCCCACGCCCAGGCGATGGCCTCCTTCTTGAAGTAATCGCCGAAGGACCAGTTGCCGAGCATTTCAAAGAACGTGTGGTGGCGGGCCGTGTAGCCCACGGAATCCAGGTCGTTGTGCTTGCCGCCCGCGCGCAGGCAGCGCTGTACGTCGGCCGCGCGCACGTAACTGCGCTTCTCCGCGCCAAGGAACACGTCCTTGAACTGCACCATGCCGGAGTTGGTGAACAGCAAAGTGGGGTCGTTGCCGGGCACCAGGGAGGCGGACGGGACAATGGTGTGGCCCTTGCCGGCAAAGAAATCGAGGAAATCCTGGCGGATCTGGCGGGTACTGAAGGTATTGGGCGTGGTCATCTGGCAGGCATTGGCTGGAAGGCGCATCCTGGCGCCGCAATACCCGCGATATGCGGGTGCGGCCGGGCGGAAGCAACCCAATGCACTAGATTATCAGGCCGCCCCGTCCCAGTCCTCCGCTCCTGCCTGGCTGGCGGCCCTGACGCTGGCACCGTCGAAACCACGACGAATCAAGAAATCGGCGATTTTGCGCCGCTGTGCGATATCGGCCGGATCGACTGGACCGAAACGCCGGCGGACGAGGTCGCGCGCCGTTTCGGTCCAGTCGCCGTCGAAGGTGGCCATGGCGGCTTCCACCGCCTCACGGTCCAGCCCATGCGTGGACAGTTCGGCCCGGATCCGTACTGGGCCATGGCCACCGGCAGCCCGGCTTCGGACCAGGGTTTCGGCAAAGCGCGTGTCGCTCTGCCAGCCCTCATCCTCCAACCGATCCACGGCCGATCGCACTTCGGCCGCGTCCAGGCCGCGGGCGGTCAACTTACGGGACAGCTCGCGCCGGGAGTGTTCCCGGCGCACCAGCAGGCCCAGGGCGCGCTGCACGGGTGTTTGCTCGGCCATCCGCCGACGCGGCTTGCGACCGCCGACGTTCTCATCTGCCACGCTGCACACCTCGTCGCGCCATCAGCACTCAATCGTCGCTGTCGTCGTCGGCGTTCTCATCGCGCTTGGCTTCTTCCGGCTGGAACTTCTCGCGAAGCTCGGCCTCCAGCTTGGCTGCAACGGCCGGATTCTCGCGCAAGAACGTCCGCGCATTGTCCTTGCCCTGTCCGATGCGTTCACCGCCATAGCCATACCAAGCGCCAGCCTTGTCGACCAGCTTGGCTTCAACACCCATATCGATGAGTTCACCCTCGCGGCTGATGCCTTCGCCGTACAGGATTTCGGTAACGACCTGCTTGAAGGGGGGTGCCAGCTTGTTCTTGACCACCTTGATCTTGGTCTGGTTGCCGATGATCTCGTCGCCCTTCTTGATGGCGCCGATGCGACGGATGTCCAGGCGCACCGAGGCATAGAACTTCAGCGCGTTGCCGCCGGTGGTGGTCTCAGGGCTCTGGCCGGGCATCATCACGCCGATCTTCATGCGCAACTGATTGATGAAGACGACCAAGGTATTGGACCGCTTGATGTTGCCGGTCAGCTTGCGCAGCGCCTGGCTCATCAGGCGGGCCTGCAAGCCCGGGAGCTGGTCGCCCATTTCGCCTTCGATTTCAGCCTTCGGCGTCAGCGCGGCCACCGAGTCGATGACCACGATGTCGATGGAGCCCGAACGGACCAGCATGTCCGCGATTTCGAGCGCCTGCTCGCCGGTATCGGGCTGCGACAAGAGCAGATCGTCCACATTGACGCCCAGCTTGGCGGCATAGACGGGATCCAACGCATGCTCCGCATCGATGAAGGCTGCCGTGCCTCCCTGCTTCTGGCACTCGGCGATGGCCTGCAGGGTCAGCGTGGTCTTGCCGGAGGACTCGGGACCATAGATCTCGACCACGCGCCCCTTGGGCAGGCCGCCGATACCCAGCGCCAGGTCCAGCATCAGCGAACCGGTCGGAATGATCTCGACAGGCTCGATGACCCGGTCGCCCATACGCATCACCGAGCCCTTGCCGAACTGGCGCTCGATCTGGGTCAGGGCGGCGGAAAGGGCGCGCTTCTTGTTCTCGTCCATCGTCGTGGTCCTAGTCAATGTGGTCAGGTGCGATCAGTGTGGAGGGCGTCCATCGCACAGGCTGCGACGGAGCGGGCATGGAAGAAATTAATCGTCGACACGGGCGTCGCGGATCGGCGACTGCCGCATGCATGGGTCGGGGATTGCCGCGTGGCGGCACGGGGAAGACCCGAAGCAACGCGTGCACTCACCGGTTGGGCCTCACCAGGCCGCAGTAAAGGCCCTCGATCGCGAAGTCCTGATCCGGCAACACTTCGATCGGCGCATAGTCCGGGTTGCGCGGCAGCAAACGGATGCGGTCCTTGCCGATCTTCAGCAGCTTGACCGTGATGGCATCGTCGATGCGCGCCACCACGATCTGGCCAGAGCGGGCGTCGCGCGTGCGGTGCACGCCAATCAGGTCGCCGTCGAAGATGCCTTCGTCGCGCATCGAATCGCCTTTCACCTTCAACAGGTAATCCGGCGCCGGAGCGAAGAACGCGCGGTCCAGCAGGACATAGTCGTGATGGTCGGCATCGGCCCCGATCGGGGCGCCGGCGGCCACCTGCCCGAGCACGGGCAGGCGCAGCCCTTCGTCGTTGGCGGCTGCCGGGAACGCCAGGTCGGGCTGGGGCGACGGCGGTGCCTTGAGGACCCGGATGCCCCGCGCACGACCCGGCACGCGCTCGATGGCGCCCGCCAGCTCCAATGCCTCCAGGTGGTACTGGGCCGCCCGCACGCCCTTGAAACCGAAAGCCTTGGCGATCTCGGCTTGCGACGGAGGCATGCCCTCGGCCTCAAGCCGTTCGGCGATCAGGGCGAGGATTGCGATCTGGGTATCGGTCAGGTCCATGGTTAGTAGTATTACTACTAACGATGCCTGCTGGCAATAGCCCCTTGAAGTAAGCCTCTCGGGCTGGCTCGGCAGACTGGGCCGCTACAGCAACTCCAGACCCTGGAGGGCTTTGGCGACGGTCTGCCGGCGCACCGCGTCGCGGTCCCCGTCAAAGTGGAACACCTCGGCTCGGGCATACCCGCCTCGGCGCTTCCAGCCGATCCACACGGTGCCTACCGGCTTGTCCTCGCTCCCGCCTCCAGGTCCCGCGATGCCGGTCACCGCCACCGCGATGCTTGCGCCCGAATTGACCAATGCGCCGGACACCATTTCGATAACCGTCTCCCGGCTGACCGCGCCATGCGTCTCGAGCGTCTGCGGCCGCACGCCGAGCAGCGCCTGCTTGGCTTCGTAACTGTAGGCCGCCATGCCGCAATCGAACCAGTCCGAAGAGCCCGCGATGTCGGTGACGCACTTGGCGATCCAGCCGCCCGTGCAGCTCTCTGCGGTGACCAGATGGTCGCGCGCCTGGCGCAATCGATCGCCCAATGCCTGGGCGAGGACACGCAGCTCTTCATCCGGGGGAGCGGACATCGGGGTTCCTGATGGTGGGGACATACGTGTTGTAGCCCATTTGCCCACCGACTGTCGCGTCGCTCCAAGCTTCAGAAAGAAAACGGCCCGCCAGGGGGCGGGCCGCTCGCCACGATCAGCGAAGGGGGATCAGTAGCGGACGCGCAGGGTCACGCCGTACATGCGGGGCGCGCCCAGGAAGGCGTTGAAGGTGTTGAAGGGATTGTTGGGTGCCGGCGACACGTTCTGCAGCGGACCATCGAAACCGACCTGCACGTAGTCCTCGTCAGTGATGTTGGTGCCCCAGAACTCCAGCATCCAGCGCTGGTCCTGCGCGCCGATGCCGAAACGCGCATTGGCGACGGTGTAGGCGTCCTGCATCTTCTCCGGATCCAGGTCGGAACCGGTGTTGTACTCGGACACGTACTTGGCGCCGATATTGAAGCGCGCCATCAGGCTGCCCACGTCCCACTCGTATGTCACGGACGCGGAGCCGGACCATTTCGGCGCGAAGCTCATCTGCGCGCCCGGCAACTTGTACAGCGCGCCGGTCGGCGCGACGAAATCGCCGCCGGGGATGTTGTCGCCGTACTTGGTATCGGCGTACATCAGGCCGCTCTGGAACATCAGGCCCTTGATCGAGCGCGGCTGCCACAGCAGTTCCGCATCCAGACCTTGCGAGGTGACCTCCGGAATCGAGCGCACCACGAAGCTGGTACCCAGGAAGCTGTTGAGCTGGAAGTCCTCATACTTCTGGTGGAACAGCGTGGCGTTCAACAGCAGGTTGCCGTCCAGCCACGTGGTCTTGGTGCCCAGCTCGTAGCTATCGACGAACTCGCCCGGAAACGACGTGTCCAACACGGGCAGGATGCCGGTGCCGCCGCTGGACAGACCATTGGAGGACTGCACGCGATCGAGATTGAAGCCACCGCCCTTGTAGCCGCGCGCGAACGAGGCGTAGGTCATGATGTTCTCGTTCCAGCGATAAGCCGCCTTCACGGTGCCCGACCACTCTTTCTCTTCGCGCTCCTGGACGGTGTCGCGCGTCGGGGCGTTGTGAAGCGGGTTCGCCCACGGCAAGCAGCCGTAGCCGATCACCGTCGGCGCTGCGGCCACCGCCTGCGCTTGGGTCAGGCCCCGCGCCATCAATGCACCCACCACGCCCGCCTGGTTGGCGAGCATCGCGCCGCAACCGGCGCCGCCATTGGGGTTGCTGTAATTGGAGATGAGCTGCTTCTTCTCACGGGTGTAACGCAGGCCGAGCGTGATGTCGAGCGCATCCGTGGCGTGCCAGGTGTTGTTGGTGAACAACGCCGTGCTCTTGGCATTCTGCTTGTAAGTGTCGAGCGCACCCAACCCTGCGAATACCGTACCGAACGGCCGGCCCGTGGCCTGCGACAGGAACAGCGGTGCGGTCGGCGATGTGCCCAGCGCGGGGTTGATGATCGACAGCAGCGCGACCGACAGGTAAGGCTCGTAATGCGGACCGATGCGGTAGGTCTCGGTGCGGTCGAGGTCCTCGTCGGAATAGAACGCACCCACCATCCAGTCGATGCGGTCCGTCGAACCGGTCAGGCGGAACTCCTGGCTGAAGGTGTCGAACCCGGTGAAGGACTCATCCTCGTCCGCATTGCGGTACAGGATGTCGGCCGTGCTGAAGTCGTAGTCCAGGCCGTTGATGGCCTCCCACTTGCGCTGGGCCGTAATCGAAGTCAGGGTCGCATTGCCGAACCACGGCGAGTCCCAGTTGACCTCCACCGACACGCCGCTGTCCTTAATGTCCTGCGTGGTCGGTCGATTGCTGTAGGCCACGCGGTCGAACGGATTGTCGCCGGGTGCCGCGACCGCCTGGCCGCCCACGAGGCGATTGAGGATGGTGGCGGTCGCACCGACCGTGGTCTGCACGGCGGTGCAGCAGTTCTCTTCGCGGCTGGTGTAGTCGCCGGCCACCAGGATGTCGAGCGTCTCGCTCGGCTCCAGCAGCAGTTTGCCGCGCACCGTGTGGAAGTTCTGGTCGTAGTCGTCGTTTTCCTGGCGCGGACCGCTGCCGGTACGCACGTCCATCCAGCCATCGCGCTTGCGCTTGGCTGCGTAGATGTTGAACGCACCGACTTCGCCCAACGCGTCGTTATAGCTGCCGGACACGCCCATGGAACCGTAGTTGCCCACGGTCACCTCGCCCTCGGCGCTCTGCGTGTAGCTCGGACGGCGCGTCACCACGTTGATGACACCAGCCGAGGTGTTCTTGCCGAACACGGTGCCCTGCGGGCCTTTCAACACTTCGATGCGCTCGAGCTGGCCGAGATCGCCGAAGCCCACACTGTTGCGCGGCCGGTAGACGCCGTCGATCACCACGCCGACCGAGGACTCCAGGCCCACGTTGTCGCCGACCGTGCCGATGCCGCGGATACGCGCGGTAGTGATGGCCTCGCTCTGGGTGCTGGTCACCGTCATGCCGGGCACCAGGACCTGCAGGTCCTTGATGTCGCGGACGCCGGTATCCTGCAGCAACTGCTCGGATATCGCGGTCACTGCGATCGGCACGTCCTGCATTGCCTCCTCGCGCTTCTGCGCGGTGACCGTCATGGTCGCCAGCGTGGTGGGCTCCTCCTCGGCGGCGGGCGCGGCGGCTTGCTGCGCGTAGGCCTGCGAAGTTGCGCATAGCGCGCCGAAAACGGCGAGCGAAAGCGCTTTATGCCTGGGCGATGCCTTGACCATGTTCTCCCCTCCCAAGGGTCATGTTCTGACGACGGGTGCTTGCAGCAATGTCGATGTGATGGGCGGCGCGACCGCCAGCGAAGAACGCAAGTCCCCCTTGCGTCAACGCGAAATTAACACTCCCCTTCACGAAACAGCATTCTGCACTGCGTCGATACGCAGGCCATCACTTTGGCACGGATAACCTACTGATTTTTCGAACGATCGTGCGGAACTTCGATTACGCCAGACCCGCTCACGCGGCATGCGGTATCCACAAAACGGATACCGAAACGGATACCCAGGCCCATCGAGACTCTCCGGTGCCGGAGCAGCCAGCGGCTACAATCAGCGTCCTTTTGCCTCCCCTTCCCTGCTGGCCTCGTGAGCAAAGACAAATCGGAACACACGCCCCTGATGAAGCAGTTCTTCGCCGCCAAGGCGGAGTACCCGGACTTGCTGCTGTTCTTCCGGATGGGCGACTTCTATGAGCTGTTCTACGACGATGCACGCAAGGCCGCACGGCTGCTCGACATCACCCTGACCCAGCGCGGCAGTTCGGGCGGCGCGCCCATTCCGATGGCGGGCGTGCCCGTGCATGCCTACGAGGGATACCTCGCCCGCCTGGTGGCGCTGGGCGAATCGGTGGCGATCTGCGAACAGATCGGCGACCCGGCGCTGGCCAAGGGTCTGGTGGAACGCAAGGTGGTCCGCATCGTCACGCCGGGCACGGTGACCGACGAAGCCCTGCTCAACGAGCGACGCGACACGCTGCTGATGGCGGTGGCGCGCGGCCGCTCCGGCTACGGCCTGGCGTGGGCCGACCTGGCCGGTGGCCGCTTCCTGGTCAACGAAGTCGACAGCGACGACGCACTGGAAGCCGAACTCGCACGGCTCGAACCGGCCGAACTGCTGCTCCCTGACGAAGAAGGCTGGCCTGCGTTCCTGCAGCAGCGCACGGGCACGCGTCGGCGCGCGCCGTGGCTGTTCGATCCGGACAGCGGCCGCCGACAACTGCTGCAGTTCTTCGGCCTGCACGACCTCACCGGCTTCGGTATCGAGGACAAGGCCCTGGCCACGGCCGCCGCCGCGGCATTGCTCGGGTATGTAGAAGAAACCCAGAAGCAGCGGCTGCCCCACCTCACCGCGATCGCGGTGGAGTCGGCAGGCGATGCCATTGCGATGAATGCCGCCACCCGTCGGCACCTGGAACTCGACACGCGTGTCGACGGCGATACCCGGCACACCCTGCTGGGTGTGCTGGACACCACGATCACGCCAATGGGTGGTCGCCTGCTTCGCCGCTGGCTGCACCGTCCGCTGCGCGACCGCCGTGTTCTCGGCGAACGCCACCATGCCGTCGCCACGTTGACCGATGGCGCCGAACGCGATCTGCGCACGGGCTTCCGCGCGTTGGGCGACCTCGAACGCATCCTCACCCGCGTAGCGCTGCGCTCGGCGCGGCCGCGCGACCTGTCCACGCTGCGCGACGGCCTGGCGCTGCTGCCGGACGTGCAGGCGCAGCTTGCTCCCCTGGATTCGCCGCGCCTGCGCGCCCTGGCAGCGGAGCTGGGCGAACATGCCGATACCGCTGCGTTGCTCGTCGCCGCGGTAGCGCCGCAGCCGCCGTTGAAGCTCAGCGACGGTGGCGTGCTGGCCAACGGCTACGACGCCGAGCTCGACGAGCTTCGCCAGCTGAGCACGAACGCGGACCAATTCCTCGTCGAGCTGGAAGCGCGCGAACGCGAAAGCAGCGGCATCGCCACGCTCAAGGTCGGCTACAACCGCGTGCACGGCTACTACATCGAGATCAGCAAGGGCCAGGCAGAGCGCGCGCCGGTGCACTACACGCGCCGGCAGACGCTGACCGGCGCCGAACGCTACATCACCGAAGAGCTGAAACAGTTCGAGGACAAGGTGCTGTCCGCACGCGAACGCTCGCTGTCACGCGAGAAGCTGCTGTACGACGCGCTGTTGGACATCCTCAACGGACGCCTGGAGCCGCTTAAGCGCTGCGCCGCCGCGCTGAGCGAGCTCGATGTGCTGGCCGCGTTCGCCGAGCGCGCGCAGGAACTCGACTGGGCGCGACCCGAGTTGAGCGAAGCGCCCGGCCTGCGCATCGAGCGCGGCCGCCATCCGGTGGTGGAAGCCGTGCGCAAGGAGCCCTTCGAGCCGAACGACCTGCTGCTGGTTGGCGACGATGGCGACGGCGGCCGACGCATGCTGGTGATCACCGGCCCCAACATGGGCGGCAAGAGCACCTACATGCGGCAGAACGCGTTGATCGTGCTGCTGGCCCACATCGGCAGCTTCGTGCCCGCTTCGCGCGCCGTGCTCGGCCCGATCGATCGCATTCTCACCCGCATCGGCGCCGGCGACGATCTCGCGCGCGGGCAGTCCACCTTCATGGTGGAAATGGCGGAAACCAGCTACATCCTCCATCACGCCACCGCGCAGTCGTTGGTGCTGATGGATGAGATCGGCCGCGGCACATCCACCTACGACGGTCTCGCGCTGGCCGATGCGGTCGCGCGCCACCTTGCCATGGCGAACCGCTGCTACACGCTGTTCGCCACGCACTACTTCGAGCTGACGGCACTGGCCGGCGAACCTGGCAGCGGCATCGCCAACGTGCACCTGGATGCCGTCGAGCATGGCGATGCGCTGGTCTTCATGCACGCCGTGAAGGAAGGCGCGGCGGACCGCAGCTTCGGTCTGCAGGTGGCGGCATTGGCCGGCCTGCCACGGACCACCCTGCAGCAAGCGCGCCGACGCCTCGCGGAACTGGAACAACGAGGCCGCGAGACGCATGCGTCAGAGATGGCGCCGCAGGCACTGGATGCCCCGCAGCAATTTGGTCTGTTCGCCGCCGCACCCTCGGCCGCGCAAGAGGCGCTTGCCGCGCTCGATCCCGACGACCTCACGCCCAAGCAGGCCCTCGAAGCGCTTTACCGCCTCAAAGCCCTGCTCTAGACCTCCCGCATCCCGCAAGAGATCCGCTCGCCGCTTTGCGGCGGGCGATGCGCGCACGTCCCTACAACACACGCGTAACGCGTGCGGGGTATCGTGGCTGCCCGTGTGTCGACGCCCGCGATTGCGCATTGCACCATTGAATGTCGCTATCGAATCGTTCGCGACAAACGATTTTCATTGATCGCCCGCAGTACCTAGTCTGGTCGCCATCCGCCAACGCCCTCGAGGACGTGAGCCCATGCTTCCCACGACGGTCCGCTCCGACATCGCGCCCGCGGGTCGTCCCCAACCTCCCTGATCAACCGTCGCGCTCGAAGACCCCAGGTCTTCGGGTGCGACGGTCATCGACACTGCGATTCTCTTTCGTTACCCACCCACCGCCAAAGGAAGGAAACCCATGACCACCGAATCCAAATGCCCATTCCACTCTTCCGCCGGCGGCGGCACCGGCAACCGCGACTGGTGGCCCAACCAGTTGCGCGTCGATCTGCTCAATCAGCACTCCGCGCGTTCCAATCCGCTGGATGAAGGCTTCGACTACGCCGCCGCCTTCAAGAAGCTCGACTACCACGCGCTGAAGAAGGACCTGCGCGATGTGATGACCGATTCGCAAGACTGGTGGCCCGCTGACTTCGGCCATTACGGCGGCCTCTTCATCCGCATGGCGTGGCACAGCGCGGGCACCTACCGCATCGGCGACGGGCGCGGCGGCGGCGGCCGCGGACAACAGCGCTTCGCGCCGCTCAACAGCTGGCCGGACAACGTCAGCCTGGACAAGGCCCGTCGCCTGCTGTGGCCGGTCAAGCAGAAGTACGGGCAGGCCATCTCGTGGGCCGACCTGATGATCCTGGCGGGCAATGTGGCGCTGGAAACGATGGGCTTCCGCACGTTCGGATTCGGCGGCGGACGCGAGGATGTGTGGGAACCGGACCAGGATGTGTACTGGGGCCGCGAAACCACATGGCTGGGCGGCGACATCCGCTACGCGCACGGGTCGGAAGGCGTCGAGAAGCCGGCCGACGAAGGCGTGCTCGTCTCCGACGACAACGCCGACGGCGATGTGCACTCGCGCCGGCTGGAGAACCCGCTCGGCGCCGTGCAGATGGGCCTGATCTACGTGAACCCGGAAGGCCCCGACGGCAATCCCGATCCGTTGCTCGCCGCGAAGGACATCCGCGACACGTTCGGTCGCATGGCGATGGACGACGAGGAGACCGTCGCGCTGATCGCCGGCGGCCACACCTTCGGCAAGACGCATGGCGCCGGTCCGGCCGACAACGTGGGTGCCGAACCCGAGGCCGGCGATCTGGAGCAGCAGGGTTTCGGCTGGCACAACAAGTTCGGTAGCGGCAAGGGTGGCGACACCATCACCTCAGGCATCGAGGTCACTTGGACGCAGACGCCGACGCTGTGGAGCAACAAATTCTTCGAGAACCTGTTCGGCTTCGAATGGGAACTGGAGAAATCGCCGGCAGGCGCCCACCAATGGGTCGCCAAGGATGCGCCGGAAGACGTGCCGTTCGCACACGACAAGACGAAGAAGCAGCGGGTGAAGATGCTGACCACCGATCTGTCCCTGCGCTTCGACCCGATCTACGGCCCGATCTCCAAACGCTTCCTCGAGAACCCGCAGGCCTTCGCCGATGCCTTCGCGCGTGCGTGGTTCAAGCTGACCCACCGCGACATGGGCCCGCGCGTGCGCTACCTCGGCCCGGAAGTGCCGAAGGAGGAACTGGTCTGGCAGGATCCGCTGCCCAACGCGGACTACGCCGCCATCGATGCGGCTGACGTCGACGCGCTGAAGGCCAAGATCGCCGCCTCCGGCCTGTCCGTGGCCGAACTGGTCTCGACCGCGTGGGCCTCGGCATCGACGTTCCGCGGCGGCGACAAGCGCGGCGGTGCGAACGGTGCGCGCATCCGCCTGTCACCGCAGAAGGAATGGGCGGTCAATCGACCGGAACAGCTGGCGAAGGTGCTCAAGGCGCTGGAACGCATCCAGATGGAATTCAACCTGGATGCCAGCGGCGGCAAGAAGGTATCGCTGGCTGATTTGATCGTGCTTGCCGGCGGCGTCGGCGTCGAACAGGCCGCGAACGCCGGCGGTGTTTCCCTTACCGTGCCGTTCCGTCCAGGCCGTACCGACGCGCGGCAGGATCAGACCGACGTGGAATCGTTCGCCGTGCTGGAGCCCTTCGCCGATGGCTTCCGCAACTACCTCAAGGGCCGCTCGGCCGTGCCGGCCGAACACCTGCTGGTGGATAGGGCGCAGTTGCTGACGCTCACCGCGCCCGAGCTGACGGCGCTGGTCGGCGGCTTGCGCGTACTCGGTGCCAATGCCGACGGCGGCGATGCAGGCGTACTCACCAGCAAGCCCGGCACGCTCAGCAACGACTTCTTCGTCAACCTGCTCGACATGGGCACGGAGTGGAAGGCCACCGGCGCCAACAGCTACGCCGGGCAAGACCGAAAGACCGGCGCGAAGAAGTGGAGCGCGAGCCGCGCGGACCTGGTGTTCGGCTCGAACGCGGTGCTGCGTTCACTCGCCGAGGTCTATGCCAGCGCGGACGGCAAGGACAAGTTCGTGAAGGACTTCGCCGCCGCCTGGGTGAAGGTCATGGAACTCGACCGCTTCGACCTTCGCTGATCCTACGGATCCCGCATCACAACGCCGCATGGCCCGGACAGGCATGCGGCGTTGCTGTTTCCGCCGGTCGGCCGACTGCAATTGTGAGTCGGTGAAGGGTCAGATTGGCGCTAGCATCATCCGCGGCTTCCCACCCCCGTCCAGGAGGACGAACGCACGATGAGCAACGCTTCCCTCGCAGAAGAACTCTTTGCCCAGTTGCAGGGCGCGCCGATGCAGCAGGTTTCGCAGCAGCTCGGCATCGGCCAGATGCAGGCCTCCAGTGCCGTCGGAGCGGCGTTGCCGCTGTTGCTGGGCGCGCTGGGCCGGAACACGGCGCAGCCCCAGGGCGCGGAAGCGCTGTTCGGTGCTTTGCAGCGCAACCACAGCGGCCTGGACATCGGTAGCGTGCTGGGCGCGGTGCTCGGTGGCGCGGCGTCACCGCAAGCCAACGGTGCCGGGATCCTCGGCCATGTCTTCGGCGGCCAGCAGAACCGCGCCGAACTCGGCCTGGGCCAGGCGACCGGCCTGGGTGGCGAACGTGCGGGCCAGTTGCTGAAGATCCTCGCCCCGATCGTGCTCGCCTTCATCGCCCAACGCATGACCCAGGGCAGCGCACAGAACAATCCGTTGGGCCTGGCCGAGGTATTGGGCCAGGAGCAGCGCCAAGTGCAACAGCAGGGCGGTCTGGGCGGCGGTCTGCTCGGCGCGGTGCTGGACCAGGATGGCGACGGCCAACTGGGCCTGGGCGATATCCTGAAGATCGGCAGCGGCATGTTCGGCGGCGGACGCTGAGCCCCGCACACGCTTGAGAAAGAAGGGCGCCCAGGCGCCCTTTTTTTACATCGCGTCGATATCACCCAGCGCGCGGATCAATCGCCGTGCACGCTTGTCGGGTTTGGATTGCGGCGCCTGATAACCGGTGCGTTCCGCGCGGCGTTGGGCCACGGCCGCCTCGCGGCGCAGACGGGAGGCTTCGGATTCGACATACAGCGCCTGGGCCACGGGCGCCGGCCCGCGTTGGTCGCTGATGTCGCGCACTTCGATCTCGTAGGCTTCATCGCCACGCGCAATCGTCAGTACATCGCCCACACGCACGGCGCGCGACGACTTGGCGCGCTGGCCACCCACGTCGACCTTGCCCGTCTCGACCGCCTGCTTGGCGAGGCTACGGGTCCTGAAGAAGCGCGCGGCCCAGAGCCAGAGATCGAGGCGAACGGTTGCAGGAATAGCTTCAGTCATAAGGACAGCGTGGGGCCATGAAACACATCTTCAAGCAGACGCTGGGCCGAAAACGCAAACGGCCACCCGAAGGTGGCCGTCTCGGACGCACAACCGGCGAGGATTACTCGGCGGCGGCAGCCAGGCGGGCGGCCTTGGCGGCGGCGTTGGCGGCCAGGTCTTCCTTGATGCGGGCAGCCTTGCCTTCCAGGTCGCGCAGGTAGTACAGCTTGCCGGCGCGGACCTTGCCGCGGCGCTTCACTTCGACCGAGTCGATGGTGGCGCTGTGGGTCTGGAACACGCGCTCGACGCCGTAGCCGTGCGAAATCTTGCGCACGGTGAAAGCGGAGTTCAGACCGGCGTTCTTCTTGGCGATGACGACGCCTTCGTACGCCTGCACGCGCTCACGGTTGCCTTCCTTGACCTTCACGTTGACGACGACCGTGTCACCGGGGCCGAACGCGGGCAGCTCGCGCGTGATCTGGGAGGCTTCGAATTCCTGGAGGAGCTTGCTCATGTTGGCACCAATGCTTGTATGCGTGATCGTGTCTTGCGACAGCGGAAAACTGATGCAGTCGCCGGATTGCGCTGCACGATATTGTTATGGGATCCGGGGGCGTGAACCGCCCAAGGGTCGCGCATTCTACCGGATTTCCCGGTCGGGTGACTACCCTGCCCCGTCCCGGCCAGTCAGAGCGGCCCTGAAGGCCTCCAGCAGCAGCCGGTCGGCCTTGGACAGGCCGGCCTCGTCCAGCAAGTCCGGGCGGCGGAGCCAGGTCCGACCCAGCGCCTGCTGGCGGCGCCAGCGCGCGATGGCCGCATGGTCGCCGGAGCGCAGGACGGCCGGCACGTCGCCCAGCGGATGGCTGGACGGCTGGGTGTAATGCGGGCAATCCAGCAACCCGTCGCCCTCGAAACTGTCCTGGACCGCGGACTCCGCATCGTTCAGCGCCCCCTCCTGCAGCCGGCCGACGGCATCGATCACCACCGCGGCCGCCAGCTCGCCACCGGACAGCACGTAGTCGCCGATCGACAGCTCCTCGTCGACTTCGGCCTCCAGGAAGCGCTCGTCCACGCCCTCGTAGCGGCCGCACAACAGGATCATCCTCGGCATCGCGGCCAGCTCGCGCGCCTTCTTCTGGGTGAGCGGAGCACCCTGCGGGCTCATGTAGATCACCGGCGCCGGGGCCGGATCCGCCGCTCGGATCGCCGCCAGGCAGGCCTGCAAGGGCTCGATCAGCATCACCATGCCCGGGCCGCCGCCGAACGGCCGGTCATCCACCCGGCGATAGCCGCCGGTAGCGTAATCGCGCGGATTCCAGCCATGCAGCGACAGCAATCCACGCTCCTGCGCACGCCCCACCACGCCCACGGCCGCGGCCTGGGCGATGAAGTCGGGAAACAGGGTCATGACGTCGATGCGCATGGCGATCGGCTGCAGCTCGTTGGGGAAGCAGGGTAACCGCCAGGACGACGACGGACGAAACGGCTAGAACTCGGGGTCCCAGTCCACCGTGACCACGCCCGCCTCGAAATCCACGGAACGGACGAACTCGGGTTCGACGAAGGGGATCAGTCGCTCGCGATCACCACGCGCCACCAGCACATCGTTGGCGCCGGTGGAGAACAGATGCGAAACGGTGCCGAAATCGGTCCCGTCGGCATTCACCACCCGCAGACCTTCCAGGTCCACCCAGTAGAACTCGCCCGGCTGGGGCGGCGGCAGTGCCGATCGCGGAACGTGGATCTCGGTGCCGTGGAGTGCTTCAACGGCGTCCCGGTCTTCCACCTCGGGCAGCGTGGCCACCAGGTGCTTGCCGGACGCCTTGCCGCGCACGCCGGTGAGCTCGCGCTCGCCGCCGCGCGCATCGCGGAGCGTCCATGGCTGATAGCGGAAAATCGCGTCGCGCGGCTCGGTCCAGGATTCGATCTTCACCTGACCGCGCACACCAAAAGCGCCCAGGAACCTGCCCAGCAGAATCGTTTTCTGCGGGTCGGTCGGGCGCTCTTGGCTCATGCGAAAAGGCCGCGCGCGAAGCGCGGCCGGACCACTCAGGCCGCCGGAGCGGACTTGGTGGCTTCCTTGTACAGGTTGCGGACCTTCTCGGTCAGCTGGGCGCCGTTGCCGACCCAATGGTCGACGCGCGCGATGTCGAGTTCGACACGCTTTTCGTTACCGGCGGCGACCGGGTTGTAGTAACCCACGCGCTCGATGTTGCGGCCGTCGCGCGCGCTGCGCGAGTCGGTGACGATGATGTGGTAGAACGGACGCTTCTTCGCGCCGCCGCGGGTGAGACGGATCTTGACCATGGTGTTTTCCAGTGTTGCCCAGTCGCCAGAATGGCGAGGTAAGCCGGTTATTCTAAGCCATTGAATCGGTCAGGAAAACCCACCTGGGTCCTTCGGCCTCCGCGATCAGGCCAGCGGCTCCCAGGGCGAGGCCTCCAACGCCCCCGCCATCCGCGCCATCAGGGCAGTATCAATGCCCCATGCGACACCATCGACGCCCACCACCGGCTGTAACCCACTGGCGTTGCAGGCAAAAGCGGCCTTGAACCGCCTCAGGTCATCCTGCCGGACCCGTGTCGACCGCTGCGGCACGCCGGCCCGGGTCAGGGCAGCCTGCAGCAACCGTTCGGCCGTGCCCCGCAGGGCCGGACCCTCGGGCCAGGTGACGGTGTCGCCGTCCCACAGACCCAGGTTCCAGATCGAACCCTCCACGACCTGCCCCGCCGGATCGACGAACAACGCATCGTCGAACCCCTCGGCCAGCGCCTGCCGACGGTAGTGGAACAACGGGAACGTGCCCACGTGCTTGAACTGCGGCAGCGGGCGGACGAACGGATACGTCTTCACCCGTAGCGCCGGCTTTTCCGTTGCCGACGAGGGCGACAAGGTGATCAGCACGTCGGGCACGACGGCGCGCGCCGGATCGCGGTAGTCGAAATGCAGGGAGAACACGGTGATGCGCACCGACGCATCGCGCAGGCCAGCCGATGCCAGCGCGTGCGCCGCCTGCTGGAGCGCCGACTCGCCATCGAGCGCCGTACCGAACAACGCCTGCGTGGCGTCTTCGAGCCGTTGGATATGCAAGTCACGGCCCTGCACCGCACCGTCGCGCACCTGCATCGAGGTGAAGTGGCCGTAGTTCGCCAACGCCAGCGCGCGCAGCGCGTCCGCGAGGGCCGGTTCACCGTTGAGGAAAGCGAGGGTCATGGGGACTCCTGGTTCCAATGTAGGAGCGACGTCAGTCGCGACCGCGGAAACTCAATCGCCCAGAATCCTGTTGGCACGCGGTCGCGACTCACGTCGCTCCTACAGGAAGCAACACTCAGCGGAACGGCATGCCGCCGCGGCCGCCCATCATGCTCTTCATGTTGCGCATCATGCCCTTCATGCCGCCGCCGGCCAGCTTGCCCATCATTTTTTCCATCTGCTGGAACTGCTTCATCAGCTTGTTGACGTCGGCCGGCGTCAGGCCCGCGCCCTTGGCGATGCGCGCACGGCGCGAACCATTCAGCAGCGCCGGGTTGCGACGCTCCTTCTTCGTCATCGAATTGATGATGGCGATCATGCGCGGCACTTCCTTGCCCTGCTGCACCTGCTGCTTCACGTGCTCGGGGATCTGGCCCATGCCCGGCAGCTTGTCCATCAGGCCGCTGATGCCGCCCATGTTCTGCATCTGCTCCAACTGGTCGCGCATGTCGTTGAGGTCGAACTTCTTGCCCTTGATGACTTTCGCGGCGAGTTTTTCGGCCTTCTCGCGATCGACGCTCTGCTCGACCTGCTCGACCAGCGACAGCACGTCGCCCATGTCGAGGATGCGGTTGGCCACGCGCTCCGGATGGAAGACATCCAGGCCGTCGGGCTTCTCGCCCACGCCGATGAACTTGATCGGCTTGCCGGTGATGTAGCGCACCGACAGCGCCGCACCGCCGCGCGCATCGCCGTCGGTCTTGGTCAGCACCACGCCGGTGAGCGGCAGCGCTTCGCTGAAGGCCTTGGCGGTGTTGGCGGCGTCCTGGCCGGTCATCGCGTCGACGACGAACAGCGTTTCCACCGGCTTGACCGCGGCGTGCAGCACCTTGATCTCGGCCATCATGGCCTCGTCGATCGCCAGGCGGCCGGCGGTGTCGACCAGCAGCACGTCGACGAAGGACTTCTTCGCGTCGTCGATGGCGGCACGAACAATGGCTTCCGGCTTCTGCCCGGCATCGGACGGGAAGAACAGCACGTCCACCTGCTCCGCCAGCGTCTTCAGCTGCTCGATCGCGGCGGGACGGTAGACGTCCGCGCTGACCACCATCACCTTCTTCTTGCGCTTCTCGCGCAGGTGCTTGGCCAGCTTGCCGACGGTGGTGGTCTTGCCGGCGCCCTGCAGGCCGGCCATCAGGATGACGGCCGGTGCCGGCACGTTGAGGTTCAGATCGCTGGCCTGCGACCCCATCACCGCGGTCAGTTCGTCGCGGACCACCTTGATGAGCGCCTGGCCCGGCGTCAGCGACTTCAACACTTCCTGGCCGACGGCGCGCACCTTGATGCGCTCGATCAGCGCCTGCACCACCGGCAGGGCCACGTCGGCCTCCAGCAGGGCGATGCGGACCTCGCGGGTGGCCTCGCGGATGTTCTCCTCGCTCAGGCGGCCACGGCCGCGCAGGCGTTCGATGGTGCCGGAGAGTCGCTGGGTCAGGGATTCGAACATGGAAGCAGTCACGCCAGGGGAAAACGGAGGGCGATTATAGCGGTCCCGCTCCCCGCCTCCTTCCCGTGCAGCACGGGCCGCCTTCGCCCCTGCGCCGGCGCCGCCCGCTGTGCGACACTTCCCCGATGACAGTCATTCTCATCGCCGTTGCGCTCTATCTGCTCGCCGCCGGCCTGCTGGTCCGCTCCGTGGCCCGCGACACCGGCGAGGCCTCGCGGCCCTGGGTGTGGCCTGCACTGGGCGCGGTGGTGCTGCATGGCGCCTACCACCTGCTGGTGGCCTGGCGCACCCCCGGCGGCCCGGACATGCATTTCTTCGCCGCGCTCTCGCTGGTGGCGCTGGGCATGGCGGCGATGACGCTGCTGGTCGCCATCCAGGGCCGGATGGCCGCACTGGGCGTGGTGGCGTTCCCGCTGGCGGCCGTCCTGCTGGCGGCTTACCACTTCTACGGCCACCAGGCCTCCAGCGGATTGGACTGGCGCCTCCAGCTACACGCCTGGCTGGCGCTGCTGGCGTACGCGGCGCTGGCGATCGCGGCGCTGCTGGCGGTGATGCTGTGGGCGCAGGAACGCGCCCTGCGCCGGCGCGAATTCCACCTCTGGCTGCGCGCCCTGCCCCCGCTGACGGAACTGGAAGACCTGCTGTTCCGCACGATCACGGTCGGCTTCATTCTGCTGACCGCCACGCTGCTGACCGGCGTGCTGTTCGTGGAGAACTTCCTGGCCCAGAAGCTCAGCCACAAGACGGTGCTGAGCGTGCTGTCATGGCTGGCGTTCGGGGCGCTGCTGGTCGGCCGCTGGCGCTATGGCTGGCGAGGGGTGAAAGCCGTCCGCTGGACCCTCGCCGCGATGGTGCTGTTGCTGCTGGCGTTCTTCGGCAGCAAGTTCGTCTATGAAATGGTGTTGAGGCGCGATTGAGTACGCGCCTGGGCGACCGGATCCTGAAGGTCGATCACGCGGGCGAGCACGGCGCCGTCAACATCTATCGCGCACAGATCCTGGTGGCGCGCTGGACGGCACCGCACATGACGCCGGTACTTCGGCATTTTCTCGAACACGAACGAGGGCATCGCGCCCTGTTCTTGAATGCGCTTCAGCTTCGCGGTGTCCGTCGCTGCCGCAGCTACATGCTGTGCGGTGTCGGTGGCTGGACGCTGGGGCTGCTGACCGGCCTGCTGGGGCCCTCCGCCAGCGCGGCCACCACCTTCGCCGTCGAAAGCGTGGTGTTGCAGCATCTGATGAAGCAGCAGCGGCAACTCGCGCCGATTGACTCAGAGGCTTTCGAGGCCGTGTCGCGCATCGTGGCGGAAGAACAGGAACACCACGATCATGGCCGGGACGCGATGCCGTCCGGCGCCTTCTGGCCGCCGATCCTGACCCCTGTTGTCCGTGTTTCGACCGAGGCGGTCATCTGGCTGGGAATGCGTCTGTAGCCAGCACGCGGACCGGCTAGCGTTCGACCGGGCGCCACCCTCCCGGGGCCGCAATGAACAGCGCATCGCTCACCGCGTACGCCGTATCGCCCCACATTTTCCTGGTCAGCGCTTCGAGTTGAGCGACCGCCTCCGGATTGCTGGAGTCGACGAACAGCAACAGGTCGCGGGCCGGCACCGACACCATGGGAGGCCCCGCCATCCGCGCCCGCTCCCCTTTCCAGAAATCGTCGAACAGCAAGATCGACGCTTCGTAGGTACCTCCGGCGACCACCATCGAGAACACCTCCTCGCGGTACACCTCGATCTCCGGCATTTGGCGTTTCAGGTTGGCGACCGCGAGCGGCCGCAATCCGGAGCGGTCGAGCCCGGCGGCCTCCAGGTCGCTCTTGTTCAGATAGCGCATGCGGGTGGGCATGTCCTGCGCATAGAAGACCAACAAGTGGGCGTTCAACCGCTCATAGATGCCTTCATAGGGCTTTCCCTGTCCCTTGGCCAACCGCTCCATCTCCGCCAACCAATCGTTGCCCTTGATCACGGCCACGACTTCTTCCCGCTTTACCGGTGCTTCGGGCAGCGGCTCCGTGTAGGAGGCGATGTAGCGCTCCAGCAGGGCGGGCCTGCCGTCCACCTGCTCGGCCAGGTAAAGCGTGTAGATGTTGTTGAGATAGATCCGCGCATCTTCGCCCGAGGCCGGCACCAGGTTCAGCTCCAGCGGGGCCATGACCTCGACCTTCACGCCCGGCATCCGCTCCCGCACCATCTCCGCCACCTGCCGGGTGAACACCTCGGCTGGCATGTCCTTGTCGGCCGCGTACGCGGGCGCGCACGCCAACCACAGGCAGAGCATCAGACCGCCCGCCACCCTCAGCATCTCTTTCAGCATGTCGTCTCCCCGTTCAATGGTCAGCCCCTGGCGGCGCGTGCGTTCTGTTCTAGCCGAGTGCCCCTACTCCGCCGCCGCCTCCAGCGCCTGCGACAGCCGCTCAACGGCCACCACTTCCAACCCCTTGAACGTGCCCGACTTCGGCGCGTTGCCCTTGGGTACGATGGCGCGCTTGAAACCGTGCGTGGCCGCTTCGCGCAGGCGCTCCTCGCCGTTGGGCACGGGACGGATCTCGCCCGAAAGGCCCACTTCGCCGAAGGCCACGGTCTTCTCGGCCAGCGGACGGTCGCGCAGCGAGGACAGCACCGCCAGAAGCACTGGCAGGTCGGCCGCGGTTTCCTGCACGCGGATGCCGCCGACGACATTCACGAACACGTCCTGGTCGCCCACCACCACGCCGCCGTGCCGATGCAGCACGGCCAGCAACATCGCCAGGCGATTCTGTTCCAGACCCACCGCCACGCGACGCGGGTTGGACAACGGTGAGCTGTCCACCAGCGCCTGCACTTCCACCAGCAGCGGGCGCGTGCCCTCGCGGGTGACCATCACGCAGCTGCCGGGCTGCTGCGCGCTGCCGGAGAGGAAGATCGCCGACGGGTTGGGCACTTCCTTCAGGCCCTTCTCGCCCATCGCGAACACGCCGAGCTCGTTCACCGCGCCGAAGCGGTTCTTGAACGCGCGCAGCACGCGGAACCGGCTGCCGCTCTCGCCTTCGAAGTACAGCACCGCATCGACCATGTGCTCCAGCACGCGCGGTCCGGCGATGCCGCCTTCCTTGGTCACGTGGCCCACCAGGAACACGGCGGTGCCGGTCTCCTTGGCGTAGCGCACCAGCCGCGCAGCGCTCTCGCGCACCTGGCTGACGGAACCCGGCGCGGCGGTCAGCGATTCGGTCCACAGGGTCTGCACGGAGTCGGCGACGATCAGTTTCGGCCGCGCCACCGAGGCGTGCTGCAGGATGGTCTCGATGCCGGTCTCGGCCAGCGCCTGCAGGTTGTCCAGCGGCAGATCCAGGCGCACGGCGCGGCCGGCGACCTGGGCCAGCGATTCCTCGCCGGTGACGTACAGCGCCGGCAGGCTGGCCGACATCCGGGCCAGTGCCTGCAGCAACAGGGTGGATTTGCCGATGCCGGGGTCGCCGCCCACCAGCACCACGGCGCCCTCCACCAGGCCGCCACCCAGCACGCGATCGAACTCGCCGATGCCGGTGGTCACGCGCGCCTCTTCGCTGTGGCGCACGTCCTTCAGGGCGGTGATCTTCGGGGCTTCGGCCTTCCCGGCCCAGCCCGAGCGGCGGGCCGCCGGTGGTGCGCCGGCGGCGGTCTCCAGCACGATCTCGCTGAGCGAATTCCACGCCCCGCAGTCGGCGCACTGGCCCTGCCATTTGCTGTGGTCGGCCCCGCATTCGGCGCAGACGTAGGCGGTACGGGACTTGGCGGAGGTCTTGGCCACGGGAAACCTGTCGGGACGGCGAGCGGCTACTGTATCGGCCCGCCGTCTCCGCAGGCGAGATCCGGAAAAAAACAAAGCCCCGCCGAAGCGGGGCTTTGTCACGACTGGTGCCGGAAATAGGAATCGAACCTACGACCTACGCATTACGAATGCGCCGCTCTACCAACTGAGCTATTCCGGCGGAGCCGCGAATTTTAGGGGTTGGGGCGGGGGCGGGTCAATGCGGGGGGTGTTGGGGAATGGGTTGGTAAGCCGCCGGGAAGCCGGGGGGTGTGGCTTGCACCCTGCCCGCTCGGCTTGATGGTTTGGCCTGACGGACGTGTCATCGAAGTCGCGTCCATCATCGTCTCAGCCTGTTGGGGTTCGCAAGCTCACCCCAACCTATGGCGCTGCCGTCAGTTATTCTCTCGAACGACTGGTAGGTACGCTCGATATGTGTCCTGGACCACGTGGGTAAGCTTATCTACCGTGGCGCCTTGGATGTTTTCCAGGACTGTCGGGCATACGACTGCGGGGTCATACTGCTTAAACTTGCCGAGCGCGCCATCGTTGAAGGTTTGTACGCGCTGTCGCATCGCTTCTTGCACACGCGCATTGAACTCAGGGTCGTCATTCAATTGCGCCATTAGGGGCTTGTTCGCCTCGCTAAGTTTCACGAAGAATCCCGCCCGTTCCTTCATCAACGCTTCCCTCAGCTCGGGGAGCTTCTGGGAACAGTGTTCAATGATTGGATCCAACGTGCGTGCCGGCATCGAAAGCAGGTAGCGACCGACCGTCTCGGGCTCTCCATCAAGTTTCTGCAAATCCTGTGCATGCAGGCTTCCTGCGAAGACCATGAACGACCAACCGAGGACCGACGAGACTCGTATCAATGTTCACCCCATTTGCCCGAAGTATGCCCACAATTGCGGCTACGGCTTGAGGCAGATCTTACGCAGAAAATGTCCGAAGATCCGAAGCCGTGGCTGAGCCAAATTGCGTCGAAAGCATTGATTCCCGCCTCGGGCGGTTTTCGTTCGTATCTGCTGGAATCACCTATAAAAAACAAAGGCCCGCGTTAGCGGGCCTTGTTCGGTGTTGCTTGTAAGTGTCGCTTCGGAACTGTGTTGGAGGCTTTACGAATGCGCCGCTCTACCCACTGAGCCATTCCGGCGGAGCCGCGAATTTTAGGGGTTGGGGCTAGGGTGGGGTCGGGTCAATGCGAGGGGGTGTTGGGGAGGGGGTGGTAAGCTTCTGGCATGCTGCTTGACGCCGAGCAAGCAAGCTGGCGGCTCAAACCGTCGCCTCGGCCTGGTGTGGACCAACGGCCGGAACATACGACTGTGGCAATCACTGGACAATGGGTTCCTGGGACTGCCGATGGATAACTATCCTTCCAGATGGACGCGGACGACGCCATGAGCATCAAGAGAAGTCGAATAGGCATGTTCGCCCTGCAGCACATCAGCTGGATGTTCATCGCAGTGTTGGCCGTTTCCGCCACGGCACCTTCGCTGGCACAAGCTCAAGAACGGCCAACTGCATCCGACTACTCGATGACGATCTATCGCAACGGCAGTTGGAACTTCGAGTGGCCCATCTACGGACTCATCAGCAATGCCGGCGGGTTTGTGGTGGCGGGTCGAGAAGAACTGCTTACCATCGACAACAACCAGTACAGGACGCCCCCCCAATTCAAGGCTGTGCTCGTGGACGGCGGGCTATATCCTTACCCAGGGGGAACCTACCCGGCTGATCTGGTAGTGGCATCCTTGGAGCTGAAATCCGACAAACGCGAGATCACGGGCGCCACGACGCTTGACTTCAATCACGATGGTCGCGTGGAGTTGCTCGTGGCTGCCAGGCACACCTTGGAGTTGATCACCCACACCGGCACGACTGCCGCCGCACCTTACTTCCAGATCTTGCCAGGACCGCTGCAAATTGACACGGTGCCGGTCGCCGCCGACTTCGATCATGACGGGCACAACGATGTTGCGTTCCACATGAGCATGGCGGGAACCAATCCGGGGAACACCAGCCAGCTGGTGGTCTTCCGTGGCAACGGAGCCAACGACTTCGCCGAGGAACTGGACTACGCCACGGGTGGTTCCGCGGCCAACAGCAAGCAAAGTGCACGCCATATGGTCAGCGGGGATTTCAATCACGATGGCTGGGCGGATATCGCCATCCTGTTTGAGCAGCTCGATGCCACGACGGCCACGCGGACTTATCCGATCAAGGTCTTCCTGAACGACAAAGCGCGGTCGTTCTTGCCACCGTATGTGCTGGCAGACAACGTGGGCTTGCATCTGCTTGGCGCCGGCGACATCAATCGTGACGGTCTCGACGACCTTGTGGCCACGCAAACGCAGTCAGGCATTGGATTGCTGCGAACGTTCACTCAGAACACCTCTGGCGTGCTCTCCGAAGGAATGTCGTATCCCGCCGATGCCTTGAGCACGGCCTTGAAGGTGGCCGATCTGGATCGCGACGGCCGCATGGATATCGTGTCCGGTTCAACCAACACCAAGCGATTGGCGTACTACCTGCAACTCAAGACCGGCACGATGTCGTCGGCGCGTTTCCTCAGCACAAGCAATGCGATTCAGACGGCGCAGTACGATGCGTCAAGTCTGGCCGTGCTGGACTTGGTGCGCACGGCTTGCAATGGCGTGGCTATTGCCAGTGGCGGCTGGGCTACACGCGGAACCGGCTGCGCGAGAGTGCTCTCCACGCTTGGCGACTTCGATGACGACGGCAAGACCGACTTGCTGTGGCGCCATGATGCTCTGCGCGATATGGCACTGTGGAAGATGGACGGTGCCACTCGCGTCACTGGCGTGGGTTATGCCACTTCGCCGGCCTGGAGGGTCCTGGCCAGCGGCGACTTCAACGGCGACCGCTGGATGGACCTGGTGTGGACCGATGGCCAGCACCTGCAGCTATGGGAAGGCGACGGCCAGGGCAACTACGCCGGCAGCGGGTTGCCGGCGTACCCGCAAGGCTATCGGCTGGTGGCACACGGCGACTTCGACGGCGATGGCAACGACGATCTGATGTGGCGCAACACCGCCGACACGGACCTGGCGCTGTGGCGGCTGGACGGTGCCTTTGTCGCGCAGCAACGCAACTACGTCACCGACGCCGCTTGGCGCATCGAGGGCAGCGGCGACTTCAACGGCGATGGCCGCGAAGACCTGCTATGGACCGATGGCGTGCAGATGCAGATGTGGCAGTCGCAGGCGAGCTTGGTGTTCGCGGGTGTCGTGCTACCCGCCTACCCCGCCGGCTGGCAGCTGTCAGGCATCGCCGATGTCAGCGGCGATGGCAACGCGGACTTCCTGTGGTTTCAGCCGCAGCGCGATGAACTGGCCGTCTGGGAGTATCGCGGCCCCGACGACATCCGCGGGCGCGGCTATGCCGTAGGTGCCAACTGGCGCATCCTGCAGACCGGCGACTTCAACGCCGATGGCTATGCGGACATCGTGTGGAGCAATGGCCGGCACATGCAGCTTTGGCAGTCGCAGGGCAATGCCTTCCTCGGCCTGCCGATGAGCGACTATCCGGTCGGCTGGACACTGGTACGGCCGTGACCGCGCGACACCAGGGGCAAACTACCTTAGGTAGAAATCCCCAATCTGCCGAATGAACCGCTGCGGGTTCGCGCCGGCGAGATTGGTCAGCACCACCACCGCCAGGTCTTCGTCGGGATAGATGACGAAGGCGGCGCGGGCGCCACCGATGCCGGCGATCTGGCGCGGGGCATCAGACTTCAGCACGGGCCACCCCGCGGCCCATTCACCCTCGGCGCCATTGTTCAGCCGCTCGGGACGCCACATGCGCTGCACCTGCGGCGCGTCCAGCAGGCGGTTCTCCGTCAGCGCGATGATCCAGTGCGACAGTTCCTCCGCCGTGGTCTGGATGCCGCCGCCCGCCCACAGGCTGTAAGGCATGTCGTAGAGCCAGTGCGACAACCGGTCCGCGTCGTTCGGCGCCATCGTGCCGCGCGGCGAAACGCTGTAGATCGTGGCCGCACCGGCCACCAGGTCGTAGCTGTCGCCGAACGTGGTGGACGCCATGCCCGCGGCATCGAATTGCCGCTGCGCGACGAACCGTTCATAGGGCTGCCCGGTCAGGGTGGAGATGATCCGCGACAGCAGGCCGTAGTTCGTCTGATTGTAGGCGAACTGTTCCCCGGGGTGGGCCTCGATCTGCCGCGCCTCGACCGCCGTCCATGCGTCGCGTTCCTTCAAGCCACCCAGCGAGCCCTGGGTATCGACGATCTCGGGAAGGCCCGACGTGTGCCCCAGCAGCTGCCGGATGCGTACTTCGCGCCACGCGTCGGGCACGTCGTCGAGATAGCGGGACAGCGGCGCATCCAGGTCCACGCGCCCGTCCTGGACCAACTGCATGACGGCCACGCCCGTGAACGCCTTGGTTGCCGAGTTGATGGGGAAGAGCGTCTTGCCGGTGACCGGCACCCGGTTCTCGACATTGGCGAAGCCGACATTTTCCAGCAACACGATGCGTCCCTGGCGGACGACAGCCACCTGCAGCCCCGGGATGCGCTGCTGCTCCATCGTGGCCCGAACGAACGCCCGGGTCTTCTCGTTGGCCTCCTCAAGAGGAGTGGCCGCACGTGCGAGGGACGACAACCCCGTCCACAGGAGAAACGCGAGGACGGCGGTACGCGACAGTGCAGACAACATGCTTTCCCCTTGTATCGAATCGTCTTGCGGACGTGCGCGCGCCGTCGATGGCCGCACGCCGGCCGGCAAGCCTCGGCCAGTCGCGCGCGCCAAGGCAGTGCAATGAGTCATGGATATTGAACGGCACACGCCAGAGCGTGTCGTTTTCGGGATCAACAGAGGCACGGGAACCGAACGCGCGGCGGAAAGCCGCGCGTGACCAGCCGCTGGCAGACCGGCGCGCCAGGACATCGCCGCCTCCTTGTTGCCCGCAGGCGGCACGACCGGGTCGGGCGCCTCAGGACACGCGGCTGCCACCTGCCCGATGCAGACGCGAAGCCGGCTCAGGCCGTCGCCTTCGCCGCTTCGTCGATGAGCGCCGCAACCTCTTTCGCACGGGATGCCAGCGATGCATGACTCGCGTCCAGGGTGATCACCTTGCGCGCATCCATGCGGCCCGACATGCGCTGCTGGTTTTCCGGCGCAATCATCCGGTCCTTGCTGGATATCTGGTACCAGTTGGGTTTGTGTTTCCACGCCGGATCGGTGATCGCGTCGCCAAACGTGCCCGCCAGCGGCGCCTTCTGGGTGACCGCCATGACGAAGCCTTCATCCGCCGGGAGATCCTGGCAGAAGCTCTCGTGGAACTTGTCGGGTTTCAGCCACAAATAGCCATCGCTATCGGGCGCCAGGTTGGGTGCAGCCTCGGGGAGATGTTCCTGAGTGATGCCCCCCGGGCTCTCACCGGCATCGGGAGCGAACGCTGCGATGAACACCAGCGCTTTCACGTTCGGCAGGTTACCCGCCTGGGTGATGACGGCACCGCCGTAGGAATGTCCCACCAGCACGACCGGGCCGTCGATCTGCGCCACCATCTTGCGGGTGCGCTCCGCATCGTCCGCCAAGGACGTGAGCGGATTCTCGACCGCGCGGATGTCGGAGTGTCCCAGCGCTTTCAGTTCGAGGATGACGCGGGTCCAATGCGCCGCGCCGCCCCAGAAGCCATGCACCAAAACGATTGCCGGCTTGCTCATGACCTGCTCCCAAGGTTCGACGGAAGCACGCACCGAAGCGCGCGTTACGCGCGCGGCGCCACTCCCGTCATCGCAACCCCTGCGGATTGAAGTGTCCTCCGCTGCGGTTAAGTCGGAGTGATGCGACCGCAGGACCCACCCATGGCCCTTGCGTCATTCCAGAGATGCAGCCCGAAACGGCACCCAGTCGGTGCGAGCAACATCTGCATCACCTGAAACCAGCAAGGCCCTGAACAAGTACCGCTCATTGGGGGCAAGGCAGCGCGTCGCTGTAAGCGCGGTCAATGGAACGGACAGGACGCTCTTTTCCCCGGGAGGTACGGACATACGCGATCCCGTGCCCACATAGTCCAGGTAACCGCAGGAGGGAATGATCGTTCGGTCGGCCTGCGCCACTTCCACTTTGACCGAAGATTCGATGCTCAGTCCAAATAGCCGATCGTCGACCACCAGAACGTCTGGAGATCTGTTGCTCACGGCAATGGCGAATTCCTTTCCTTCAACTAGCTCGACGTCAACGCCTGAGCCAGGCGGCCTGCAGGCCCACAGCAGGGCGGCAGACGCCAGTACAACGAGCAGCTGAAAACAGCGCGATCGCGAAATAACCAGATGATTCACTCGATTCACTTGGAATCTCACCCTTCTTCTAACAAGCCGATGTCGACGCGACTAAGGACACAGCCCATGCTGCTTCGCCAGCGCCGACTTCTCCGGCTCGGTCTTCGCCAGGTAGTCGCAGACCAGGCTCTTGCCGTAGTCCGACGACACCTGCTGGGCCTCGGCCGAGTTGATGTAGGCCAGGGTTTTCTTGAAGCAGGGCGCTTCGAACATGGCGGCGATCGCGTCCTTCTTGGCGGCGGGCAATCGCTCCAGCTCCGGCAGCAGGTCGTCGAGCGTGGCGGCCCGGCGCCCGGCCTCGGCCAGGTCGGTCGCGCTGTCGGAGGCGATCAACGCTAGGCAGTGCTCGGATTCCTGCGGCGTCAGCAGGCGCGACAACGGCACGTCGAGGCGTGCGGCCAGCGCGTTGACATCGAACGCGGCCATCGAGCTTTCCATCATCGCCCGCTCCGTGGGATCGGTGGGCATCTGCTCCCGCATCGACTGCAGGATCGCCTCGTCCCCGCGGAACACCTCGAACAGGTAGGTCACCAACTTCGCCGCTCCCGGCGGCGCGGCCGTCTGGGCCGCCAACGTGCCGCACAGGCAGAGCAATGCGGCCCCTGCCGCCATCATCGAACGCTTCATCAAATCCCCTTGTCATCGCCGCGCGCGGCAGCCCGATGACATCGCGGCTGCCGTTGCATCCACAGCGCCCCGACACGGCGCGCCTCCCCTGGATGCACGGTCGATCTTAGGCGGCGTGGCGACCCCAGAACAAGCGCGCGCGTCGGGATCAGCGTGCGGCGGCGACGCCCGTCGGCGGTTCGGCCTTCAGCTCGCGCCAGGCGGCGCGCAGCACACGCGAGGACGAACGCAGGAACATCACCAGCAGCGCGGCCGCGATCAGCAAGTCGGGCCAGCCTGCTCCGAACAGCCACACAAGCGCGGCGGCCAGCAGCACCGCGCCGCCTTCGAAGATGTCGTTGCGCGAGCATTCCCACGCCGAGGCCATGTTGACGTCGCCGGTGCGGTACGGCGTGAGCAGCCACAGGCAGACTGCGTTTGCCGCCAGGTTCAACGCCGCGGCGATGCCCATGCCTTCGAACAGCGGCACCGCGGGGTTGGCCAGCCGCCACGCGATCTGCACGCCCACCGCAACCGCGGCGCCGAGGATCAGCAGCCCCTTGAAGAACGCGACCTTCGCCTTCGCACGCAGCGACGCGCCCACCACCGCCAGGCTGATCGCATAGGTCAGCGCATCACCGAGGTTGTCGAGGCTGCCGGACAGCAGCGACGACGAATGCGCACGCCAGGCGGCGAACATCATCATCGCGAACGTGGCCAGGTTGATCGCCAGCACGAGGCGCAACACGCGGCGCTGCTTCGCCTCCAGCGCGGCGACATCGACGACCTTCCCGCATCCGCAGCATTCCGACATTCGCTTATCCCGTTCCGCGTGCGCGTGCGGCCGCGCCTCAGCCGACCAGCTGCAGGCGCAGTTCTTTGGGCAGGGCGAACACCATGTTCTCGGGCTCGCCGTCCAGTTCGCTGACACCGGCGGCGCCGAGGTCGCGCAGGCGCTGGATGACGCCGTCGATCAGTACGTCCGGCGCGGAGGCGCCGGCGGTGACGCCGATGCGCTGCTTGCCGTCGATCCAGCGCGGGTCGATCTCGTGTGCGCCGTCGATCAGGTACGACTCCACGCCGTCGCGCTCGGCCAGCTCGCGCAGGCGGTTGGAGTTGGAGCTGTTCGGCGAACCGACCACGAGTACCAGGTCGCACTGCTTGGCCAGGTCGCGCACGGCGTCCTGACGGTTCTGGGTGGCGTAGCAGATGTCGTCGTTCTTCGGCCCGTGGATGGCCGGGAAACGTGCCTGCAGCGCCTGGATGATGCCCACCGTGTCGTCGACCGACAGCGTGGTCTGGGTGGTGTAGAACAGGTTCTCGGGCTGGCTGACTTCCAGCGTGGCCACCTGGTCGATGTCCTCCACCAGATAGATCTGCCCTTCCCCGCCTTCGCGGTTCCACTGGCCCATCGTGCCTTCCACCTCGGGGTGGCCGGCGTGGCCGATCAACACCACGTCGCGCCCGGCGCGGCAGTGGCGTGCGACTTCCAGGTGCACCTTGGTGACCAGCGGGCAGGTGGCGTCGAACACTTTCAATCCGCGTCGCGTGGCTTCGCCGCGCACCGCCTGCGAAACGCCATGCGCGCTGAAGATGACGGTGGCGCCATCCGGCACTTCGTCGAGTTCTTCCACGAAGATCGCGCCGCGTTGCTTCAGGTCGTCGACGACGAAGCGGTTGTGCACCACTTCATGGCGCACGTAGATAGGTGCGCCCAGCGTTTCGATGGCGCGCTTGACGATCTCGATGGCGCGGTCGACACCGGCGCAGAAACCGCGGGGATTGGCGAGCAGGACGTCCATAAAACCGATCTTACCGAAGGCAGGGAAATGAAAAGGTAAATCTGTTGCCGGCGCCGATCCCGCATGACGCCTGTGCCCCCCGCCCGGCTGCGGAAGAAGGGAACGAGGTGAGGACCAGACCGCCGCGACGCCGTAGGGTGGGCCTTGGCCCACGGTAGGGGTGTGTCACCGAGCGGCGGGCCAAGGCCCGCCCTACGCGGCCTTCTTCTTGCCGTCGAACAGGCCGAACAGCGCAATGCCGATGGCCCCGCCGACGACCGCGCAGTCGGCGATGTTGAACGCCGGCCAGAAGTGGTCACGCCAGTGCCACTGGATGAAATCGATCACGTGGCCGTGGATCTGGCGGTCGATCACGTTGCCCAGCGCGCCGCCGATCACCAGCGCGTACGGCAGCGCCTGGCGCCAATCGCCACGGCGCGTGCGCGACAGCCAGTAGCCCAGCAGGCCGCTGATGCCCACCGCGAGCACGGTGAAGAACCAGCGCTGCCAGCCGCCCGCGTCGGCCAAGAAGCTGAATGCCGCGCCGGTGTTGTAGGTGCGGAACCAGTTCCAGAAGCCGTCGATCACCGGGATGGCGGTGTATTCCGGCAGCGACGCCAGCACCCAGGCCTTGGACCACTGGTCCAGGCCGATCACCACCGCCGACAGCAGCAGCCAGAGCAGCGCGTTGGGCTTGGGGGCGGCCGTCATCAGAACCACTCCCGGGTTTCGCCGGCGCCGTCGATGTTGCTGACGCAGCGGCCGCACAGTTCCGGATGCTCGGCATGCGCGCCGACATCGGCGCGGTAATGCCAGCAGCGCACGCACTTGCTCTTGGTGGTCGGCGTGGCGAGGACGAAGACCTCGTCGGCGCTGACTTCGGAGACGGTGACGTCGCCGCTGATGAAGAAGAAGCGCAGTTCCTCGGCCAGCGTCTGCCACTTGGCGGCGGTGGCGGCGTTCACGGACACCGCGATCTCCGCTTCCAGCGCGGCACCGATCAGGCCGTTGGCGCGCATCGGTTCCAGCACCTTGGCGACCTGTTCGCGCAGGGCCAGCAGCTGGTCGAAGTCGGCGGCGTTCAACGCAGCGTCGGCCGGCAGCGGCGCCAGGCCGTCGTACCAGGTGGCGAACAGCACGTTGCCGGCGCGCTCGCCGGGCAAGTAGCCCCACATCTCGTCGGCGGTGAAGCTGAGCACCGGCGCGATCCAGCGCACGAAGGCCTCGGCGATGCGATACATCGCGCTCTGCGCGCTGCGGCGACCGCGCGAATCCTCACGCATCGTGTACAGGCGGTCCTTGGTGACGTCCAGGTACAGCGAGCCGAGGTCGACGCTGCAGAAGTTCAGCAACGCCTGCACGATTTCGGCGAAGTCGTAACGGTCGTAGGCGGCCTTGATCTTCTCCTGCACTTCGAACGCGCGGTGCACGATCCAACGGTCCAGCGCGACCATGTCGGCCGGCGCCACCAGGTCGCGCGCGGGATCGAAGCCGTCGAGGTTGCTGAGCAGGAAGCGCGCGGTGTTGCGCAGGCGACGGTAGGCGTCGGCGTTGCGCTTCAGGATTTCCTGCGACAGCGACATCTCGTTGCTGTAGTCGGCGCTGGCGATCCACAGGCGCAGGATGTCCGCGCCGAGGGTCTTCATGATGTCCTGCGGCTCGATGCCATTGCCCAGCGACTTGGACATCTTGCGGCCGTGCTCGTCCACGGTGAAGCCGTGGGTGAGGCATTGCTTGTACGGCGCCCGCTTGTCGATCGCCACGCCGGTCAGCAGCGAGGACTGGAACCAGCCGCGATGCTGGTCCGAGCCTTCCAGGTAGAGGTCGGCCGGCTTGCCGAGGCCACGCTCCAGCAGCACGCCTTCGTGGGTCACGCCGGAGTCGAACCAGACATCGAGGATGTCGGTGATCTTGTCGTAGTCCTTCGCTTCGTCGCCCAGCAGTTCGGCGGCGTCCAGCGTGTACCAGACATCGACGCCGCCCTGCTCCACGCGGTCGGCGACCGCGCGCATCAGTTCGACGCTGCGCGGATGCGGCTCGCCGGTTTCGCGATGCACGAACAGCGCGATCGGCACGCCCCAGGTGCGCTGGCGCGAGATGGTCCAGTCCGGACGGCCATCGACCATGCCGGCGATGCGGGCTTCGCCCCACTGCGGGAACCAGCCGACCTGCTTGATCGCTTCCAGCGCGTCGGCGCGCAGGTGGGCCTGCTCCATCGAGATGAACCACTGCGGCGTGGCCCGGAACGCGATGGGCGTCTTATGCCGCCAGCAATGCGGATAACTGTGTTCCATCTTGCTGAAGGCGAGCAGCACGCCGCTCTGCTTCAGCACGTCGATGATGACGTCGTTGGCCTTCCAGATGTGCAGGCCGGCCAGTTCCACGCCATGCGCGGCCGGCGTGGACGGCAGGTAGACGCCACGGCCATCGACCGGGTTGAGCTGCGCGGCGGTGTACTTGTCCAGCAAGCCGTACTGCTTGCTGACGACATAGTCTTCCTGGCCGTGGCCGGGTGCGGTGTGCACGGCGCCGGTACCGTCTTCGGCCGACACGTGGTCGCCCAACAGCACGGGGATGTCGCGCGTGTCGTAGAACGGATGCGCGAACAGCAGGCCTTCCAGTGCACTGCCCTTCACCCGCGCGTGCACGACCACGTCGGTGACGCCGTAGCGCTGCAGCGCGCGCGCCGCGAGCGCATCGGCCAGCACCAGCCAGCGACGCTTGCCGTCGTGCGCAGGGCCTTCGACCAGGGCGTATTCCAGCTCCCCACCGATCGAGATCGCCAGCGACGCGGGCAGCGTCCACGGCGTGGTGGTCCAGATCGGCAGCGCGACCTCGACATCCGCCGGCACCGTGACGCCGAACGCCGTCGCCACCGCCTGCGCATCACGCGCGGCGTAGGCGACATCGACGGCGGGCGACACCTTGTCGGCGTACTCGATCTCCGCCTCGGCCAGCGCCGAGCCGCAATCGAAGCACCAGTGCACCGGCTTCACGCCGCGGGTCAGGTGGCCGTTGGCGACGATCTTCGCCAGCGCGCGGATCTCGTTCGCTTCGAAGCGGAAATCCAGTGTCTTGTACGGGTTGTCCCAGTCGCCGATCACGCCCAGGCGTTTGAAGTCCTTGCGCTGGATATCGATCTGCGACTCGGCGTATTCGCGGCACTTCTGCCGGAACTCGACCGCATCCAGCTTCACGCCCACCTTGCCGAACTTCTTCTCGATGGCGATCTCGATCGGCAGGCCGTGGCAATCCCAGCCGGGGATGTACGGCGCATCGAAGCCGGCGAGGTAGCGCGACTTGACGATGATGTCCTTCAGGATCTTGTTGACCGCATGGCCCAGGTGGATCGCACCGTTGGCGTACGGCGGGCCGTCGTGCAGCACGAACAGCGGGCGGCCCTTGGCGTTCTCGCGCAGCTGCGCGTACAGGCCCTGGCTTTCCCAGCGGGCCAGCGTGTCGGGCTCGCGCTTGGGCAGGTCGCCGCGCATCGGGAAATCCGTGGCGGGCAGATGGAGGGTCGCTTTGTAGTCCTGGCTCACGCCGTCGCTCGTTCTTTGTGTTCGGAAAGGAGTGCGCGCGCCTGGTCGGCATCGCGGTGCATCTGCTCGGTGAGGCTGGGCAGATCGGGGAATTTCAGTTCATCGCGCAGCTTGGCGACGAATTCGACTTCGATGTGGCGCCCGTAGAGGTCGCCGGCGAAGTCGAACAGATGGGCTTCCAGCAGCGGCTCGACGCCGTCCACCGTGGGACGCGTGCCGAAGCTGGAGACCGACGGCCACGGTGCATCGCCCACGCCGTGCACCCAGGTGGCGTAGATGCCAGACAAGGCCGGTGCTTTCGGGAAGCGCAGGTTGGCGGTGGGGAAGCCGAGCGTGCGGCCGAGCTGCTTGCCGCGCACGACGCGGCCGCCGATGGCATAGGGTCGGCCGAGCAGGCGGGTGGTCGTGGTGAAGTCGCCGCTTTTCAGGGCTTCGCGAATGCGCGTGCTGGACACGCGTTCGCCATGCACTTCGACCGGCGCGATCGCGTCGGCGCTGAAGCCCAGCTCACTTCCCATCGCCTGCAGCAGCGCGACATCGCCGGCGCGGCGGTGGCCGAAGCGGAATTCCGGACCGATCCAGACTTCGCGGGCGGCCAGCCGGCCGACCAGCAGGGTGCGGACGAAGTCCTCGGCGGACATCGCCGAAAGCTTGGCGTCGAAGCGCAGCAGGCCCACGCGATCGGCGCCCAGGTCCAGCAGGCCTTCGACCTTGGCACGCGCCAGGGTCAGGCGCGGCGGCGGATGGTCCTTGGAGAAGAACTCTCGCGGCAGCGGTTCGAAGGTGACGACGACGCACTCGACGCCCAGCGCACGCGCACGCGCCACGGCATGCCGCACCAGCGCGCGGTGGCCCGAGTGCAGGCCATCGAAGGCGCCGATGCAGACCACGCTACCGTGCGGGCACAGAGACCCGCCATCGACGTCACGGAACAGCCTGCTCATGGAATCCTGTCAGGGCGGATCAGCCAACGTGGGCGATCCGGGAAGAATGCAACAACCTTGAAGTATAGCCGGGCATACCGGCTCTCAATGGCCACGCAGGTCACGGGGGCGGATGCCCTGCACCCACAGCAGGCCGGCATACAGTGCGCCGCCCGCGCCCACCATCACGGCCAGGCGCCAGCCGCGGTCCCACCAGGCCCAGGGCGTCCAGTCCGGCCAGAACAGGCGGAAGGCCAGCACCACCAGCGTCATCGCCACCGTGGCCACGCCGATCTGGCGCAGGAACCGGCGCCAGCCAGGCTGGCGCCGGTACACGCCTGCCTTGCGCAGCAGCCAGGCCAGTTGCAGCGCATTGACCCATCCAGCGACGGCGATGGCCAAGGCCAGCAGCGCGTGCGCGCCCTGCACCTGGCCCAGCGCTAGCTTCAGGTCGCCTCCGGTGGCCTGCAAGGCTTGGCGGCCCGGCTCGGTGCCGTAAAGCAGCACGAGGAAGAAGACCAGCGTGCACAGCGCATTCGTCAGGACTGCCACGACCGCGGCCTTGACCGGCGTGCGCGTGTCCTGCCGCGAATAGAACGCCGGCGCCAGCACCTTCACCAGCAGGAAGGCCGGCACGGCGATGGACTGGGCCATCAAACTCCAACTTGCCATCTGCACGTCGGTGGCGTCGAACTTTCCGTACTGGAACAACGTCGCCAGCAAGGGCTGGGCACACAGGATCAGGCCGGCGCAGGCCGGCAGTCCGATCAGCAGGCAGAGCCGGAAACCCCAATCCAGGCCTTTCGAATAGCCCTCCGGATCGGTCTCGGCATGACGGCTGGACAGGTGCGGCAGGATCACCGTGCCGATGGCGACACCGAACATGCCCAGGGGGAATTCCAGCAACCGGTCGCTGTAGTACAGCCAGCTGACGCTGCCACTGATCAGCAGCGCGGCCACCCAGGTGTTAAGCAGCAGGTTGAACTGGGCCACCGACGAGCCGAACAGCGTGGGCACCATCAGGGTGAGGATCCTGCGGACGCCGGCGTGGGCGAAGTCCAGCTTCGGGCGGGGCAGCAGGCCCAAGCGGGCCAGCGACGGCAATTGGAAGCCCAGCTGCAGCACACCGGCGGCGAAGACGCCCCAGCCCAGCACCATGACCGAGTAGTCCATCAGCGGCGCGAAGCCCACAGCGGCGGCGATCATGGACAGATTCATCAGTACGGGCGACAGCGCCGGAATGGCGAAGCGCTGGTAACTGTTGAGGATGCCGCCCGCCAGCGAGGCCAGCGAAATGAACAGCGCGTACGGGAAGGTGATCCGCAGCAGGTCGGTCAGCACCCTCATCTGCTCGGCGTCGAAGTTCGGCGCGATCAGGCGGGCGATCTGCGGGGCCAGCAGGATGACGACGCCAGTCAGCACCAGCAGCGCCGCGGCCAGCGTACCGGTGACCCGGTCGATCAGCGCCTTGACCTCCTCCGGGCTCCGGGTGGCCTTGTACTCGGCCAGGACCGGGACGAAGGCCATCGAGAACGAGCCCTCGGCTGAGAGCCGGCGCATGAAGTTGGGGATCCGGAACGCCACGAAGAAGGCGTCCATCATCCCGCCCGCGCCGAAGACATGGGCGTAGACTTGGTCCCGGACCAGTCCCGAGAGCCGGGACAGGAAGGTCATGGAGCTGAAGACGGCGGCGGAGCGCAGGAGCTTCCCGCTCATCGGGGCAGATCCCCCGACAGAATCACCAGCTTGACGCAACCCATTGAATGCCCCATAATTTCCGGCTCGATTATCCGTCTTCCGTTCAACCCCTGAATTCTCTCAGGTATTCACCAGGAATCCCACTGTGGCCAATATCAAGTCCGCCAAGAAGCGCGCCAAGCAGACCGTCGTGCGCAATGCGCGCAACGCCGGTCAGCGTTCGATGCTGCGCACCGCCGTCAAGAAAGTCCTGAAAGCCCTCGATGCCAACGACGCCGCTGGCGCCCAGGCCGCGTTCGTCTCGGCCCAGCCGATCCTCGACCGTCTGAGCTCGCGCGGCCTGATCCACCGTAACAAGGCCGCTCGCCACAAGAGCCGCCTGAACGCCCGCATCAAGGCGCTGCAAGCCGCCTGATCCAGCGGTACACGGACGCGAAGACACGGAACCCGCCGAAAGGCGGGTTTCTTTTTGCCTACCCACCGCACACGACCCGCGCGGCGCGCATACGAAAAACCCGCCTTCCGGCGGGTTTCGAACATCAACCTTCGTAGGCGGCCTCGTCGGCCTCTGCCTTCTGTCGATCGAAGAAGGCCATCACGTCCTTCATGATCGGCCAGGTGCCTTCGCGCGAGATCGCCGAGACCTGATACCAGGGCTGGGTCCAGCCGAGGCTGGCGATGATCTGCTCCGCGCGCTCCTTCGCTTCGTCCTCGAACATCAGGTCAGCCTTGTTGAGCACCAGCCAGCGCGGCTTGGCCAACAGTTCCGGGTCGTGCTTTTCGAGTTCGCGCTCGATCGCGCGCACCTGCTCGACCGGGTCGATGCCTTCCACGCCGCCTTCCATCGGCGCCATGTCCACCAGGTGCAACAGGATGCGCGTGCGCTGCAGGTGGCGGAGGAACTGCGCACCCAAGCCAGCGCCGTCGGCAGCGCCCTCGATCAGGCCCGGGATGTCGGCGATGACGAAGCTACGGTGGGCTTCCACGCTCACAACGCCCAGGTTCGGGTAGAGCGTGGTGAAGGGATAGTCGGCCACCTTCGGCGTCGCCGCCGAGACGGCACGGATGAAGGTGCTCTTGCCGGCGTTCGGAAAGCCCAGCAGGCCAACATCGGCCAGTAGCTTGAGCTCCAGCTTCAGCAGGCGCTCTTCACCCTCTTCGCCCGGCGTGGCCTTGCGCGGCGCACGGGTGATCGAGCTCTTGAAATGCATGTTGCCCAGGCCGCCCTTGCCGCCCTTGGCGACCAGCAGGCGGTCGCCGTGCTGGGTGAGGTCGCCGATGACTTCGTCGGTACTGACATTGGTGACGACCGTGCCGACCGGGACGGTGATCGTCAGGTCGTCGCCCGCCTTGCCGTACATCTGCCGCCCCATGCCGTTCTCGCCGCGCTGGGCTCGGAACGTGGTCTGGTGGCGAAAGTCGACCAGGGTGTTGAGGTTTTCGTCGGCCAACAGCCAGACGCTGCCGCCGCCGCCGCCATCGCCGCCGTCGGGGCCGCCCAGCGGGATGAACTTCTCGCGACGGAAGCCTACGCAGCCGTTGCCGCCATTGCCGGCGGTGACCAGGATTTCAGCTTCGTCTACGAGTTTCATGGCGGGATCGGTTCAATCGTTGGAGGGTGGGACGCAGGGATCAGCGTCCCCGCAAACGAAAAGCCCCGCACGCGGCGGGGCCCTTCGCGACGCGTGTGCGCGAAGCCTCAGGCTTCCGCTACCACGCTGACGGTGCGGCGCTTCTTGGCGCCCTTGATCGAGAACTCGACCTTGCCGTCGACCAGCGCGAACAGCGTGTGGTCGCGACCCAGGCCGACGCCCGGACCCGGGTGGAACTGGGTGCCGCGCTGGCGAATGATGATGTTGCCCGCGTCGATCGCCTGACCGCCAAAGACCTTCACGCCCAGCATCTTCGGGTTGGAGTCGCGGCCGTTGCGCGATGAGCCTACGCCCTTTTTATGTGCCATGACTGCTTCTCCTTACTTGTTGATGCCGGTGATTTCGATTTCGGTGTAATGCTGCCGGTGACCCTGACGCTTCATGTGGTGCTTGCGGCGGCGGAACTTGATGATGCGCACCTTGTCGGCGCGGCCATGGCCGACGACCTTCGCGGTGACGTTGGCGCCCTTCAGGGCGTCGCCCAGGCTGATGGTCTCGCCATCGCCCAGCATCAGGATGTTGTCGAAGGTGATCTCGTTGCCGGCTTCGGCCTCGAGCTTCTCGACGCGGAGCGTCTCGCCCTTCATCACGCGGTACTGCTTACCGCCAGTGACTACGACTGCGTACATGTGGATTCCTTGGTTTCTGTAGTTATTTTCTGGAGCCTGCCTGCCATCGAGGGCGGACAGAAGCGGAATTCTAAGGGATTCAGACGGTTAGGGTCAACTCCCCCCCCCCTCCTCCTGACCATCCCGGCTCGATTGCGGACGGAATCCGCCCTAGGTGGGCCTCCACACTGACCGGCTTGGACCATCCGCCCCTCCCATAGCCCTTGAGATTCATGGACTTGCCCCGATCTTCCTGCCTGTCTCTGCCCTCAGCGGCTTCAGCGCATGCCCGCTTCGGGACGGTACGCGCCGGAACGGGGCTCGACAGTCCCACTGCCGCCTGACCGCTTCCACCTCTCCGCGTCTCCCTGCACTGGTGCATGGGGCGATTTGCCCCCATCTGAGCAGATCGCTACGCTTCCTTGTTCGCTTTCCGGATCCCCCACCCGATGGCCATGGACTTCATCCGCATCCGCGGCGCGCGGACGCACAACCTCAAGAACATCGACCTCGACCTCCCGCGCGACAAGCTGATCGTGATCACCGGCCTGTCCGGTTCGGGCAAGTCGTCGCTGGCGTTCGACACGATCTACGCCGAAGGCCAGCGCCGCTACGTCGAATCGCTGTCGGCCTACGCGCGGCAGTTCCTGTCGGTGATGGAAAAGCCCGATGTGGACCACATCGAAGGCCTGTCGCCGGCGATCTCGATCGAGCAGAAATCGACCAGCCACAATCCGCGATCGACGGTCGGCACGATCACCGAGATCTACGACTACCTCCGCCTGCTGTACGCCCGCGTGGGCTTGCCGCGCTGCCCGGACCACGGGTATCCGCTGGAGGCGCAGACGGTCAGCCAGATGGTCGACCAGGTGCTGGCGCTCGACGGCGAGCAGCGCTACATGCTGCTGGCGCCGGTAATCCGTGAACGCAAGGGCGAGCACGCACAGGTGTTCGACCAACTACGCGCCCAGGGCTTCGTCCGCGTGCGCGTGGACGGCGAGTTGTACGAGATCGATGCCGTGCCGGCGTTGGCGCTGCGCCAGAAACACACGATCGAAGCGGTGATCGACCGCTTCCGTCCGCGCGAAGACCTCAAGCAACGCCTGGCGGAAAGCTTCGAGACCGCGCTGAAGCTGGGCGATGGCATGGCCCAGGTGATGTCGCTGGACCAGCCCGAATCCGCACCGCTGCTGTTCTCATCCAAATACTCCTGCCCGGTCTGCGATTACTCGCTGCCGGAGCTGGAACCGCGCCTGTTCTCTTTCAACTCGCCGGTCGGCGCCTGCCCGACCTGTGATGGCCTGGGCGTTGCGCAATTCTTCGACCCGGCGCGCGTCGTGGTCCATCCGGAGTTGTCGCTGGCCGCCGGCGCCGTGCGTGGCTGGGATCGCCGCAATGCCTACTACTTCCAACTGATCGCGTCGCTGGCCAAGCACTACCAGTTCGACACCGACGCGACATGGCAGTCGCTGCCCGAAAAGGTGCAGCAAGCCGTGCTGTACGGCAGTGGCGAAGACGTCATCACCTTCACCTACCTCACCGAATCGGGCGGGCGCACGCAGCGCAAGCACCGCTTCGAAGGCATCGTGCCCAACCTCGAACGCCGCTACCGCGAGACCGAATCGCCGGCGGTGCGCGAGGAACTCGCGAAGTACATCAGCGACCGGCCTTGCCCGGATTGCGCAGGCGCACGACTGAACAAGTCGGCGCGCAACGTCTTCGTCGCCGACCGTCCGCTGCCTTCGCTGGTGGTGCTGCCGGTGGACGAAGCATTGGCCTTCTTTCGTGGCCTCGATCTGCCCGGCTGGCGCGGCGAAATCGCGACGAAGATCGTCAAGGAAATCGCCGAGCGCCTCGGGTTCCTGGTCGATGTCGGCCTGGACTACCTCACCCTCGAGCGCAAGGCGGACACGCTGTCCGGCGGCGAAGCCCAGCGCATCCGCCTGGCATCGCAGATCGGCGCCGGGCTGGTCGGCGTGATGTACGTACTGGATGAGCCCAGCATCGGCCTGCACCAGCGCGACAACGAGCGCCTGCTCGGTACGCTGACGCGCCTGCGCGATCTGGGCAACACGGTGATCGTGGTCGAACACGATGAAGACGCCATCCGCATGGCGGACTACGTGCTCGACATCGGGCCGGGTGCGGGCGTGCATGGTGGCGAGATCGTCGGCCAGGGCACCCTCGACGACTTGTTGAAGGCGCCTCGCTCGCTGACAGGTCAGTATCTCTCCGGCAAGCGCCAGATCGAAGTGCCGAAGGCGCGCCACAAGGCGAACCCGAAGATGACGCTGCACCTGCGCGGCGCGACGGGCAACAACCTGAAGGATGTGGACCTCGACGTCCCGTCGGGACTGTTCACCTGCATCACCGGTGTGTCCGGCTCGGGCAAGTCGACGCTGATCAACGACACCCTGTACGCGCTGGCCGCCAACGAGATCAACGGCGCATCGCACAAGCCCGCGCCGTACCGCGAGATCGAAGGCCTCGACCTGTTCGACAAGGTCGTGGACATCGACCAGTCGCCGATCGGCCGCACGCCGCGTTCGAACCCCGCGACGTACACCGGCTTGTTCACGCCGCTGCGCGAACTGTATGCGCAGGTGCCTGAAGCGCGCGCGCGCGGCTATTCGCCGGGCCGCTTCAGCTTTAACGTGCGCGGTGGCCGCTGCGAGGCCTGTCAGGGCGACGGCATGATCAAGGTCGAGATGCACTTCCTGCCGGACGTGTACGTACCCTGCGACGTCTGCCACGGCAAGCGCTACAACCGCGAGACGCTGGAGATCCTTTACAAGGGCTACAACATCAACGACGTGCTGGAAATGACGGTCGAGGATGCACTGACCCTGTTCGAGCCGGTGCCGTCGATCGCGCGGAAGCTGGAAACGCTCGTGGACGTGGGCCTGAGCTACGTCAAGCTGGGCCAGAGCGCGACCACGCTGTCCGGTGGCGAAGCGCAACGCGTGAAGCTGTCGAAGGAGCTCTCGCGCCGCGACACGGGCCGCACGCTGTACATCCTGGATGAGCCCACGACGGGCCTGCACTTCCACGACATCGAGCACTTGCTCGCCGTACTGCACAAGCTGCGCGATGACGGCAACACGATCGTCGTGATCGAGCACAACCTGGACGTCATCAAGACGGCCGACTGGGTCGTCGACCTCGGGCCCGAAGGTGGGCACCGGGGCGGACGCATCCTGGCCACCGGCACGCCCGAGGACATCGCGGCGCATCCGGAATCGCATACCGGCCGCTTCCTCGCCAAGCTGCTGCCGCCGGCCAAAGTGCCCAAGCCGACGAAGCCCGCGGCCATGGCGAAGCCCGATGTGCTACCACCCCGCAAATCCGCCACCAAAACCACGAAGAAGAAGGCCGCGTCATGAGCCAACCCCACGACGACGGCCGCAAACTGCTGGCGAAGATCCCGATCAGCGTGCGCTGGCGGGACATGGACAGCATGGGCCACGTGAACAACGCCAAGTACATTTCGTACCTGGAGGAAGCGCGCGTGCGCTGGATGCTGACGGTGCCGGAAGTCTCGATGACCGACCGCATCGCGCCCGTCGTGGCCGCCAACAACATCAACTACAAGCGCCCGCTGACCTGGCCGAACGACGTGGTGGTGGAACTCTACGTCGACCGGCTCGGCACCAGCAGCGTCACCATCGGGCACCGGATCGTGTCGGCGAAGGACGACAGCGTGCTGTATTCCGACGGCAACGTGGTGGTGGTGTGGATGGACACCCAGACCGGCCATAGCGCACCGCTGCCGGCGGCGATCCGGGCGGTGTCGGAGTAGTCAGCGGATCAGGGCGCGCTCTTGCGCGCCTCGAACTGCACCGGCACCGAGCGCCCGTCGGCCAGCTTCAGCGTGATCACCACCTTCTCGCCGGCAGCCACTGGCGCATAAGCGCCATGCAGCATCAGGTGCAGGCCGCCGGGCTTCAGTTCGACCTGCTTGCCGGGTGCGATGGGCAGACGCTCCACTTCGCGCATCCGGCTGACGCCGCCTTCATCGCGCGTTTCGTGCAGCGACACGTCCGCGAAGGCCAGGCTCTCCGCCCCCACCACCGTGACCGGTGCGCGGCACGGATTCTCGATGCGGGCGAAGCCGGCCATCATCGGCATGGCCACCGGCGGTACGCGCACCCAGGCGCCTTGCGCCTTCGGCAAGCATTCGGCGGCCATGGCGGGGAGCGCGCTGGCAAACGCCAGACCCAGCAGCGGGAGCATCACGAAGCGTCGGTTCATGCGCCTATGATAGCGACCTGACTCCAGGGAGATGGTGAATGAGCGCCCTCATCGAAATCGCCGATCACGGCGACATCCGCGAGATCCGGCTGGCGCGCGCGCCGGTCAACGCCCTCAACACGGACCTGTGCCGCGCCCTGATCGATGCGCTCAATACCGCGCTCGATGACGGCGTGCGTGGCATCGTGCTGGCCGGCAATCCCAAGATCTTTTCCGCCGGCATGGACGTGCCCTACCTGATGTCGCTGGGCGACGACCGCAAGTCGCTGCTCGATGCCTGGCAGGCGTTCTTCGGTGCGGCGCGCACGCTGGCGGAATCACGCGTGCCCGTGGTCGCCGCGATCACCGGCCACGCGCCGGCAGGCGGCTGCGTGCTGGCCCTGTGCTGCGACTACCGCGTGATGGCACGCAGCCCCGATCCGGCGCGTCCGTTCGCGTTGGGGCTCAATGAAACACAGGTCGGCCTGGTGGTACCGGAAGGCATCCAACGCCTGATGCGCCGCGTGGTGGGCCCCTATCGCGCGGAGCGCCTATTGGTGGCCGGCGAGATGGTGCCGGCCGAGCGCGCGCTGGAAATCGGCCTGGTCGATGAACTGGTGGACCAGGACAACGTCACCACGCGTGCGATTGCCTGGCTACAACATCTACTGGCACTGCCGCACCATCCGATGCTGCAGACCCGTGCCCTCGCCCGTCGCGACCTTGTGGAAGCGCTGGACCCGGGATTGATCCAGCTCGAGCGCTTCGTCGATGCCTGGCATGCGCCGGACACGCAGGCCGCGCTGCGCGCGTTGATCGACAAATTGAAAAAGTAGCGCGCCGCGCTTCAAGGGCCGCGTGCGACCGGGCGAGCAGCGTTGCTGATCCAGCCGCTCCACGATCCGGGATAGACCCGTGCACCGTGCAGGCCGGCATGTTCGAAGGCGAGCAGCAGATGGCATGCCGTCACGCCGGAACCGCACATCAGCACGCTCTCGGAACTCTGGTGATCGCCCAGCAGGGGCGACAGCAGGGAACGCAACTCGGACGCCGATGTGAAGCGCCCATCGCGGAGTGCCTGAGCGAACGGCAGATTGACCGCACCCGGCACGTGGCCCGCGATGGGATCGATGGGTTCGACTTCGCCGCGGAAACGTTCGCCTGCCCGCGCGTCGAACAACCACCCCGAGTCTTCGCCCAGGCGCGCCACCACCTCGTCCGTACTCACGCACTGTCGCATGTCGAAACGTGCCGGATACGCTGGCGTCGGCGCGATATCAGGAAGCGCCGCGGTCTCGGCACCCCCCGCGGCACGCCAGGCGGCCAGCCCACCGTCGAGGACGGCAACGCGCTCATGGCCAAGCAATTTCAACAGCCACCACGCGCGGGCGGCGGCCATGCTGCCATCGCCCGCGTCGTACACCACGACTTGATGCGCTGGCGCGATGCCCCACTCGCCAAGCCGGCGCGTGAAGACGGCCTCATCGGGCATGGGGTGCCTCCCCTCGCCGACTTTGGAAAGATCCGACAGATCCAGATTCAGATCGGCATAGACCGCGCCGGGGAGATGCCCCTGTGCATAGGCTTGGCGGCCTGCGTCGGGGGCTGCGTTGAGCATGACGAAACGCGCATCCACCAATCGAAGGTCGGGTGCGCCGATGGCGGCCGACAATGCCTGTGCATCGACAAGCGCGGTCCAGTTCATGCGAGTTGCTCCAGGCGTTGCCGCAGGTTGAACAGGATGGCGGCGGTGGCGCCCCAGATGCGCTGCCCTGGCCAGTCGTACTCGAGCACCGCGCGGCGGCGGCCACGGTAGTCGACCTCCACGCGGCGCAGGTTGTCGGGTGCGAGCAGGTAGTCGAGCGGCACTTCGAAGACATCGGCCACCTCGCCGGGCTCCGGCGTCGGCACGAACGCCGGATCGATCACCGCCACCACCGGCACCACGCGGAAGCCGCTGATGGTGGTGAAGGGGTCCAGGAAGCCTAGCGGCACCGCCTGCGAGGCCTGCAACGCGATCTCCTCGCGGCTCTCGCGCAGCGCAGCGGCCACGACGTCCGCGTCGCTGGGCTCGATGCGTCCGCCGGGGAAACTTACCTGTCCGCCATGGTGGCGCAGTCCGTCCGTGCGTCGCGTCAGCAACACCTGGGTGCCGCTGTCGCGCGGGACCAGGCCGGCGAGCACCGCGGCCTCCGCCAGCGGCCCGGGCGGTAACAGATCGATGAGTTCTTCGTGGTTCCAACCCGCCGTGCGCGGTACTGCGCCCAACGGATGGAGGGCGCGCTGCAAGCGGGCGCCTTCGTGCAATTGTTCGACAAGCGGCGCGCGCGCGCGTTCGCGTGCAGGCAGCACGGATTCCATCAGGCGCAGGCGTTCGTCATCGTTCATCTGCGACCAGCGTGCGATCTCCGAGGTGGTGCGCAGGCAACCCTGGCAGAGGCCGGCGTCGTCGAGCGTGCAAACGCCGATACACGGGCTGAGCACGGCGCGGAAAGCGGTATTCATGTCGTCGGACACCTGCGGAGGGTAGCGCGAAAAAGCTTCCTGCCGCGAAAAGCACTGCGCCGGCACGAGGCCGGCGCAGGGATGGAACGATCAGGCGGGAATTACTTGGCGCTGACCAGCTTGATCTCGAACACGACGGCCACGTTGGGCGGGAAGCCCGTGCGCGGGTCGGCGCCATACGCCTTCTCCGGCGGCAGCGCGACTTCCCACTTCGAGCCGACCGGCATCTGCAGCAGTACTTCGCGCATAGCCTGCATTTCGATGGCGCTGACCTTCACGTCCTTCATCTGCTGCGGCGGACGCGCCTCAGCGGGGCGCTGGCCCATCGGATAGGCGCCTGCTACCTGCAACTCGACGGTGCTGGCCTGCGTCGGCTTCGCACCGGTGCCATTCTCCAACACCTTGTAAGCGACGCCGCTGGGCAGCAGCTTCACACCGGCCTGACCCTTGAAGCTGGCGATGAACTGGTCGCTCTTGGTCTTGTTTTCGGCCGCGACCTTGTCGTACTCGGCCTTGGCCTGCTGCGCGCGGGCCTGCTCACGTTTCTGGAAGGCTTCCAGCGCGGGCTTCAGCTGCTCACTGGTCAGCGCGGGCTTTTGCTTGGCGTAGGCATCCTGCAGGCCCTTGACGACGGAATTGATGTCCAGCTGCTCGCCACGGGCGGTCAGCTCGGCCAGGTTGTTGCCATAGTCGTAGCCGAAGTAGTAGCTCAGCTTGCCCTTCTCGGACGATACGTCCTGGGCCAGGGCGCTACCGGCCATGGCGAATGCCGCAACAGCGACCACTAACGAACGCAACTTCATCAAAACACTCTCCGGGATGGGCGGCATACCGCCTGGAATGGACGCGCTAGGATAGCGGCCGGGGCGCTTAACCGCCACTGACAGCAGGCTGCTCTGACCGGCCCTCCGCGACAGAGTTCCCTCTTTACCGAATTTTTACAAAACCCCTGAAAATCCCATGTCCGAAAGCCTTGTTCTGGTTAGCGATGCCGATGGCATCCGCCGCCTCACCGTTCATCGTCCCGACAAGCTGAACGCCCTGAATGCGGCCACGCTCGACGCGTTGCAGGCCGCCTTCACGGCCGCTGCCGAAGACGCGTCCGTGCGCGTGGTCATCCTGACCGGCGCGGGCCCGAAGGCCTTCGTGGCGGGGGCGGACATCGCTGAAATGGCGGACCTGCGGGCCACCGACGGCCGCGATTTCTCGCTGCGCGGCCAGCGGTTGATGCGCACCATCGAAACGCTGCCCAAGCCCGTGATCGCGATGGTCAACGGGTTCGCCCTGGGCGGCGGCCTCGAACTGGCGATGGCCTGCCACCTGCGCATTGCCGCGGACACGGCTAAGGTCGGGCAGCCGGAAATCAACCTGGGACTGATCCCCGGCTTCGGGGGCAGCCAGCGCCTGCTGCGCCTCGCCGGCCGTGCCGCGACCCTGGAACTTTGCCTGCTGGGCACACCGATCACGGCCGAACGCGCGCTGCAGTTGGGCATCATCAACCGGGTCGTGCCGGCGGCAGAGCTGGAGGACGAAACCCAAAAGGTTGCCGCGCAGCTTGCGGTCTCCGCACCGCTGGCCCTGCGCGCCACGCTGGATGTGGTCAACATCGGTGGCGAGTGCGGCATCGAGGAAGGCCTGCAGTATGAAACCGCGCAGTTCGGCCTGATGTTCTCGACCGATGACATGCGCGAAGGGACGCGCGCCTTCACTGAACGCCGCAAGCCCAGCTTCACCGGCCGTTGAGCCACATGACTGCGCCCTGCCCCGGCTGCGAGGAGGCACGCGACCTGGCACGCTTGCTGGCCGACGACGAGGTCGATGCTGCGTTGCAGGCCGGCCTCATGGCGTGGGCGCCGTGCGCAGGTGGATGCACCGCGCCTGCGGATGCAGACGCGATCATCCGCGCGCAGGTTCGCCTGCACGCCGCGTGGGCAGCACGCGAACGCTACCGCCAGCGCGCGGCGCGACTGGAACGTCGTGCGGCCGAACGCGAGGCAAGGCGCGTCACGCTGCAGCCCGTCGGTCCCGCGACACCGGTGAGACCCGCGTTGCCGGCGGCTGCCGCCGCCATCCTGGAACGCGCACGCGCCAAGGCCGCGGAGCGCACCAAACCATGAGTGCACCGCGGCGGAGCCCGACGCTCAAGCGTGATGAAGTGGTGGAACTGTTCTCGCGGTTGCGCGAACTCAATCCCCGTCCGACCACGGAACTGGAATACAGCACGCCCTTCGAGTTGTTGGTCGCGGTGACCCTGTCCGCGCAGGCGACCGACGTGGGCGTCAACAAGGCGACGCGACGGCTCTTCCCCGTGGCCAACACCCCGGCCGCGATCCTTGCGCTTGGCGAAGAGGGGTTGAAGAAGTACATCGCGACGATCGGCTTGTTCAACGCCAAGGCGAAGAACGTGATCGCCACTTGCCGCATCCTCATCGATCAGTACGGCGGCGAGGTGCCGCGCTCGCGCGAAGCACTGGAAGGCTTGCCTGGCGTGGGACGCAAGACCGCGAACGTGGTGCTCAATACCGCCTTCGGTGAACCGACCATTGCGGTGGACACGCACATCTTCCGCGTGGCCAACCGCACCGGCCTGGCGCCCGGCAAGGACGTCCGCGCGGTGGAGGACAAACTGCTGAAGGTGGTGCCAGCGGAGTTCATGCAGGATGCGCATCACTGGTTGATCCTGCACGGCCGCTACGTGTGCAAGGCGCGCAAGCCGGACTGCCCGCAGTGCGTGATCCGCGACATCTGCCGCTTCAAGGAGAAGACGGCGGCCTGATGCGGCCGCCGTCGCTTGCGCTTACTGCTCGTCCCGTTCCACGAACGGCTTGCGCGGCAGGCGCTCTTCGCGCATCGCGGCGTGGTACGCGAACGAAGCGATGATCGCCGCGGCCTGCTTCAGGTCTTCCGGCACCACGTGGTCGTAGGTGTCCAGATGCGTGTGGTGGACGTGGGTGAAGTAGTCCGCCGGGTCCTGCACGAACTGGAAACCCGGCAGGCCGACACGGTCGAACGAGATGTGGTCCGTGCTGCCGGTGTTGCGGGTGGTCACGATGGTCGCGCCGATGTCGGCGAACGGCTCCAGCCATGCCTTGAAGATCGGCACGGCGGCATGGTTTTCCTGTGCATAGATGCCGCGGATGCGGCCCGTGCCGTTGTCGAAGTTGAAGTACGTAGAGAAGCTCCCGTAACCACGCTGGCGTTGCAATGGCCCGGTGCCACGCTGGTATGCACGGGGCAACGCCTTCTGCTCCGGATCGGTCGGGGGCGGGTAGTCGGCCAGGTACTTGGCGACGTAGCCCGCCGAGCCGTGCAGTCCCTGTTCTTCACCGCCCCACAGCGCCAGGCGGATGGTGCGGCGGGGCTTCACCCCGATCGCTTTCAGGATGCGCATGGCCTCCATCATCACGACGACGCCGGCGCCGTTGTCGCTGGCGCCTGTCCCGGTGTGCCACGAATCCAGGTGCGCGCCGATCATGACGACCTCGCCCGCCTTGCCACCGCTGCCCGGGATTTCCGCGAACGTGTTGGTGGCCGGCAGGTCCTGCTCGCTGGTGAAGCGGGAATCGACGTCGATGCGCAGGCGCACCGGCTGCTTCCCCTGCACCGCACGCACCAGCGGGTTGTAGTGCTCGGTAGGCAGGACCAGCTCGGTCACGCCCACCGGCTCGTCCGCCTTGCGCGCACCACCGCCGGTGGCACGGATGATGCCGTTGTCCCACGAGCTGAGCGAGAGCGTCGCGAGTACACCCTCTTCCGCAAGGAAGGTATTCAGCGCCTTGGTCAGGGCCTGGCGCTTGCGGTACTCCTCCAGGCGCTTCTCCTGCGCATCGGGTGCGGCGTCTTCGGCGATGGGGAATGTCTGCAGTTCGCCCAGGTCGGCCTCGCTGTAGCGACGGAAATCGGCCTTGTCGGCCGGCTTGAAGGCGCGCGCGTCGTCCAGCAGCACGATCTTCCCGCGCAGTTTGCCGCGCTGCTTGTCGATGTCCTCCAGCGTCTTGAACGAGGCCAGGACCACCTCGCCTTCCACCGCACCGCCGGTGCCGCGCGTCCAGGCCTTGGGCAGCGCATGCACGGGCGCCTGCCGCGGCGACACCATCTCCACGCGCGAAGATTCGAACGCCCAGCCGCGGCCGAAAGCAGGATCGAAGATCTCCTCGTGCACGCCGGACAGGCCCCAACCGGACAACTTGCCACGTGCCCACGCGCTGGCGCGCGCGTAGTTGGGCGACGCGGTTAAGCGCGGCCCGACGGTCTCGGTGAGCTCCTTCAGGTTGGCCGCTGCCTGCGAGCGGTTGAACGCCTCGTAGCGGATCCTCGCGACCACATCGAGGTCAACCGGTTCTCCGGAACCTCCCCACGCCGGCTGACAAAGCGCGATCCCCAGCGCCAAGGCGCCAATCCCCCTGCGGATTACCGTCATCGTTTTTCGATTCCCCTGAAGATGTGGCTTGCCCCGACGGACGCCCTGGACACTCGGCCTGTCACGACTCGGTCACGCCAGCGAAATAAGACAGCGCTGTAACAATAACGCAACTTTCACACCCTAGTCTTCGCGGCATCTTCCACCTCGCCCGAAGGGCTACCCCATGAAACTGTCCCGCAGCACCCTGTCCCTGGCCCTGCTCGCCGCCCTTGTTGCCCCGGCGGCGCACGCCGAGATCACCATCGACGTCATCGGCGGCTCGGAAGTGAGCTTTGAAGGCCTGGTGCAGGCCGACTTCTACAAGTTCGACAGCGACACCATCGA